>JAJZAM010000254.1 GCA_021799445.1 Actinomycetes bacterium
CTCGTGGAGTCGTTGCCCGAGGCGGTACTTTGCGCTGTCAGGACAGTGCTCGACGAGCCCCTTAGCGCAAAGCGTGGCAAGCAGACGGTGTGCGGTGCTCTTAGCGACACCCAGCCTGCGCGCTAATTCAGTCACGCCCAACTCGGGACTCTCAGCCAGGCAGCCGAGAACGTCGAGGGCCGTCCCGACCGACTGGACAGTGTCCCCCGCGATATCCACTGGAGCTGTCGAAGCCTTGGGGGTCAAGTCCGTGCCTCCTCCCCGCTATCCGAGCCACCTTGCATTTTACTCGTCCATAGTGCGCGGCCGCACCGCTCGGCCCTACACCCCGAACGATAAAGTCGCGCTTCGCCGAGGGCCGCTCCAGGCGGGTCCGCCAAACCCCAACTTTGTTCTAAGAGGCGGATGTTCTCGCAGTGGGTCACGAGCACTCTGACACCACATTCTGCGTCGATCTCCGAAACTCCAGGGGACAGAATGTCGCTGTCTAGTGCCTCAAGGCGGGCTTGGACACTCACAAGGGGCTCGAAGCTTGGGAACTCCCCCACCTCCCAGAGCGCAAAAGGGTTCTCACCACTTCGATGCTTCTCCCAGAACCGCTCGAGATCGCCGGCTGCGGGACCTTCCTCCACCTCGGGAATGACAGCCGCCAGGTCGACCATGCCCGACGGCGTGCGAACCTGGACCGGGGCCAACTCCCAACGGACCCGCGCCCGCCGCGCCAGGAAACCTTCGTCGCGTAGCACTGCTACCAGCGTCGACGCCGTCTCCCGGCAACGGCGCGACGGACTAGTCCAAGTCACTACCCGAGCAGGACGCTCAAAGCTCGAACGCTGCTTCACGCTGAAGTGGAGCTGACCGGCCAGCGCTGCCCCGCACAGCTCGATCTGGTGGCGACCGTTCGGCGTGAGCCCGCCGTCGCAGTACGACACGGGTTCGCCGTGGCGCACGACAACGACCAGCTCAGCGTCGCAGCAGCGGGCTTCGCACGGCACCGTTAGCCTTGTCGGACTCATCGTAGAAGTCTTCCCTGTAGATGTCCCGTGGGAACAGGCGCCGCTCCATGAGCACCTTCAGGGTCGCGTCGACCATCGGAGGCGGCCCGCAAACGTAGGCGACGTGCCCAGCACAACGCGAAAAGTCCTCTGCGATCACTTCGGTTACCAAGCCTCGCCGCCCGTCCCAAGCCTCCTCCGACAGGCACGGAACGTAGCGAAGCCTACCAGGGTGCTTATCGGCCAGGTCGGCCAGGCGGTCGGCGTCGTACAGGTCGGCCCGACTCCTCGCTCCATGGTAGAGGCACACCGTTTGGGGCAGTCCGACGTCGAGAATGTGGCGGATCATGGACATAAGCGGGGCCAGACCGGTGCCACCGGCGACCATCAGGACCGGCTCCGAGCGCTGCGGACGCAGGAAGAAACGACCGAACGGGCCGGCCAGCTCGATCGAGTCACCCACGGCGAGCCTAGAGAAAATCCATCCGTCAGATGCTTTCCCGCCCGGCGTGCGCTTCACGTGCAGTTCTAACTCGGAGCCAACGCTAGGCGGGTTAGCCAGCGAGTAAGAACGAGTCTCGTCACTCCCGGGCAGTTTCAGGCTGACGTACTGGCCGGCGTTGAAGCGCAAAGGCCGGTCCAATGCTATCCGGAGGCGCCGGATGTCCCGCCCTGGCTCTTCGACGGCGACAACCCGGCCAACGCGATCCTCGACAGCGAAAAGTTCGACTCCGGGTTCGGCTTCGACGTCGGCTTCGACGACGACGTCGCCGAGGGGTATAGCGCTGCAGAGCAACGCCATACCCTCGTCGCGCTCGAAATCCATGAGAGCGAACGGCGACGCCTCACCGTGATCGACCTCGCCGGCGACGATCCGTGCTTTACAAGTGCCGCACGTTCCGTGCGTGCAAGCGTGCGGCAGCCACACTCCAGCCCGCAAGCAAGCGTCAAGGATCGTCTGGTCGTCGCCGCAGTCGACCTCCCGGCCAACGGGCTCGATGGTAACCCGCCGAGGCATCGATCAGGTGAGGACCGACGTGAAGTTCTCGTCGAGCTCGCGTGAGATGTAGAAGATGCCCTTGGCGAGCTGGTCGGCCGTCCAGGTGATCGTCGGAAAGTCCGCGAAAGTCTGGTAGCCGCCGGCGAAGACCTCGTTGCGGTTACCTGCCGGGTCGAAGAAGTAGATCGTCGTTCCCCGGGTTATGCCGTGACGGGTCGGGCCGGTGCTGATAGGGACGTCGTCCATAGAAAAGCGGTCCCCGGCCTTGAGGATCGACGTCCAGTCCTCAAGCAGGTAAGCGAAGTGGTGAAGCTTCGCGTTCGGCCCTTTGATGAACGCAATGTCGTGGGGGCTGTTGCCGCAGAACATCCACGAGCCGAGCAGCTCGGGAGAAGCAGGATCTGTGATCACCCGCTCCGAGGATCGGAACCCGAGGCACTCCGAGAAGTAACGTTCTACAGCGTCGGGATCTTCGCATGTCACAAGAGCGTGGTCTATGCGGGGCACACCCACCCCGTGAAGGCTGCGCGGGTAAGGGTCAGGGTTTATCGTCCCGACCTCGCTACCCCGGTACTCGATGTCAGCGTAGAGCTCTACGACATGCTCGGACGGCAAGGTCACCCGAACGCCTTCTCCCACTGCGAGGTTATCCCCCTTGGAGAACCTAGAGACACTCACCCCGAAACGCCTCGACTTGTCCTCGTGGACTTCAAGGTCGTCAGAGCTCTCGCATTTGTAGCCGAGCTTGACCAGGCCAACCCCGCCTTCTTCCAGCACGACGGAATGGTGGTCGTACTCGTCCCAAGCCTTCAAGTACAGCCGGCCCGGCTCCTCGGCAACCACGTACATTCCCAGCGTGTCCTCGTAGTGGCGTCGGGCGGCTTGCAGGTCCGTCACCCGGATGTGAACGTACCCTAGTCTCATCACTGCCATGTGCTTCCTCCTTTGTTAGTGCTGCTCAGTACCGCTGAAACGACAAGCTTGCTGTTGTGCAGCCACGGGGCCACCGGTGTCAGGTGCTCGTCGGTCAACTCAACGGTGACCTCACCGACAGGCACCGCCCGGCACAAAAGGCACTCCCCCGCTCGGCGTGCCGATTGCGACAGAACGCTGTCAGCGACTGCTGCTGGGTAGTCCACAGCCCCGGCGAGCAGCGTTGCGCGGCAACGACCGCAGCCACCCCGCCGGCAGCCGTAACGGCAGCGGTAACCGGACCGGCGGATCACGTCGAGGATCGTCTCCCCATGCCGGCCCTGCAGCTTTACGCCGTCGGGCATCACCCGGACAGTGCTCACAGTGATCCCATCAAACCGTGAAGACGAGCAGGGACTTGTGTCCTACCCCCTGATCAGCGAGGGTCGACTGCGGGTCAGGTTCGAAGTCCCGACCGTCTAGACGCCACTTCTTGACTGCG
>JAJZAM010000255.1 GCA_021799445.1 Actinomycetes bacterium
CCATCCTCACGATCCTAGGTCAGTTTAATATCAGCCTGTTGCCTTTCGTGGCGACGGCGACAGTGATCGGAGCCGCTCTGGGTTTCGGTGCACAAAGCCTGGTAAAAGACTTCCTCTCAGGGGTTCTACTACTCGCCGAAGATCAGTTTGGTGTCGGCGACCGTGTGACCGTAGGAACCGGTTCGACGGCAACGGTTGGGACCGTAGAGGGTGTCACCCTCCGTGTTACCCGTCTGCGGGGAGCCGACGGTGGGGTCATCTACGTGCCTAACGGCGACATCCGCACACTGGTGAATGACACAGAGAATGATAGTAAAGCATTAATAGACATTGTAGTCCCGCTTGGCACCGATCTGGTCCGAGCGGGAGAGGCCATCGAAGCTGCAGCGAGGAACGTTGCTGCCGACCCGAAATGGTCAGCTTCTTTTACTGGCGAACCGTCTTTCGCGGGTGTTCAGGACTCGTCAAGCTCCACAGGAGTCGCCTTGAGAGTCACGGCGCCAACTAGGCCTGGGGCCCACCTAAAAGTCGCAGGAGAGATTCGGCTGCGCTGCTTGGAACGTCTCCGAAGCGAGAGAATAGCCTGGAGTGAAAGTTGACAAAGTTTATCGGCTTACCCTTCGCTTAGAGGTAGCCTGAGCTTGCGTGATCGGCGCCCCGAGGCGCTGTCGGCCAGTAACCCTGTTGGTCGGGGTGAGGTCCACGCGGATCGGCAACAAATTCGGCAACAACTTCTCAAAAAGGAGGATCACCAAGAATGGCATTGCAGCTAGGCGATGAGGCACCGAACTTCACTGCGCAAACCACGCAGGGGACCATCAACTTTCACGAGTGGCTCGGGGACAGCTGGGGTGTTTTGTTCTCCCACCCCAAGGATTTCACCCCGGTATGCACCACTGAGCTCGGAGCGGTGGCGAAGCTGGCAGGCGAGTTCGCCCGTCGAAACACCAAAGTGATCGCCGTCAGCGTCGACGCCGTCGACTCCCACAACGAGTGGATCCCTGACATCAACGACACCCAGGGCACGTCGGTCAACTTCCCGATAATTGCCGACCCAGACCGCAAGGTGGCCGGACTCTACGGGATGATCCACCCGAACGCGTCGGACACTGTCACCGTGCGTTCTGTCTTCGTGATCGGGCCTGACAAGAAGGTGAAGCTCACCATCACCTACCCGCAAAGCACCGGGCGGAACTTCCAGGAGATACTAAGGGCTCTCGACTCGCTGCAGCTGACAGCGAAGTACTCAGTGTCGACCCCCGCTGACTGGCAGGAAGGCCAAGACGTGATCATATCTCCAGCCATAGACAATGACGCGGCTAAGGAGAGGTTCCCGAAAGGTTTCAGGGAGCTCCGTCCCTATCTCCGCCTCACCCCCCAGCCGGACAAATAAGCCTGCCAGGACGTGACCGCCTGTCGGTCGCTGGCGTTGCGGCGGTATCTTCGGTTTAGACAAAAACTCAAACCTAGGGAGTAGCTATGCCGAACGCTGTAATAGTCGACGCTGTACGCACCGCGGGCGGCCGACGCCACGGGAAGCTGTCAGGGTGGCATTCGGTCGATCTGGCCGCCGAGGTCTTAAAGGCCCTCGTTGCCCGTAGCGATTTGGACCCGGCGCTAATCGATGACGTGATCATGGGCTGTGTGAGCCAGACCGGAGCTCAAGCCTTCAACGTCGCTCGCAACGCCGTTCTGGCCGCCGGATTTCCCGAGTCCGTACCGGGCACTTCAGTGGACCGCCAGTGCGGCTCCTCCCAGCAGGCACTTCACTTCGCCGCCCAAGGGGTCATGGCAGGCCAGTATGACGTGGCGATCGCCGCCGGGGTGGAGGTTATGAGCCTGGTCCCGATGGGTGGCAGCGCAGGCCAGGGCATGGGCATGCCGTTTGGTCCTCTTGTAGGTTTGCGCTACGCCCCTAAAGGCGGCCTGGTTCCCCAGGGCATCGGGGCAGAGATGATCGCAGAACGCTGGAACCTAAGTCGCGAGGATCTAGACGCCTTCAGCGCTTCCAGCCACCAAAAAGCGGCTCAAGCAACGGCAGAAGGCCGTTTCGACAAGGAGATAGTCCCGGTAGTCTCCAAGCACAAGGACAAAGAAACCGGTAAGGTCACCGAATCTGACGAGTTGGTGAGAACCGACGAGGGGATCAGGCCTGACAGCACCGTTGAGAGCCTCGGGAAGCTGAAGCCGGCCTTCAAGGAGGACGGCAAGATCACTGCCGGTAACTCCTCGCAGATAACAGACGGGGCTTCCGCCGTGCTCGTTATGAGCGAGGAGAAAGCCTCGGAGCTCGGCTTGACGCCGCGCGCCCGGTTCCACGGTTTCGCCCTCGCCGGTGACGACCCTCAGATCATGCTCACAGCGCCTATCCCGGCCACCAAGAAGGTGCTCGAGCGGTCCAAACTGACGATGGAAGACATCGACTTAGTCGAGATAAACGAGGCGTTCGCCCCGGTTGTCCTCGCTTGGGCGAAGGAGCACCACGCGGACATGTCCAAGGTGAACGTGAACGGTGGGGCTATAGCCCTCGGCCATCCCCTGGGCGCGTCGGGAACCAAGCTCATGGCGACCCTACTCAACGAGCTGGAGCGGACAGGCGGCCGTTACGGCCTTCAGACCATGTGCGAAGGTGGCGGTATGGCGAACGCCACCGTCATAGAGCGCCTGGGCTAGACAGCGCGCTGCGGACCCGGCCTCGTCATCTTGGCTAGTGCCATCTAGTCGAGGTGACGAAGCCGGCCACGATGAGGCCGAGACCGACGAAAAGGTAGACGTTGCTTGCTGGTCCCCCGAGCAGGCTCAGGTAGTTGAGCAGGATGACAACGATACCGACCCCGAAGAACCCGATCATAAGCGCCGGCACCCACCAAGGGCTGACCTTGAACTCTGCCGGTATCGGCGCTGTGTAGCGACCACTCGTGGTTTCAGTCTGGCCTGCGGCGGCCGCCACCCTGCGCTTGGGGGGTCCGCCCTTGGGGGTCACTCGGCCTGGTCGGGCGTCTTTGGTCTTCCTCGCCATTCCCTGATAGTAGGGCTTTCTGCCCGGCCGTTGGGACGATACCTTGGCGGGATGGTCCGGGTGTTGGTGATAGACAACTACGACTCGTTCGTGTACAACCTCGTCCAGTACATCGGGGAGCTCGGGGCGCAACCCTTGGTGTACCGAAACGATGCGATCAGCGTCGGCGAAGCTGCCGATCTCCGGCCAGACGGTGTCCTGGTTTCGCCGGGACCGGGAAGGCCTGAGGAAGCCGGGGTGAGCATGCACGCGATCGACTTCTTCGCCGGTCGTGTCCCCGTGCTAGGCGTATGTCTCGGACATCAGTGCATAGGAGCCCTTTACGGCGCGAGCGTGGTGCGTAACAAGGTGATGCACGGTAAGACGTCGCGTGTAACCCACGAC
>JAJZAM010000256.1 GCA_021799445.1 Actinomycetes bacterium
CTGCAGTCGCTCCCGGCCTCAGCGTTTACGCTTTGGAGAGGGACCCGGCCCAGCTGCGCGCGCTGCGAGCCAACACGACGGGCACCGGGGTGAGGGTGCTCGAAGGCGAAGCCCCGGGCGCCTTCGACGCTCTAGCTGACCCCGACAGGGTTTTCGTCGGGGGCGGCGGGATCGCGGTGCTCGACGCTGCGCTTTGCAGGCTGCGCCCCGGAGGGAGGGTGGTCGCCGTGTACGCGTCGATGAGCCGTGCCCTCGAAGGGGCGAGCAGGCTCGGGTCGATGGTCCAGGTTTCCGTAAGCCGCGCCGCGCCGCTCGGCGAGGACGGATCCCTGCGCCTTAGAGCTGAGAACCCGGTGTTCGTCTGCTGGGGTCCCCAAGGCGGGACGGGACAACCAAGGTGAGCGACCCGGGACGCCAAGCGCGTTTCGTCTCAGTGTCGATAACCGACCGGGGAGCCGCTCTCGCTGCGAAGCTCCCCTACGAGCACCGCCACGGAAAGTTGATGGACGCAGTCCGCGAGGAGTGGGGTAGATGCGACGGCCTGATCGTGTTCGCCGCGGCCGCCGTGGCGGTCCGGGCTGTGGCAGCCTTGCTCGACGACAAGCACCACGACCCGGCCGTGGTGTCAGTCGACGAGACCGCTAAGCACGCCGTGGTTATCTCCGGCGGTCACGCTCGGCACGGCAACGACCTTGCCCGGCTGGTAGCAGCGCTGACGGGTGCGACACCGGTGATCTCGACTGCCACGGACCTGGCGGGCCTGCCCGCTGTCGACGCTATCGAAGGCTTCACAGCGCGAGGCGACGTGGCCGGGCTCGCGCGCAGGTGGGTGGACGGCAACCCGCCGACCTTGAGCGTCGACGACGCGCTCTTGTCATGGCCCCTCCCCGCCCGACTGGCCGGTCTCGAAAGGGCCGGCACCGCCGAGGCGGCCGGAGCGTCCGCGCCACCTCGTCTTCGGGTCACTGACAGCTCCGGGCGGACCCGACCGGGCGAGGTCAACCTGGTCCCCCGCTGCCTGGTGGTCGGGGTCGGGGCGAGCAAAGGAGCGTCGGCCGACGGCCTCTACGACACAGTCCGCCGGGTTCTCACCGGCGCCGGAGTGGACGCGGCGGCCGTCGCTGAAGTCGCCACGCTGGACGCCAAAGCGTCCGAACCGGCGATCGTGGAGCTGGCGGAGCGCCTCGGGGTGGGGATCGTCGCCCTAGAAGCCGACCTGCTCGCCTCTGTCGAAGTGCCCAACCCGAGCGACATCGTGAAAAACGCCGTTGGCACCCCTTCGGTAGCCGAAGCCGCTGCTGTCGTCGCCGCCGGCCCCGGGTCGCATCTCGTGTCGACGAAGACCGTGAGCGCCACCCGCGACTCGACGGTCGCTATCGCACGAAGGCTGTCTCCCCCCGGGTCGCTTCAGGTGGTTGGACTCGGCCCGGGCGACCCTGCCATGAGAACCTTCCAGGCGGCCGCCGCGGTCAGGCACGCCGACGCTGTAGTCGGCTACAGCGGCTACGTCGAGGCCGTCCGGGACCTGCTGTCAAGCTCTCAGGACGTCTTCGCGTACCCGATAGGCGCCGAAGTCGACCGGGTACGCCACGCTTTGGAGCTTGCTGCGCAGGGCCGTAACGTTGCGCTTGTCTGCTCGGGCGATCCCGGGGTTTACGCGTTGGCTTCTTTGACCTTCGAAGTCGCCGAGGATCTCGGCGCGCTCCACCCGCCCGGGCGAGGCGGCGCACGGCCCGGCGCTGCGCTATCGCACACCCCCGCCGTGCGGGTGGTTCCCGGTGTCACGGCCGCCCTGAGCGCCGCGGCACTCCTCGGAGCGCCCCTCGGCCACGACCACGCCACCGTGTCCCTGTCGGATCTTCTCACACCGTGGGAGCACATAGAGCGCAGGGTTGCCGCCGTTGCGGAGGCGGACTTCGTCGTGTCGTTCTACAACCCGCGCTCGGCGCGGCGCTCCACGCAGCTGCCGGCAGCTTTGAAGATCATGTCCCGGCACAGACCCCCTTCGACGCCGGCTGCGGTGGTGACCGAAGCCGGGCGGCCCTCCCAGACGATCATCCGGACGGTTCTCGGAGATCTCGACCCGCGAACGGTCGGGATGTTCTCGCTTGTCGTGGTCGGCTCGACAACGACCCGCTGGATCGGCGACCGGATGGTGACACCGAGGGGGTACAGGCCGTGACGGTGAGAGTCAGCTCCGACTGCAGCGGCTGCGGCTCGTGCGTATCCACCTGCCCTACCAGCGCGATCACCCCACGCGCGGGCGGATTGGCCGTGACCGACGGCCTGTGCAACGACTGCCTCTCCTGCTTGGAAGTCTGCCCTACCGATTCGATAATGATGTTCGACTTTGCCGGGCAGGGGGTCTCACCGTGAGCTCAACGCCGCCGCGGGTCCATCCGATCGAGCTTGAGTCGTACTCGATCATGGCCTCGCGCGTCGACCTGTCGTCATGGTCCGAGCCTGCCAGGTCGGTGGTCGCTCGCATGGTTCACGCCACCGCCGACGAAAGCTTCGCCTCGTCGGCTCGGGTCGGATCGAGGGCTGTAGAGCGGGTGTTGGAAGCTTTCCGAGCCTCGGCGACGGTCGTCTGCGACTCCCGGATGGTCGTAGCGGGAATGCCCGCGCTCCGCGCTGGCGCCCCGGTCGTGTGCGCCCTTGACCTGATCGAAGGCGTGACGACTACCGCCGCGGGAGTCCCGCCGGGCAGCACCCGATCAGCCCAAGCGATACGCCGAGCCGCCCACCTTCACCCGCAGGGGGCGTTGTGGGTGATCGGTAACGCGCCGAGCGCTCTTGCGATGCTGTTGGATCTGGCCGACTCCGGCCTGCTCGAACCTGCGGCGGTCGTCGGTCTCCCGGTCGGCTACGTAGGCGCCGACCACGCCAAGAGGCGCCTGTGGGAGTCGTCCCTGTCGGAGTTTTCGATCACCAACACCGGCGAGCGGGGCGGCAGCCCCGTCGCAGCCGCCGCCGTGAACGCCATCGTGCGCATGGCGGCTAGCTGAGACCCGAAAGAACGCCGGCAAGGTCCGTTGGCAACGGCGACGAGAACTCCATCCGAAGCCCACTTCCCGGGTGGTCGAACCCGAGAGTCCCAGCGTGAAGGAACACACGTTCGGGCGCTAGCATGTTCCTGAAAGGCCCGGAACGGCCCCCGTAGCGGGCGTCGCCCACGACGGGGTGGCCGATCGCCGACGCGTGCACCCTGATCTGGTGCGTCCTTCCCGTTTCGAGTGTCAGCGCTAGGAGGCTGCACTCGGCGGCACCCCGGTACCGCTCTAAGACTTCGTAGCGGGTCCTTGCCTCCCTGCCGCCGGCTCGGACGCTGAAACGGGTCGGGTCTCTTGGGGAACGGCCCAGCGGGGCGTCGATAATCCCAGCGTCCGATTCGAGCAGG
>JAJZAM010000257.1 GCA_021799445.1 Actinomycetes bacterium
CCCAATGACGAGCAGACTTCCTACCTGCGTGCGCTAGCCAGCTTGGCTCGAAGTGGGATGATCCGTGCCTGCTGAAACCCGGCGCCTGGTCGACCAGCTCGCCTTAGGTTTGGACTCCCCGATCTGCCTAACGTGGGAGCTCACCTACGGTTGCAACCTGTCTTGCGTGCACTGCCTGTCTTCGTCGGGGCGTCGCGATCCCGCTGAGCTCACGACCGCTCAGGCGAGGAGGCTCATAGACGAGATGGCGGCCATGTCGATCTTCTACGTCAACGTGGGCGGCGGCGAGCCCACGATCCGACCCGACTTCTACGACCTTGTCGAATACGCGGTGCAAAGCAAGGTTGGGGTCAAATTCTCCACCAACGGGTACACGATGAGCCCCCGGCGTGCCCGCCAGGTGGCGGGAATGGACTACGTCGACGTGCAGATCTCCCTCGACGGAGTCGACGCCGCAACCAACGACGCGGTGCGCGGTCAAGGAAGTTACGCCGCAGCGCGCCGTGCGATGGACAACCTTTCGGCGGCCGGTTTCGCCGGCTTCAAGATCTCTGTCGTCGTGACCGCCGCCAACGTCGACCAGCTCGACGGGTTCGCCGATCTGGCCGCAAGTTACCGAGCCGTGCTTCGCCTCACCAGGCTTCGCCCCTCAGGCCGGGGAGCGCAAGTCTGGAACCGCCTGCACCTCGACCAGCGCCAGCAGGTCCGCCTGTACCGCTGGCTGACCGGCAACCCCGGAGTGCTGACGGGCGACTCCTTCTTCCACCTCTCCGCGCTCGGGGAGCCGCTCGCCGGGCTGAACATGTGCGGGGCGGGAAGGGTCGTGTGCCTTATAGACCCGGTAGGTGACGTTTACGCCTGCCCTTTCGTGCTCCACGACGACTTCAAGGCGGGCAGCGTGAAAGACGCCGGCGGTTTCGCGGCTGTTTGGAGGGATTCGCCTCTGTTTAGATCACTACGCGAACCTCACTCGGCGGGGGCGTGCAGTTCGTGCGGCTCCTTCGACTCCTGCCAGGGGGGTTGCATGGCCGCCAAGTTCTTCACTGGCCTGCCCTTGGACGGCCCGGACCCAGAGTGCGTGAAAGGTCACGGCGTCACTCTTCTAGAGGCGGTGGATCCTGGCAGGGTGCCTTCCCCAGGAGCGGGCCATTCCGTTCCGGTCACGCTGCTGTCATCTCGGCGAGGCAAAGTCGCTGTCTGAAAGGCGCTGGCCGCAGATCATGGGAGGCGCTTACCTAGCCGAGCTCACCTGGACCGAGATTGCGTCGATCGCACCGGCCAGCCTCCTCGCCGTTCCCGTCGGGTCGACCGAGCAGCACGGCCCGCACCTGCCGCTGGGGACTGACACGGCTATCGCATCCGAGCTGTGCGAGCGTCTGGCTTCCAAGCGTGCTGACGTCGTCATCGGCCCCGCCTTGTGTTACACGGCCAGCGGCGAGCACGCCGGCTTCCCAGGGACGCTGTCGGTCGGCAACAGGGTCCTTCGCGACGTCCTCGTCGAGGTCGGTCGGTCCGCGGACGCGTTCGGCGGGTTGCTGTTCGTGTCGGCTCACGGGGGTAACGCCGGCGCCCTCCGAATCGCCGTCGGCACTTTGACCGGCGAGTCCCGCAACGTCAGAGGCTGGTGCCCTCCGCTTCCTCCCGGGGCGGACGCCCACGCCGGCCGGGTCGAGACGTCGGTGATCATGGCGCTCAGGCCTGACCTCGTCGGGTGCGTTCCTCCCGCCAGCGACGGCTGCGAACTGCCCTTGGCGGAGGTGATCAGCGCGCTGCGCCGCTTAGGGGTGCGCTCGGTGAGCGCTAACGGTGTGCTCGGCAACCCGGAGGCGTCTTCGGGTGACCTCGGCGAGGGCATCCTTGAGTTCTGGGCGGCGAACCTCGCTGACAGCGTCACCGGCTGGCCCGATACGAGCCTTTCCTCCTCGATCGCCGACGCCGAAGCCCCGGCGGGTTGGCGGCAGTGACGTCCTTGCGTGAAGACGCCGAGGGGTGCGGGGCTTTGGACGGCACCGGCGGGCAGGCCACCCCGGTAGCCGTCGTGACCGGCGCCGCCCGGGGCATCGGCGCTGCCGTTGCCCGCAGATTGTCGGCGGCGGGCTGGCGGCTGGTCCTTCTCGACCGCTGCGAGAACGACCCGGCGCTGCAATATCCGCTATCGAGCAGAGCCGACCTGGAACGCAACGTAGAAGCTTGCGGCGGGCCGGATGGCTGCGAGGCGGTGGTAGGCGACGTGCGCTCGCAAAGCGACCTGCGCTCGGCTGTTGATTCGGCAATGAGACGTTACGGCCGTCTCGACGCCGCCGTTTCGGTGGCGGGAGCGATCGCCGGGGGTACGGAAAGCTGGGCGACCTCGGACGAGACGTGGGAAGCCATGATCTCGGTGAACCTTGAAGGACCTTGGCGGCTGGCCAAGGCCGCCGTCCCAGCCATGCTCGACTCCCCGCAGCCGAGGCACGGCCGCTACGTAGCCGTAACGTCCAGCGCTGGCATGGTCGGAATTCCCCTTCTCGGCGCCTACAGCGCCGCTAAGCATGGGGTGCTCGGCCTGGTGAGGAGCCTGGCTGCGGAACTGGCACCTCACGGCGTCACCGCTAACGCGGTCGCGCCCGGCTCGACGTCTGGCTTCATGCTCGACGCAAGCGCCGCCATCTACGGCCTGGACTCGCCGGGTGAGTTCGCGCAGCATCATCTCCTGGCGAGGCTGATAGACCCCGACGAGCCTGCGGCTCTGATCGCCTGGTTGTGCAGCCGGGAGTCGTCCGCCGTGACGGGTGCTCTGCTTCCGGTCGACGCCGGCATGACATCCCGGTGACGCCGGGCGTCAATCGCCCTGCGAAGCGAAAGCCGATCCCTCCCGGCTTTCGTCTCAACCTCGCCGTAGGGGTGACACGCCCGGGTCGTGATCTTGTCGTGGGGGGTACCCCTACCAGGATCCTCCGACTTTCCCAGCGCGGGTCGCGCCTGGTAGACGCCTGGTCCGCCGGGGAGCCGGTCAGCGACGACCCGGCCGCCGGGCTGCTCGCCAGGCGCTTGGTGGACACTGGGATCGCAGATCCAGTCCCCCCAACCGCGGCCTCACCGCAGGTCTGCGCTGTGGCGTTCGCTATCCCCGTGCGCGACGACGCCGAGGGGCTCCGCCAGACGCTCTCGTCCGTCTACCAGACGGCCAGCCGGGCAGCGGTAGTCGTCGTAGACGACGCGTCGGTGTCGCCTCTCCAAGACACTCTGTGGGGTTACAAGCCGCCAGCCGGGGGAGACTTGAGCCTGCTCAGACGCGCTCGGCGAGGGGGTCCCGCAGCCGCCCGTAACACGGCGTGGTGCTACCTGGCCGGGCGGGAAGTCGACCCCGACGTGTCTCTCGTCTGTCGACGTGGCGAGCCTGCGCTGCCGGCGGAGA
>JAJZAM010000258.1 GCA_021799445.1 Actinomycetes bacterium
GGTACAACGCCGGGTAGACGGTTCCAGCCAACAGGGACACCAACGCCCACAGGGCTACTCCCACTGTGGGCAGTACCCACCCTCGCTGGCGAATGTTCGCCAGCAGCAGCACAGCGGCGATGACCGCTATGACCATGAGAAGGAACTTCGCCGGTGCGGACGCGTGCACGCTGGTAGCCGTCGCGCCGTCGACGATGTGCGACCGTGACAGCACCAAAGACAGACGGTTGTAGTAATAGGCGACAGCTTTGATGAGAGCCAGGATCCCGAGCAGCACCGAAAGATGGGCTTTCACTGCGGGCTTCACCCGCTCGTACCGCGCCTGGAGGACTATCCCTCCGTTCAAGTAGTACGACACCGCCGTCAGGAGGATCAACACAACCGTCGCGTCGAAGGCCCATCCGATCAGGAAGTTTATGAAGGGCAGCTCGAAGACGTAGAAGGACACATCCTTGTGAAACTGCGGGTCGACCACCCCGAAGCTGACCTGGTAGCGGAACATGTCCCAGGTTTTCCACTGCCTGTCGGCCCCTATGCCTCCTAAAACGGCGAAGACAGCGGCGGCGAGAACCCGCAGCCGGCCGGCTCGTGAGGCAGCAAAGGTTCGGTACTTCGCTACCAGCTCGGTCACCGGTCCCATCTCGTCGGGGCGAGGTGCGAGACGGCTGGCGACCGTCAGGCTCGCGAAGATGAGCAGGAATAAGATGGCAATGAACACCACCGAAAGGACGATCTCGGTTGCAATTATCGTCCGGAACACCGACTGGAAGTGGACGGAGTCGAACCACAGGTAGTCGGTCCACAGGATCGCCAGACCCCTCAAGGAAAACACTGCGACGATGATCAGCACCGCGACGACGATCAGTGCTATGCGCACACGTCGAGACGCGCGTGGGATCTTGCGGCTGAAATCTTGTGGGGTACGCATCGGCGACGCCGAGCCTACAGGGTCATCCCGCTCGTGATGCGGCGACCACCACAGGAACTAGCATGCAACGGCAACCGACGTGAGCAGGAGGATGCAGCTGACCGGTCGGGAACTCCTCAGGCTTGGAAAGGACCCCCGCCAGGGCGTCGTCATCGCAGTCCGGGCATGCCCCGTCGAGGTCGTCCACCAACCAGCGTAATCCCTCGCCGGGCGGGGTCAAGGTCCAGGTGCCGCGGGCGAAGGCTGCGCAAAGGGCGTCTCCTACCAGCCGCTCGATGCGCTGGGATTTCCACTCGCGATATGCCGAGCCGATCGCTTCGACCAGACCGTCGCGTTCGTCGGGGTTTCCTTCTCCCCCCAGCACCGACTCCGCCCCGATCGCCTGCTCGAGCCGTCTGCGAAGAGCCCCGACCAGGCTGGCGGCACAACTATTGGCAAGGTCTTCGACGTCCACGAGGGCTGTGGGTTCGTCGCCTTCGCCTTGTAGCAGTCCGAAGCTCAGCGTGGCGAGCTCACCGCCCCTGCGGCCCGCCTCCACCAGAGATGGGTCTACCATCGCCCGGTACTTTCCCAGCTGATCCGGCTCTGGTCCGAGGAGACGCTCTACGCTCAGGTCTCCGCTGAGAATCCTCAGCTTGTCAAGCAGGTCATTCTGCTCGTCTTGCAGCGCGCGCTTGAGAGCTCGTGTCAGTTGCTGCTCCAGCTCTCCTATAGCCGCCTCTCGCTGTTCTAGCAGCCCTTCCTCGTCGTCGGTCAACCCTCCTTCGACCTCTTCGGCGTCGGCAGCGGCCGCCGGGGTGTCAACGGCCACGTCCTCAGCCCGCGAGACTGACTTTTGTTTTGCCTCGTCGGACTTTCCTTGTGCCTCCTCGGGCGCCGTCGAAGGCACCCGAAGATCGACTGTGGCCTGAACGCCTGATCGCTCAACGTCACCCCCCTGAGCGTTGGCCCTTATCCGGGCGAAAAGCTCGTCCACTGCGCTAACAGGCCGGTCGGGGCCGACTCCCTCGGGGGTTCCAAGCTCGACCGCTTCCGCTTGGCCCACCGCATCCTCAGAGGCGGCGTCAGAGGGGACGTCGAGAGCAACGCTAGAAGAGACGTCGACAGCGGCGCTAGGAGGCTGATCGGCCTCCACGCCAGCATCGCTGGTCACCGCGAGATCGGGCTCAGACACCCCGGCGGCGTTCCTGTCGAGCTCCCCGAGGTCGTCACCGGGCACCTGTGACGCCGAGCGAAGTCGACGTCCGACAGCGTCAGCGGCCGCCCGGGCTTCTGCGTCAGCTCTTGCGAGCTCAGACTGGACTTCGTCCAGAGTCCGACGCACCAGCGCGTAGCTCTCAATGAGACGCTCCCGCCCTGCGCGGAGCTGTTCTATCTGAACCGACGCTACCCGGCGACGTCGGGCCAGGTCGTCGAGGATCCGGTCGCGGGTAGCGTTTGCCGCTTCGATAGTCATCTCACTGTCTTGGTGTGCCTTGGCAGCGATAGCAGCCGCCTCGGCCCGGGCGTCGCTTAAAGCGACGGCTGCTTGGGCTTCGGCGTCGGCGAGCAACTTGGCCGCCGCCTGGTGTGAGTCGATCCTCTCCTGCTCAGCTCGCTCTGCGGCCTCGCCCAGCATGCGCTCTACGTCCTGGCCGGCTTTGGTTATCAAGGCGTCAGCCTCAGCCTTGGCTTCTGCGACGATGCGCTCCGCCTCGACGCGGGCCGCCGTCAAGCGCTCCTCCACTTCGGCCGCAGCCTTCGCACGAAGGTCAGTGGCTGCGGCTCGGGCGCTGCGCAGCACACTGGCAGTCTCATCTCCGACCGCGTCGATGAGGGCTTCCTCGTCGAGAACCGGCGGGCGGGCGGCCCTCTCTTCTGCAGAGCGCCACGCGGATTCTAAGTGCTCGGCCCTTTCGCGCCAGGCTTTCACGTCCGAAGCTACCCGGGCCAAGAAAGCTCGCACTTCCCCGGGATCCAGACCTCGAAACGCGGACGTGAAGGACTGGGCCTGGATCAGTTCGGGTGTCAAAGAAGGGTCAGGTCCCATGCGTCTAGAGATTACGGTGCGCCGCCACGCGGGTGGGCGATGGTCGCGTCACGCCTTAGCAAGGACCGACTGTGGGATGGATCCGCCGAGAGCTTCAAGGTCTTTTAGCGCTTGGGCTAGCGTCGACACTGCGTAGATTTTCATGCCTTTCGCCTCGCTCCTAGCGGCTGCGAGCTCTTGCACCGGCACGAAGAAGTACTGTGCCCCGGCCTTGCGTACAGCAACAGTCTTCTGTGCTACTCCCCCGACGTCTCCGACCGTGCCATTCAGGCTTATCGTGCCTGTCGCTGCTATACGCCTACCGCCCGTTAGCTTACCGTGGGTTAGCGAATCGAGGAGTCCCAAGGTGAGAGCCAATCCGGCCGACGGTCCCCCGATAGCCCCGACGTCGATCGACACCGGGAACGGGTAAGAGAAGTGCG
>JAJZAM010000259.1 GCA_021799445.1 Actinomycetes bacterium
ACTTCATCAAGAACCTGCAGGAACATCCGACGCCTAACACCAACCCCAACGCGTGCGGACCGTGGGCCTATCCCACCGCCCCAGCCCTCAAGGCCCTACTCGCTGCGCACGGCACGCCAGTAGCCTGCGAGAAGCTCGGCACGAGCTGGGTGATGACCACGACCACGGCGAGTCGGATCGAAGTAGGCCAACTCAACTGCGGTACCAACGCATCTTGTCTGGACGGACGCCAGAAGAAGAACCTTTCGCAGTTCCAATGGAGCGACGGGCCCCCCGGCCACCCTGGAGGGCAAAGCAACGGTGGCCTACCATCGTTTTCCTACCCGGACCTGACCTTCGTGACCTTCACCCCCGTCCCGTTCGGGCCGCCCAACGGCCGGGCCGTCTACAACATCCTCACACGCACCTGGTCACTAGAACCAACAGCATGACCACAACCAGGAAACCCCGAGATGTCGCGCCGTCTAGGCTCCACGCCAGGTTTGCACACGCGTCGTATTCTGACCGTGTGGGGTCGGCCGGGATGGGCTTGCGCGTTTCTTCGCGGTGGTCTTCCCGAATTTGAACGAGCTGCAGCGCCGGGAGGTCGCCGGCGCGGTGGCGGAGTTGCTCGGTCGGGGCGCCAAGCCGACGAAGAGACTTGCCCACGATCTCGTCGCCCAAGGTTTCACCGTTTCGCCCCGTTCTGTGCTACGAATGTCGTGCCGGCTCGGCTACAGGCTGAAGGCCGACCCAAGTTAAACGAGTGCCGCCGGCATCCAGACCGTGACCGTGGGTTCCGCTACATCAACAGCTAGGCGGATTCTTTCGCAGCTGACAACCAGCCAGCGAAACGTCTACGTCGCTGGCAGTCCCGCCCGGGATACGGGCTGGGTCTGCGACGCCACGGCTTGGACTGTCGTGATCTTCGGCTGGGAGTTACCTCCAGCTACCAACAGTCCTGCTCCTACCCCTACCGTGCAGACAGCTGCGGCCGCCCCTATCACCACCGGTAGCAGCCGGAGTCAGCAGCTCCTCGCACAACCCCGATGAGCAGGATCTCATGGTGGGCGAAGGGGGACTTGAACCCCCACGTCCTTTCGGACACAGGAACCTGAATCCTGCGCGTCTGCCTATTCCGCCACTCGCCCGAGTGCGAACCGTTATCCTACACCAACGTCGCCAGGTGCGGACCGTGGCGAACCTCTCGAAGGCCCAGTTCAGGGTACGCTACGGGTGGTCATGGGATTACAGCACTTGGAACGCCGCCTGGAACGCATGGTCGAAGGTGTGTTCGCTCGCGCCTTTAGGGGCACGCTCCAGCCGGTGGAGATCGGCCGTCGACTGACGCGGGAGATGGACCTCAAAAGGACAATGGCCCCTAAAGGGACCCTGGCCCCCAACGAGTTCGTGGTGTGGATCTCCGAGCCTGACAGGGAGAGGTTCGCTGCCATCGAGGACGAACTGGTAGAAGAGCTGGTTCTTCTCGCCAAGGAGCACGCCCAAATCGAGCGGTACAGTTTCCTAGGACCGGTCAGCGCTGTCATGGAGACCGACGACTCGTTCCCAGCCGGGAAAGTGATGGTCTCGGCCGATTTCACACCCGGGGAGGACCCTGAGCGAGCCCGTCTCGTGTTACCCGACGGCAGGACCGTGAGCGTCGGAGCGTCTCCCCTGACCATCGGCCGTCTCCCCGACTGTGCGGTGGTGCTATCGGACTCTAACGTCAGCCGCTACCATGCCGAGATCAGACCTGCAGCCCCGACTGCCGCCCTAGGTACCGGTCGCTCGAGGCTCGCAACCCCGACCCTCTACGAAGTCGCCGATCTCGGCTCTACCAACGGCACCCGTGTAAATGGCATGCTGATCACAGTACCGAGGCTCCTCGATGACGGTGACCGGATCACTGTCGGGGCTACCACGCTCGTCTTCGAGGCCGGCTAGGTCCGCTCGGAACGTGCCCGACCCGGTACAGGCCCTGCTTAAATACGTTCTCCTGGCCCTTCTATACCTTTTCATGCTCCGAGTCATCAGAGCAGTGTGGGTCGAGACACGTCAGCCTGCCCCTTCCTCGCAGCCACAGCAGCAGCCGTCAGGTAGCCCGCTGTCCTACGAGGCGACGCAACTCCACGGCACCGTCAAGGCTCCCCCAGGACCGGAGAAGCTGGTCGGCGTGTCCCCGGCAGGTGTCAAGGGTCGGGAGTTCCCTCTCGGGGCTGAGCTTACGGTTGGAAGAGCGCCGGGCTGTGCCGTGCTGCTGGACGGCGACAGCTTCGTGTCCCAGCTGCACGCAAGGGTTTTCCGTCGCGACGGCGGCCTGTTCGTGGAAGATCTCGGTTCGACCAACGGAACCTTTCTTAACGGCGTGAAGGTGACGGCACCGGTGAGCATCGTCAAAGGTGACAAGATCCAGTTCGGTAAGTCCGTTCTGGAGGTCCGCAAATCGTGACGGCTCTCAAGCTGCAGGCCGGCTCGGCAACCGACGTCGGCCTAGTCCGATCGAACAATCAAGACAGACTGCTGGTGGCCGAACCGTTGTACGCCGTTGCGGACGGCATGGGAGGGGCCGCAGCCGGAGAAGTGGCGTCGGCGATAGCAGTGCAGACTCTCGGCGAACAGCTCGCCCGTAAGGGAGGTTCGCTCTCCCCCGAGGAGCTTGTCGAGGCAGCCCAGGCGGCTAATCGAGCGGTCTGGGAAAAGTCCGTCGAGCACGAGGAGATGCGGGGTATGGGCACTACGCTAGTAGCAGCCACCCTCGTGGAAGGTCCCCGCTTGGCGGTGGTCAACGTCGGGGATTCCCGCCTGTACGCGATGCGCCAGGAAAGCTTCGAGCAGGTCACGATCGACCACAACCTCGTCGCCGAACTGGTCGCCGAGGGCAGGATCTCCAAGGAAGAAGGCGAGGTGCACCCTCGCCGAAATATCATGACGAGGGCCCTGGGAGTCGAGCCCGAAGTCAAGGTGGACATCTTCATGGAGGATGTCGGCCCGGGGGACCGTTTCTTGTTGTGCAGCGACGGGTTACCGCGCGAGCTGAGCGACGAGCGTATATCGGCGATCTTGCGACGCCTGGCCGATCCGTCCGAAGCAGCCAAGGAGCTGGTCCACGAGGCAAAACGCCACGGCGGCAACGACAACATCACGGTGATCGTCCTCGACGTCATCCAAGACTCGGCTGCTGGCGCGGATCCCGTCACTACCAGCCTGGACGTCGTTGCGCAGCCGCCACCTACCGGTGAGCAGCCGGCTTCCCAGCCGCGCCAAAGACGGCCCTCTCCGTTCAACCTTCGAGTAGCCGCCTTCCTGCTCGCCTTCCTGGCAATTCTGGGTGCGGGCGCCGCCGGAGTCTGGTACTACGCGCGGTCGGCTTACTTCGTCGGTCTTAGCGGCGATTCCCTCA
>JAJZAM010000260.1 GCA_021799445.1 Actinomycetes bacterium
GACTGAAGACCAAGAACCCTTTGTTGTTGTGGCGATGCGGCACCGCAGTTACTACACAAAGAAAGCAGTAATGCTTTCCCGTGGGACCCTACGACGGGCGTCGAGAATGTTCCGGAGATCCCAAGCTGGGAGAAGTGTGTCGTACCTGGACCAGATGCTCCGACCACCTTCCAACCATTCGCAGCGGCGCCAGCGGTCGTGCTGACCTCTAGTTCGGACGATTGACCCAAGCCGGCACCGAGTACGAACTGAGCCCATGCATCTGTGCCGCTGCAGGAAATTTCATTAGCTAAAGGAGCAGAAGATGGTTGTGGCGATCGGTAAGCCAAACTCCATGTCCTCCCCCCGGTGCTCGTCGAGTAGATGACATCTTCTCCAATGAACCATCCGAATGTCCCATTTGACGAGAAGCACGCACCTTCAACCGGTACCGGCGTCGATACGTTCGACCATGTGGTTCCGCCATTCGTGGTTGCCACAAGGCTGTTCGCTCTCGTGACGCCCCATCCAGCTTCCGGCGTCGTGAAATCGACCATAGCCAATGGACTCGACGGCTCGGAACGGACGGACCAAGTCGCGCCTCCGTCGGTAGTGCTATCAATAGAACTACTTCCGACCACCCATCCATCCTGTTGGTTCACGAACTGAAGTCCCCAGAGGTTATCTGGCGTACTTAGAGACGACTGCCATTGCGCTCCCTGGTCGACTGAAGACTCAACGGCGCCCGGACCGCCGTTCCCGGGATCGACTACCAGCCACCCGTCTGACGCTCCAGAGAACTGGATGCTGCTGTTGTGCTGAACAGGCAGCCGTGTTGCTGTGGGCAATGCAAAGGTCGTGGGCGAAACCGTCGGTGGTGTGGGAGCCCGGGTTGTCGAGGTAGTTGAGGTCTTAGGTGTATTACTACTACCGACGCCGACAGCCGAGGCACTTCCTGCCGCTGCGAATGCCACCGCGACGCCAAGTACGATCCAGACGCGCCTTGGTCTCATATCGTGCCGTCTCCCCACCCGTAGTCAAACGCTCCGCCACACCGATCCGCGCCTGTACTTCCCTTGAAGCAACCGGTAACACCTTGCTGAGGGGTCAGGTCGTAGTCCGGTGTGATGTGGTACTGCCATAACGAGACGCCCTGCCCACCGCCGAGACACTCGCCCTTCTTGTTTAGTGTGTGCCATTCGACCATCGCTGACTCGTACCAGGTCAGGCTTTGAAGCGTGCCCGGTTGGCCCCCGGCCGCTGTACACCCTCCGGCCGCATACCAAATGAAGTAGTTGGAGGGCCAGATCTGGCCGGGCTGGAATGTGCTTAGAACAGACAGCGCTTCGTAGATTCCCGCGACCTGATGATTTCCGCTTCCCATCAACGACGCAGCTTCGGCGGCGAAACCGGATATGACATTCACGTTTGCCTGCCAGTGCGCTGTCGATGCGCAATGACAGTTGAACGGTCCGCCGTACCAACCCTGCCTCTTTCCGCGTCAGCAAAAAGCGTTAGACCGTCAGAATAGAGCGCCTTAGGAGCCTGGTTGTGTGTATCCTTCCAGCAATTAAAAAGATCGATTGCTTGGTTGGCACCGAGGTCATAGGCCTGTGTGCCGGTGACACCCGCAGCGCCGGGACCCTCCAAGTACCAATAGGTAAAGACATTATCGTACGTACCGTTGTTGTTATTGACATCCTTCGCAGATGTGATCCTGAAGTATGTTGTATGGCACGCGGAAGTGTTGGAGTAGCCAAGTTCTCCGGCATAAAATTGTTCTCGCGTCCCAGGCTGGCTAGGTGGTGTGCTGTTCGTATCTCCACCCGTATACCAGGCCTCGGTCAGCACAAATACTGCAGCAATCAGAACAAAGAAGCCGCCGACCGAAAGGGGCCGCCGGTACTTGGACTTCCGACAGCGCTCCACGGGCTGTCGATATCGACAGACTTTAACAATCCGCCAAATGCAGCGACCGATCACGAAACGCCCCCCTTTCGGCACCGTTACGTGATTGGTTTAGGCTCTGGCTAGCCCACACCAATGTTCTAGGATGCCAGTGCTTCGGCTTGGCGTCAAGAGCGGCCCAGTCCGGACGTCCGGAGTCTCGGTACGCCCTCGGCACGGGGAGCCGTCGGTGGCTGACGCGGAGCGGCGCGAACTCCGGTTCGGCGCGAGCGGTCATCGCCGCGCACGTTCAAAGACGCCCGTGAGGGACTTTCTTTCCGGAACCCCTTGACTTCGCGGCCGCATCGAGGTCTCCTCCGTCCTTCGAGGCGCTTGCTCCGGCCGCAGGGCACACAACCCATGTTGCAGAACCCCACGTCAGCGGCTACCTCGCCGCGCCCGGACGCCTGTCACACGGACGTCCAAGCATCCGTCGGTTCCCTTCTCGGGGCCCGGCAGTGCCGCCCTCGGTCGACGGACCGGCACCTGCTCGTCCTCCTCGGCGAGCACCAGGTGCTCACGACCGGCCAACTGGTCCGGCTCGCCGGGATGCCCGAGCGGACCGTCCAGCACCGCCTCGGCGTCCTCTACCAAGCCGGGCTCGTCAGCCGGTCCCGCCCCCGGGCAGCGGTCGGCACCTCCCCCTACCACGTCTGGCTGACCGCCTTCGGGGCCGAGGCCGTCGGGGCGGGGCCACCCGAGCCCTGGAGCGAGGACCCCGGCGGCGTCCGCACGGTGGCGGCGATGAGCGAGCTGTGGCTCGGCCTACGCGACCACGGCCCGGCGGCCGGGCTCACGCTTGCGGGCTGGCGCCGCCTGCCCGACGGCTTCTCCTACCGGGACCCGCAAAGCGGTGCCGACCGCAGGCTCGCGGCCGACGCCGAGCTCAGGGTGCTGCTCGGCGAGGTGAATGTCCGGGTGCTCGTCTTCGCCAGGGTCCATCGCATCCCAAGGGCGCGCCTCGGAGCGGCGCTCGCTCGCTGGGCCGCCTACCTGGCTGCTCCAGCATCCGCAAAGGTGCCCACCGGGGCCCTGGTGCTCACCCGCACGGCGCGTCAGCGAGCCCAGGTCCTGGACGTTGCTCGGGGCTCAGTGGGCGTGGGCGACAAGGTGGCGGTCGCCGCCGTCGAGCCCGACGCCGTCGCGCTGGCAACCGAGGCGCTGTGGCAGATGCCAGCCGACGAGCACGACCGCCGGCTCGTCGAGGTGCTCGCCGACCTCGCGGCGGCTCGCAGGTGACGGCCGCCAGGATCACTGCAGACGAGCCGGAGGGGCACCATCACCATCCGCAAGAGGCGAGCACCGGCGACTCCCGCCATCCGCAAACTCCGCCGGCGGGTCGGGTGGGGGACCCCGGGCACCACGCCGATGCCCACCCCCGGCGTCCGCAATGGGAGCGGCCGGCACCGACTCGCGCTGGCGGCGGGCTCTCTCGTCGTGGTGGTGAACGACA
>JAJZAM010000261.1 GCA_021799445.1 Actinomycetes bacterium
GCTGCGAAACTCGCCATCCAGCAGGCCAACAAGCTGCCAGCGAGCGCAGCGGAGTCGTCGTCGGCCTCGACTACCACCGCACCGGCCAGCCCTTCGACTACGGTGCCGGCTTCTACCACGACGGCTAAGGCCAGTGGTTGACGGCGCTTAGAGCTGAGCGACCTCGACTTCGAGGAGGTCCGCGTAACGCGCCAGCGCTTGGTCACGGCGGCTAGGTAGGTGCCCGGACGGCCACAAGCCTTCCGCTGGTTTGTAGTCCTTCATGAGCTGGGTAGCCAACGTCACCTTGTGAACCTCCGTAGGGCCGTCCGCTATCGCCAAAGCTTCGGCGGAAGTGAGCATCGCAGCGAAGGGCATCTCGCTGGAGACTCCGAGAGCACCGTGGAGGTGCATCGCCCTTTGCGCCACGTCGTGAAACACTTTGGGCATCGCGACCTTCACCGCTGCGATGTCCTTGCGCACCTTTTTGTAGTCGTGGTGCTTGTCGATCAGCCAGGCTGTCCGAAGGACCAGCAGACGGAACTGCTCGATCTCGATCCAGCTGTCGGCGATGCGTTCCTGCGTCATTTGAAGTGAAGCGAGAGGGCCGTAGCGGGTCGTACGCGAAACGGCCCGCTCGCACATCATGTCGAAGGCTTTCTTGACCTGTGCGATCGTACGCATCGCGTGGTGGATCCGTCCGCCGCCCAGCCTCGTCTGGGCTATCACGAAAGCCCCGCCTTCGTCGCCTAGGAGGTGATCGGCCGGTACCCGGACGTCGGTGTAGCGCATGTAGGCGTGCGTCCCTTCGTGAGCGCTCTCGCCGCCGACGCCGACGTTGCGCACGAGCTCCACTCCTGGAGTATCAGCCGGAACGATGAACATGGACATGCCGTTGTAGGCGCTGACGTCGGGGTTCGTGACGGCCATGACGATCAGGAAACTCGAGAACCTGGCGTTCGACGAGAACCACTTTTCGCCGTTGATGACCCACTCGTCGCCGTCGCGCTCGGCTCTGGTCACGAACAGAGTCGGGTCCGCCCCGGCGTGTGGCTCAGTCATTGAGTAGCAAGACGAGATCTCCCCGTCGAGGAGCGGTTGAAGGTAGCGGTCCTTCTGGGATTGCGAGCCATAATGGGCGAGGATCTCGGCGTTACCCGAGTCCGGCGCTTGGCAGCCGAAAATGGACGGAGCCCACCTGCTACGGCCGAGGATCTCGTTCAAAAGGGCGAGCTTGACCTGCCCGTATCCCTTCCCGCCCAGCTCAGGGCCGAGATGGCAAGCCCATAGCCCCTTATCTTTGACCGCCTGTTGAAGCGGTCGAATGATCGCGTTGGCCCTTTTATCAGATTTGTCGTAAGGATTCCCCAGTACCAAGTCGAGCGGTTCGACCTCGCGCTTGACGAACTGATCGACCCAGTCGAGAAGCTCTTGGTATTCCGGATCAGTCTCAAAGTCCCACGACACTGGCTTTCTCCCTCCGAAAGTTTTACGTTCAACTACTACTGTAGGGTTCTTACACGGCGCCCACCACTCTCGGTGCCGGTTGCTGTCGGCGCGGTCTGCCGATTAGGCGGACAACCGCGTCATACTGAGGCGTGATCCCTGACGTGCTCGACCGCCGGCTCCGGGCCTACCGTGACGCACTGCAGCAGGCCGTGGCGGGACGGCTCGAGGCGGTTTATCTGGTGGGAGGCCTGGCTTTAGACGATTTCAGCGAGCGCTTTTCTAACGTCGATCTGGTAGTAGTGACCGACGGGACGGTCGATCAGGACTCTGCTGCGAACTGCCGGCGCGCTGAGAGATGGCTCCGACACGCCAACCGTCAAGGGGCTGTGTGGTACACGACGTGGGCGGAGATCGCCGACGGACTTGTGCCAGCTTCGGGTTTGAGCAGTCCTCCGCCAGCAGGGAGCCATACCGGAGATCTAGACACTCCTCTCACGCGGGCGCTTTTGCGCGACGAGGCGGTGCCCCTGATGGGACCGGACTGGCCTGTGGTGTACTACTCCGACGCGGCGCTTCGCTCTTGGTGCAGCGCCAATCTGATCAGCCTTGCCGACCGCGCGGCCGGGCAATCTATGGTCATGCGCACGGAGGTGACGCCCCTCGTACTCGAAGCAGCCCGCCTTGCGGTGGGAACGCTCACGGGTCAGGTGGTTTCGAAGTCGGAAGCCGCCGACGCCGCGACCCGTTTCGTGCCGCATCACTTTCGTCGGATCCTCAACGACGCAGCCGGCTTTCGAAGGGGGGCTCGGACGTCGATGTATTGGGGACCGTTCGAGAGAAAGTATGATGCCAGGGCGCTGATCAAGCGGCTGGCGGAGGCCGTAAGAGCGGGATAACCACCAAGACTACGGAACCTGTAGCGCCAGCCCCGGTCAGCTCTTAGTCGAGCGGCCGAGGCAATGCCTCAAGCAGCCATCCAGGTTGGGGTAGCGGTACACGTGGCCCAGAGCCGATAGCTTACCTGGTATCACCCTCTGGTTCGCGCCTGCGACTTCCCGTGCACCTTCTGCGCCCAGTAGCAACTGAGGGCCCAAAGTAGGAACGGGTACGACAGCCGGCCGGTGAAGGACCTTGGCCAACGTCCGCGTGTAATCCGTGTTGCGCAACGGCTGGGGGGCTACGGCGTTGACCGGACCGGACATCGCAGCATCCACGATGCTTCGTAGATAGATGTCAAGCAGGTCGTCAAGGCCCACCCACGCCATCCACTGACGTCCGCTGCCCAGACGACCGCCGATCCCGGCGGCGAACAGCGGCCGCAACAAACCTAACGCCCCGCCATTTGGCGACTGGACTATCCCGGTCCGCAGCTTTGCAACCCGGGCGCCTCCGTCGGATGCCACGTCGGCAGCGGACTCCCACGCTTCGACCACGTCCGCCAGAAAACCTTCGCCTCTTTCTGAGGCCTCAGTGAGCTCCTCGTCGCCACGGTCGTAGCCGTATATTCCGATGGCTGAGGCGGAGACGAAGACCGGCACCTTGCGGCGTGCTGCTATTTCGGCAAGCCGGCGCGTTGGTAGTATTCGACTGTTTCGTATTGCATCCTTGTGGGCGGGGCTGAACCTCCCAGCGATCGAAGCCCCGGCTAGGTGGACGACGGCGTCCACCCCCTCAAGCAGGTCGTGCGCCGGGTCCTCGGGATTCCACAGGCGATCCGTTGCGGACGGATGAGTCCTCACGAGGCGTATCACCTGGTATCCGCCGGTGCTGAGCAGGGCGGTTAGAGCTGAGCCGACCAGCCCGGACGAGCCGGTTACGGCGATTGTCGGGCGGGCCCCGTCAGGAGGGGCGAAACGTCGGTGAGCTGCCAGGTCACCCGAAAGCTGCCTAGTGCGGTAGGCGAACATCTCGCTGATCAGGCTGTCGGGTACCCTTGTGTGAACTTCGTCG
>JAJZAM010000004.1 GCA_021799445.1 Actinomycetes bacterium
TATCAGAACTTTCTCCGAACTGGCATCCCTGCCTGGGGCCGACGTGCTAGCCCGTTTCGGTTCCCAAGGTAAAGCCGCCCACCGACTGGCGCGAGGGCTTGACGATTTTTTGCTCCAAGCGCGCACTCCGCCACCAGACACGAGCGTCTCATGCGAGATGGACCCTCCCGAGGTGAGGATGGATGCTGTCAGCTTTGCGGTCAAGTCTCTCTGCGATGGTCTCGTGTCCCGTCTTCGTTCGGCGGGATTGGCTCTAGTCGCTGCGGCGATCGAAGCTCGTAGCGACCAAGGGGACAAGTCGCTACGCCACTGGCGCCACGAAGAAGCCTTCGACGCCCCCGCTCTCGCGGAGAGGGCCCGCTGGCAGATCGACGGGTGGCTCTCTAGACACCAGGACAAAGACAACCAGGCTGCTTCGGGGTCGCCTACCCCTAGGGGGGTCGAAGGTTTATGGGAGCCGTCGGAACTGGGCTACACCCCTGGGGTGGTCCTCGTCAAGATCACCCCCGAAGAGGTCCGTCCCGAGAGCGGGCACCAACTTGACCTATGGGGAGCGCCCTCAACTCAGGATCTTCGGGCAGCACGGTCCATAGCCCGAGTCCAGGCCATCCTGGGCCCTGAGGAAGTCAAAACTGCCGGCTTCGGGGAGGGGAGAGGCATAGACGAGCAGTACCAGCCGGTCTCGTGGGGCGCCCCGAGGCCCAGGAGGTCTTGTCGTCCCTGGCCGGGGCGTCTCGCTCGTCCATCGCCGGCTTTTATCCACCTGCCTCGACTGGAAGCGGAACTTCTAGACGATCAGGGAATGCCGGTTTGTGTCGATGCCGCAGGGTTGCTTGACCGTTCTCCTGCTTTCGTGGTCTTTGCTGGTGCTGCGCCACGTCCCGTGATGGGATGGGCCGGACCTTGGCCGGTCGAAGAGCGGTGGTGGTCCGCCGGTGGGCGGCGCCGTCAAGCAAGGGTACAGGTGGTGGTGGCCGGCGGGGAGGCGCACCTACTGTCCCGGGAGTCGGCCCGGTGGTGGCTTGAGGCGACCTATGCCTGATCTAGCCGAAGAGCATCCAAGCGCAGAGCCTTGCGGGCGTCGCAGCGCCGCTGCCACCAGTCAGCGATCATCACGGCCAGGATCAAATTCACCACGCCAGCGACGACGTCGGCGAGGAAATGGTTGCCGGTGGCGAGAACTGCGTAGGCGGTCATGGCTGGGTAAAGCCAGACAAGGTTGCGCCACCACCTGGGAGGAAGCATCCTCCAAAAAACCAGAGCGGACCATACAGCCCAGGTCATGTGCAGCGAAGGCATGGCCGCAAGTTGGTTGGCGGCGGTGGCTAGGGCTCCCGCGTGCCACGAACCGAAGGCATGGGTTATGGCAACCACGTCGATGTAGACTTTGGGATTGAACAGCCTCGGAGGGTCGCTGGGGAAGATCCAGAAAACGATCATTGCCATCAGGTTCGCCAGGATCATGGCGTTGCGCAGCGGCCGGTAAAGATCTGCTCGTTTCCACCACAAGATGCCTAACGCGCCCAAGGTGACCACGAAATGTGCGTTGTCGTAGTAGTTGGCAACGATGACCGCCAGGGTGTGGTGGTTGGCGAGCCAGTGGTCCATGGACTCTTCGGGATCGAGGTGGAGGATCTTCTCCAAGTGCAGGAACGAAGCCGAATTGGAGTGCGCCGCCGCAATTCGGAGGGGTGAAAGGTTGTTTATGGCGTCGTAGATCCAAAGCAGCCAGACGATGAAAGTCGCTTCGAGCCAGACCGGGGGCCGGCCCGTGGAGATCCTGGCCCTCAGCCGGTTGATCTGGTCGCGCGCGCGGGCAGCGATGGGCTCCGACTGGGCCTTTCGGGTTGACAGAGCTGATACTTCCAGCTCGGTTGGATCAGAGTCGACGGCTGGCTGGGAAGTCGTGGTCACTTCTCGTTTACTTTAGGGAACCATCCTCGTCTTGTCCCGGCGGCTAGCCGAGATGCATGCCAACCCGGTTGAGAGCCGACGGTCACGGTCGAGGGAAAGTCCAGCCGGCGACCTTTGCGACGGATCTTCCTGCGGATAGCAGGGTCTCTTCGCCACCTGGCGGACCGACGATCTGCAGGGACACGGGCACCTTCGACGGCGTGGCGTGGACAGCCGGCATGCCGTGCGGGGCCGAGGATACTGGCATTGCAAGAGCGGGTAAGCCGGCGAGGTTGAAGGGGCTGACGTAGCGGATCCGTTTGAGCTCTGCCGCGTCGGCGAGGCTTGGTGGCCTAGACGAGAGCACCGGCAGGGCTAACACGTCGACAACAGTGAAAGTCTGCCTTAGCTCCTCGGCCCATTCGGAGCGGACCTGCTCGGCTGAACTGATATCGCTGGCGGGTATCTTCGAGGCGGCTTCCAGCCGCTCTGACACGTCGGGGGAGAGCTCACTGGCGTGCTCGTGCCACAGCTGAGCGTAAAGTTCCCAAGCTTCAGAGTCGAGGATGGTGGCTGATGCCCAAGTGGCTTTTTCCCAGCCTGTCAACGTGATATCGACGTACCTGGCCCCAGTTGTGGAACAGTAACGCTCGATCGCAGAGTCGATGGCGGAATCGGTTGGGCCCTCGGCCGGAAGACGAACCCGGCCGATCCGAAGAGGCGGCGGGCGCTCCGCGGAGTTGAAGCCCGGCTCCAGCAGCGCCATTCCCGCTTCAACGGCGCCGAGCGTCGCCCCCATCGGACCGACAGTGTCCAGCGATGGGGCTAGCGGTGCTACACCCTGCAGAGGGATCCTTCCCCAGGTCGTCTTGAGCCCGACCACCCCGCAGCAGGCGGCGGGAATCCGTATCGACCCGCCCGTGTCGCTGCCGAACGCAACGTCGGCTTCGCCGGTGGCAACCGCCACCGCGGACCCGCTCGAAGAGCCACCTGGAGCCAAGGAGGGATCGAGCGGGTTGACGGGAGTCCCATACCACGGGTTGACGCCTGTGACACCGTAAGCCAACTCGTGAAGGTTCGTCCTTCCAACGATCACGGCTGCGCCCGAAGCGGCGGCCTGCCTGGTTCCGCGCAGGCAGGCCGCGTCACTCGCTGCGGGCGCCTGAGAGGCCGCTATCACCCGGGAACCTCGCGTGGTTGGCACTCCTGCCATGTCGATCAGGTCTTTTATCGCCACCCTGAGGGCACCCTCGGGGATGGGGAGGAAGCTCTCGGCGGTCCTGTAGGTGAAGGTGGCCACCGGGGGAGTATACGATTAGCGCCCCAGGTTGACCGGATCCGCCTCGACCCACTCGAACATATGTTCGATATTATGTGGGCGTGGGATATTCGAACCCGCCGGTGCCGTGGAGGACCCTGGAGGCAACGCTGTCGGGGCGCGTGCGGCCTTTCCCTAAGCAAGGGGACGGCAACGACAGTCCTGCGTGGTCCTACAAGCGGGGTCCTTACCGGCCTCCTTTGGAGCTCGAAGCAAGGCGGTACACAAGCCGGTCGGCCGTGCCGTACGCCGAGCTGCACTGCCATTCGAATTTCAGCTTCCTGGACGGGGCTTCCCACCCTGAGGAGCTTGTAGAGCAGGCGTGCAGGCTGGGTTTGGATGCTTTGGCTCTGACCGACCATGACGGCATGTACGGTGTTGTGCGCTTTGCTGAGGCGGCACGAGCGGTGGGTTTGGCGACGGTGTTCGGAGCGGAGCTGACCATAGGCCTGACCCGTCGCCAGGTAAGGATGGCCGACCCGGAAGGCAGTCACCTGGTGGTGTTGGCTCGTGATCCGATCGGCTACACCAGGCTGTGCCGGGCTGTGTCGGTCGCCCATCTTCGGGGGGGAGAGAAGGGAAAACCCGTTCTCGACGTCGAATCCCTGGCGGCCATAGGTGCCGGAGCCCAGCCCGACTTCACCTCGCCCGGTGTGCCTTTAGCAGCTCAGGCTGAGGGTTCGAGCGGGCACTGGGTTGTGTTGAGCGGCTGCCGCAAAGGTTCACTGGTCAAAGCGCTCATGGAGCACGGGCCGGCGAGCGCGACAGGAGAGCTTCGGAGGTTGCAGAGCCTGTTCGGAGCGGACAACGTGGTGGTCGAGCTGTGGGACCACGGCGATCCCATCGACTCGGCACGCAACGATGCTCTCGTGGAGGTAGCCGCTTGCAGCGGAGCGGATTTGGTGGCGACCAACAACGTTCACTACCACCACCGTGGTCGTCACCGACTCGGGGGAGTGCTGTCAGCCGTTAGGGCGGGGCGCAGCCTCGACGAGATGGATGGGTGGATGCCTGCGTCGGCGGCCGCTTGCCTTCGGGGTGGCGCCGAGCAGGCACGCCGGTTCTCTCGTTATCCGGGTGTGGTGGAAAAAGCGGCCGAACTAGCAGGGGAGTGCGCTTTCGACCTGGCCTTGGTGGCACCCCGGTTGCCTCCGTTCCCGGTTCCGCCCGGCCACAGCGAGATGAGCTGGCTGCGGCACCTGACAGAGCAAGGCGCTACCCGCCGATACGGAACCCGCAGCGCTCCCCGTCATCTTGGGGCTTGGGCTCAGATCGACCACGAGCTGGCCATGATCGAGCAGCTCGACTTCGCCGGCTACTTCTTGATTGTCTGGGACATCGTGGAGTTCTGCCGTTCCCGGAACATCTTCTGTCAGGGTCGTGGGTCGGCCGCCAACTCGGCGGTCTGCTATTCGCTGGGGATCACGAAAGCTGATGCGGTCTCCCTGGGACTCCTGTTCGAGCGCTTCTTGTCCCCAGAGCGGGACGGCCCTCCTGACATAGACGTGGACATCGAAAGCGCTCGACGGGAGGAGGTGATCCAGTACGTCTATCGCCGTTACGGCAGGGGAGCGGCCGCACAGGTGGCCAACGTTGTCACATACCGTCCACGCTCGGCTGTACGCGACGTAGGCCGAGCGTTCGGGGCTTCGAGCGGGCAGCTGGACGTTTGGTCCAAGCAGGTGGACCCGTGGGGGCCGCTGTCGTCGACCGTTGAGCACCAGATCCCAGACCCGGTGATGGATCTCGCATCGCAGATCCAGAACTTTCCTCGTCATCTCGGCATCCACTCTGGTGGCATGGTCATCTGTGACCGTCCGGTCTCGGAGGTGTGCCCGGTGGAGTGGGCTCGCATGCCTGGGCGCAGCGTCGTCCAGTGGGACAAAGACGACTGCGCCTCAGCCGGCCTGGTCAAGTTCGACCTGCTCGGCCTGGGGATGCTGAGCGTCTTGCACTACAGCGTAGATCATGTCAGAGATTTCCATGGAGTCGAGCTGGATCTGGCTGATCTTCCCCAGCAAGACGAGGTCTATGACATGTTGTGTAGCGCTGACTCGGTCGGGGTGTTCCAAGTCGAGAGCCGCGCTCAGATGGCCACGCTCCCTCGTCTCAAACCGCGCTGCTTCTACGACCTGGTAGTCGAGGTCGCGCTGATCAGGCCCGGTCCTATACAGGGAGGTTCGGTTCACCCATACATACGTCGGCGTAACGGGACTGAGCCCGTCAGCTATCTCCACCCGCTGTTGGAGAGAAGCCTGGCCAAGACGCTAGGCGTCCCTTTGTTCCAGGAGCAGTTGATGCAGATGGCGATCGACGTGGCCGGTTTCACCCCGGCAGAGTCCGATCAGCTTCGCCAGGCCATGGGCTCCAAGAGAAGCGCACAGAAGATGAACCGGGTGCGCTCCAGGCTGTATGAGGGAATGGCCGAGCGGGGTATAGCCGGGGCGGTTGCAGACGAGATCTGGGAGAAGATGCTGGCGTTTGCCAACTACGGTTTTCCCGAGAGCCATTCGGTCAGCTTCGCGTACCTCGTATACGCGTCAGCGTGGCTGAAACTCCACTATCAGGCGGCTTTTTGTGCTGGCCTGCTCGACGGTCAGCCGATGGGATTCTGGTCTCCTCAGACCATCGTCGGGGACGCCCGCCGCCACGGGGTGGAAGTCAGACGCCCTGACGTCAACCTCAGCCGGGTTTTTTCGGCTCTGGAGCCATCTCCCTCAAGTGCCGGCGGCGCTGCGGTGCGAATGGGGCTCAGCTACGTCAAAGGGTTAGGTCACCAAGCAGCGCAGCGCATAGTTGCAGGTCAACCTTACCGCAACATGGAGGATTTTCTGGCTCGAAGCGACGTGGACCGTACGAGAGCGGAGACTCTCGCCACCGCCGGGGCCTTTGACAGTTTGGGGATAACCCGGCGCAAAGCCTTGTGGGGAGCTGGGGCGCTAACAGCAGCTGGGACATCCAGGGAGGGCACTGCCCGCCTAGAAGGTATTAGCACCGGGTTTGACGCACCGGCTCTGCGGGACATGACACCGGAGCAACTCAACTGGGCAGATCTGTGGGCTACGGGCATTTCGTCTGACAGTTACCCTACGCAGTTCTTGCGGCCAGCCCTAAAGGCGGCTGGCGTTGTGACATCCTCAGGCTTGGGCGGGATGAAACCAGGTCAGAAAGTGAAAGTAGCGGGAGTGGTGACGCACCGTCAGCGACCAGCTACCGCTCAGGGGGTCACTTTCATAAACCTCGAGGACGAGACGGGACTCATGAACGTGGTCTGTTCGCCGGGCGTGTGGGTGCGCTACCGAAAGGTGCTTCGATCCAGCCCCGCCCTGGTGGTCAGCGGCAGGTTGGAGAGAGTCGAATCGGTGACGAACGTGGTGGCGGAACGAATCGAGACCCTGCATTTCGATACGCCGGCTGTTCTCGCGTCGAGAGACTTCCGATAGGCCAGCCGCCAAAAGCCGACGTTCGGGATACTCCCAGGTCGGGGGCACCGGATCGGCCCCGTCAACTGTCGAACAGTCTTCACAGGCTATTCCAAGCTTCGGTTAGGGAGCCTCCTAGGTGTCGACCTGAGACTGTGTCCATGAACGATTCGCGGACCGGTGCGCGCTACGACGGCTTGGCGGGAGTGTCGACCATGACCCGTCGACCCCGCCGCGCATCTCCCGCCGGAAATTTCAACCCTCTACCCCCGTCGAAGCCGCGATGATGGACGCGACGACCGTGGAGCCTGCACCCAAACAAGACCCCAAGACGATGAAGCCGGTCCGGCAGCGGCTTCTCGCGAGACCGCCCGCTACGACCCTGGCCGACCACCTAGGCCGGCACGGGACTCTCCCGTTGTCAAGGGTCGGGACTCTGATGAGCGAGGTTCGCTCGGCTGGTCTGCGTGGCCGCGGCGGGGCGGGCTTCCCCACGGCTGTCAAGATGCTGGCGGTGGCGGAGAACTCGCGCCGCCAAACACCGGTCGTAGTGGCAAACGCAACAGAGGGCGAGCCGGCGTCCGCCAAGGACAAGGTGCTGTTGCGCTCGTCGCCTCACCTGGTCTTAGACGGGGTGATCGCAGCGGCCGCTGCGCTCGGGGCTGCTAAGGCAGTGCTGTGCATAGAGCGGCGGGACGTCGATACGGTCGCAGCGGCTCGAAAAGCGATCGCGGAACGCTCCCGCTGGGATCCGATCGCCGTTGAGGTCGCTCTCACGCCGTCTAGGTACGTGGCGGGCGAGGAGACCGCCTTGGTGTCGTGGTTGAGCGGGGGGCAAGCCAAGCCGACTTTCGCCCCTCCACGCCCATCCGAGCGCGGAGTCAACGGGACGCCGACCCTGGTCGACAACGTGGAGACCCTCGCCAACATAGCCCTGATCGCCCGCTACGGTGCCGACGCCTACCGCCTGGAGGGCACCGACGACGACCCGGGGACAGCGCTGATCACGGTCCGGGGCGCCGTTGAAAGACCGGGGGTCTACGAGCGGCCCTTCGGGGTGCAACTAGCAGACTTGCTCGGCGAAGCCGGTCTTCAAGAGGCGTCCGGCGTGCTGGTCGGAGGGTACTTCGGGACATGGGTAAGCCAGGTTGACACGCTTACGCTTCGCTTCTCCCGGGCTTCTCTCGGCGCTTTGGGGGCTTCCCCGGGATGCGGCCTGCTGGCTGTGCTGCCGAGGCGACACTGCCCCCTCCAAGAGGTATCGGCCGTGCTGGGTTGGCTGGCAGCAAACTCGGCCGGCCAGTGCGGGCCCTGCGCTAACGGTCTGCCTGCCATCGCAGCCGCTTACGCCCAGCTAGTAGCCGGCGAGCGGACCGGTCGAGCTCTCATGTCGGTTGAAAGATGGTCGGGTATGGTGGCCGGGAGAGGAGCCTGCAGGCTCCCTGACGGGGCTGCGCAGTTCGTTACGAGCGCGAATCGGGTGTTCGCAGAACACGTCGAGCGCCATCAACTTCGCGGTCCGTGCCCTCCTAACCGCTTCCAGATCCTGCCAACACCGCCGCTAGGGGAGTGGCGATGAACCCGGGACGGCCGGAACGGGCCTTTCGAACTGGGGCTCTAATCCGTTACTGGAGTTGTGGCCAGGCCCTGACCTAGCCGTGAAAGCTCGTGACGCCAGGCGATCTCGAGGTTGAGCGACGACCCGAGGTCGGGGAGCTCCGCCATATCCTCGTCGCTGATGTCCCTGAGCGTCCCGCCAGCGGATACGACCGTCAAAGACATCCTGGCGATCACGTCTACCGACAGAACTCTAAGGACTGCTTGGGCGACACTGTCACCGGTAGCGGTCACCCCATGCCCGCGTAGTATCACTACGGGTCTGCCGGCCATGGCGTCGACCATCTCTTGCGCCAGGGTCCTGCTGGCGATCAACGCCGACCTTGGGTACACCGGCACGCCGCCAGCCGCCAGTTTCGCGCCGGGGATGTCGAATGCTCCGATGACCGGTCTGATACCAACGCCGGCCAGGTCGGCGGTCACGACAGCCGGCGGGTGGGCGTGCACGACAGCTGCAACGTCGCTTCGGCGCCTTAGCACCTCGGCGTGTAACGGCAGCTCGCTTGGAACGCTCCAGCCGTCGAGCTCGCCCGGGGCTCCTTGCGAGCCGTCCAGCGTGACGAGCCGAACGTCCGCGGCTTCGGTCCAGGCCAACCCGCGCTCGTGCGGACCCCGGCACCGTATGAGCATGAGCTGCTCGCTCACTCTCAGGCTTATGTGCCCCAAGAAGCCATCCGAAAGACTTCTCGATGCTAAAACCCTGCACGCTTGCGCAATGTGCTCTCGGGCGGCGGGTAGGTCTTTGTCAAGGGCGTCTGTCACTCGCAAAGCAAGCTAGAGGATAACGGGTTGACGTGGTACCCGGAAGTCTCAGGCCGGTGGCAGTCTGTAGCGGTGACCGTCGACTCGCAGAACCGCAGCGCACATGGGCGGTCCGCTGAGAACCCGGTTCCTGCGACACCTGAGCGTTATCAAGGCCCGCTTAGACCCTTGGAGCTGGCGACGGCATCAGTCCTGGCTGCTCTTGCGGTGGTGTTGACAGTGGCCGGCTGGTTCCTCCCGCACCTGGGTGTCATCGCCGCGATGGCCGTAGTCCCTCTCGGGGTCGTAGCCCACCGGCATCGACTTCGCGCGTTGCTAGTAGCCACTTTCACAGCCTCCCTTCTGTGCTTTCTCGTTGCCGGCACAGGGGCGGTGACCAACATCGTGGAATGCGCCGCCGTAGGCGGTCTTGTCGGCGTCGCCAAGCGCAGGAGCTGGAACCCCTTGTCGCTGGTGGCGGGAACTGCGGTCATCGGGCCGGCTCTCGGGGCGGCAAGCGTCGGTATCCTCGCCGTGTTCGGGTCGCTGCGAAAGCTGACCATACTCCAGTTTCGCAATACCTGGGTTGGAGTGCGGCGGGTCGTCGAGCTCGCAGCCCCCTCCGGCGGCGTCATAGGATCCCTCAACAACTTCGTCGACTCAGCCCTGAGACTGTGGTGGGTGACGGTCTTCGCGGTTGTCGTCGTAGGAACCATCTGGCTCGTTCTCGTCGCGTGGATGATCCTGGGTCCGGTCCTAGACCGCCTCGAGTGGATCAAAGCCGATGACCGTCTCGACGACCCTGGCGTGCAGGTGCTCGGCGGTTGCGCGGGTGCTGAGGTGGTTCCCGGGCCGGTGCCGGTCCGTCTCGACAGGGTTAGCTACGTCTACCCAGGCTCGGCGAAACGGGCGCTGGGCGAGGTGTCCATGTCGGTCGGGGAGGGTCTGATGGTGGCCCTCGTCGGCGACAACGGTTCTGGCAAGTCGACTTTGCTCCGCATCCTCGCGGGACGCCCCCCCGCAAGTGGGCTCGTAACCCGCCCGGGGCCCGCTGGGCTTGGCAGGAAAGGCGGCACTGCGCTGATCATGCAGCACCCCGAGACTCAGATCCTCGGCGTGCGCGTCGAAGACGACGTCGTATGGGGCCTTCCAAGCGCGCACGGGGTGGACGTGGACGGCCTTCTAGCGTCGGTGGGGCTAGCTGGAATGGGATCACGGGAAACGACCGGGTTGTCGGGAGGTGAGCTTCAGCGGCTGGCGGTGGCGGCGGCGATGGCGCGGAACCCACGGCTGCTGCTGTCCGACGAGTCCACGGCGATGCTCGACGGGCAGGGCAGGGAGCAGCTCACAACCCTCCTGCGGTCGTTGAGCGCCAAAGGCGCTACGACGGTCGTGCATGTAACGCACCGGGCGGCCGAAGCGCGCGTAGCCGACGAGGTCTACAAGATGCAGGCGGGTCGTCTAACGGCCGGCTTCGCCGACGTCAACGCCGCAGCACAAAGCTCACAAGGCGGCCGACCCGATGGTGACACCAACACAGTCCCTTCCGTCAGCTGTCGCAGCGTTAGCGCCCCTCTGGCGCTGACGCTCAGGACCGAGACGTTGAAGGTCGTCGACGTCAGCCACACCTACAGCATGGGCACGCCATGGGCGAACGCAGCTTTGAGTCACGTCAGCTTGTCGTTCGAACCAGGCGACGGGGTGCTCATCGTCGGCGACAACGGATCAGGCAAATCCACCCTTGCGTGGATAATGGCCGGTTTGCTGCGCCCCAGCCAGGGGACCGTCACGCTCGGCGACCGTAACGTCGTCGACGCGGTCGGCTCGGTGGCCTTGGCTTTCCAGCACGCCCGCCTGCAACTCCAGCGTGCGACAGTAGGCTCCGACCTCCGCTCGGCCGGGGCCGCCGACGACGCGGCGGCACGAGCCGCTTTGATACAGGTCGGCCTGGACCCTAAAGAGCTCTTCGATCGCAAGATCGACGGTCTAAGCGGAGGCCAGCAGCGCAGGGTTGCGCTGGCCGGCCTGCTGGCGAACCACCCTTCGGTCCTCGTTCTCGACGAACCTCTGGCGGGTCTCGACGCTGCGGGACGGGAGGGGATAATCGAAGTTCTCGCCGGCCTCCGCCAGCAAAGCGGCGTGACGGTGGTGATCATATCCCACGACCTGGAAGGAACCGAGAAGGTCGCAGAAAGAGTCGTGCGCCTAGGAGCAGGTCGAGTCATTTCCGACACTTCGAGAGGGGCGCTGCAGTGATGTCCCAGCCGTCACGGCAACGCAACTCGAAAAGCTCGAACAAGGAGCGTAAGGCGACCCAGGTCAACTTCCTCCGCGAGGTCAAAATCGACTCGCCTGTACACCGTCTGTGGGCTGGAACGAAGCTTCTAGGCGTAGGAGCCCTGAGCTTCACGGCTGTCTACTACCCGTCGTGGGGTTCGCTAGCCCTGTTGACGTTGCTCTTAGTGGTTACGACCTTCTTGGCGCGTATCCCCGCTGGAGCGTGGCCCCGGCCGCCACGGTGGTTCTGGCTGGCGATCATAGTGGCCGGCGCTCTCGCGTCGATCGCCGGAGGGTCGCCTTTCGTCCACCTCGCCGGAGCCAGCGTCGGTCTCGGCGGTTTGGACGCCTACACCCGCTTCGTGGCTGTAGGGGTGCTTCTCCTGTTGGGAGCTGCGGTCTTCGGGTGGACGACCGCTCTTGGCGACATCGCCCCGTCCGTGTCGACGCTGATGCGTCCACTGCGAGTTTTGCGCCTGCCCGTCGACGAGATGGCAGCGTCGGTGTCCCTGGCCGTGCGGAGCCTGCCGCTACTGGTCGGCGAGATGCGGTCCCTGCTGGCCGCCCGCAAACTTCGACCGCCTGCGGACTCGCCGAAACTGTCAAGCTTGGAGCGGCGCCTGGCGGAGCTGGTCGACCTTCTCGTCGCAGCGCTTGCTGTTTCGGTTCGCCGCTCCGGGGAGATGGCAGAAGCGATAACCGCCCGGGGAGGGGTCGGGGTGATCTCGTCGAGGACCAGGGGGCCCGGTCGGGCTGACGCCCTGGCGCTGGTTGTAATAGCGGTGATCTGCTACGCGGCCAGTTCCCTGCCGACTTGAGCCATCTCCTCGGAGCCGTCCCTGGGAGATGAAACCGAGCTGCCAGCGTTCGCCCCGGCTACCATCCCGAGAGCGATCCACTCCCTAACGTCCAAGCCTTGCCCGAGAAGCACCATCCCGGCGACCGCCCCGAAAGCCGGCCCCAAGCTGAGCATGACACCGAAGTGGCGTGGGGTGACGATCCGCAGCGTCAGCAGGTCAATGCTGTAGGGGATAACCGAGGAAAGCGCGGCGACCGCAGCTCCCAAGCCGAGGGCCCGCCCGCTGAGCAGCGCAGCTCCCTTCGACGCCAAACCGAACGGTGTTATCGCAACGGCGGCCACTGCAAGTCCCCACGACAGGCCGTCGAGGGACGAGAAGCTTTTACCGGCCTTCTTCGACGCCAGTATGTAGCCGGCCCAAAAGACGCCGGCGAGGGCGGCGAACGCGACACCGTCAAGGTGGAGCCGGGGGCCGATCGCCGAGCCGAGCAGGGCCACCCCGCCCCCGGCGGTGCACGCCCACACCACGTCCCGGCGGCGCCGTGAAGTTACAAGCGACAGGCATAGGGGACCGGAGAACTCCACGGTTACCGCCACGCCGAGGGGGATTCGGGCTATCGCCTCGTAAAAAGACAGGTTCATAGCGGCGAGGTCCAATCCGAACAAGACGACCACCCCCAAGCTGCCGCGGCGGGGAAAGGCCTTGGCGCCTCGCGCAAGGAGGGTCAGGGGGAGCATCGCCGCGGCCGCTAAGACGAGCCGCAAAGTGACGGCCCCCTGCGGGCCGACGGTGGAGAACAGTTTGGTTGCCAGTGCCGCCCCGATCTGGACTGACAGCATGGCGGTCGCGACCATCGAGACGGGCGGAACCCGGCCTGGGAGAGTTCTCCACTTCACTCCCCGAGGATACGGCCCGAGTCGATACCCCTGGGAGGCGTATCTTTGATGATGTCGACCTGCCACCACGGTTTGAGGGCTACCCGCTCGGCCGGCTTGGAGCCTGAGATCAAAAGCGCCGTGCCGGGTGGCTGGTTGCTGACAGCGTCGACAGGAAGGCGCCGCTGACGTTGCGTCGACCACGTCACGCTCGGCGCTCCCCTCGACGGAGACCACAAAGGTGTTCTAGTGACGCTGCGGACCGGCACGTCGACCTCGCCGCCGAGGCGCGACACCAACTCGAGCGTCGCCATGTCGGCTATGCCCGCCATGATCAGCTTCGCCCCGAACAGCGACAGGAGCCCCTCGGCGACGCTCCCCCATCTCAGGCGGGCCTGAGAAAGGTCCTGCAAGCACCCCAACGTCAAAAGGCCCTGTCCTCCGCCCTCGCTCACCAAGGTTGGAAGGTCTGGGATCGGAGCGATGTTCGCCAGCTCGTCCAGCACCATCGTCAAGGGCGGCCGCCCAGGCTCCCACGACGAGTAGCACCCCGAGCGGGCCTGGTCGAGCATCGCGACTACCAGCGGCGCGACAAGGTCCTGGTGGCGTGCGGGAGCGCAGACGTACACGGTGTCGCAGGTGCGAGCAAGGCTGCAAGGGTCGAAGTTGACCGGGCCGGAGCGGTCCAGGACCTGCTCCGACCGGTAGGCGGCGAGCACTCCAGCTGCCGAGGACCAGATACCGGACATCTCGCGCGGGTCGGTCGCCGCGAGCCCAGCCAGGACGTCCGAGCCGAGCTTAACTCCGCTGACCCCCAGCAGCGCCGACGGCTCGTCGAGATCGTGACGAAGGACCCACCCGAGCACCGTCTCGATCCCGGACCCTTTCAGGTAGGAAGCGTGCAGCAGCGGGGCTATCAGAGCCTCGGCGCGCTCGGTCCAATGGGCCGCCTCGCTTTGGCGTCCGTTCGGGCGGGCAGCGGCCGACATGCAGCGGGCGACGGCTACAGACTCGTCCCAGGTGCGCGCGGCGGCGACGGGTGACCAGCGAACGGGTGTTGCGCCGGGCGGGGACCCGACAGAGCCAGTCGGGTCGAACAGCCAGCAAGTACCGACCCGGGATCGCTGGGTTATCGTCGCGGCTAAGACGTCGACCTTGGTGCTGGTCACTATCACCGGCCCGGGCGCCATCAGCACGTTCGGCACCGCCAGGCACGACGTCTTGCCCGAGCGGGGCGGGCCGAGCACCAGAGCCGACTGCTGGGGGTCGGCCAAGCACAGTCCATTCCTGGCCGCGCCGACGTAAAGGCGTCCCCCGGCGGCCGCTGTCATCCGCCTGAGCTCGTCCAGACGTCCGTCCAAAGCGCCGTCACCTGACCTTAGAAGCGGTCCCGACGGAGAGGCGCAACGAGCGGCTACTTCGTGGCACCGAGCGCCCCGACACGCTCGAGAAGCTCGCCGATCGCCTTGTCTTGAGCTTCGAGATGCTTCTGGATCGCGAGAGCTTCGTGCAGGACGGCGTCAGCGTCCGCGTAGGTGTCCGCCGCCCGCTTGTCGGCCGCTTTGGCCTGGATGTTCTGGCCTACGATGATCACAGGGAGCAGCACCAACTGGAGGAACGTCTGGGCTATCCAGGCGACGATGATCAAAGCGTTCGCTGACCTGAACGCCGAGGGTGCGCTCACCAAGGTGATAGCCGTGAAGATGTACGCGCACCACATCGTCCCCACCGCCGTAGTAATGCCGAGCCCCAGCCGGGAGTTCAGGCGTACGACAGGGTTGGGGTGGTCCAGGGGGATCTGATCCATAGTCTTGGACGGTCCCGCCGCTTTGCGCAGCTCGATGTGGGGGTGTGGGATGTGCTGGTAGATCTCGGACATGTCCGATTCTTGCATTCCCCGTCTCCCGACGTCGCCCGAGGCGCCTCGGGGTCTGCGCTGTCCGGCGGGTCTGCGCTGTCCGGGGGGTCTGCTGGAATGGGACTGTCGCGGCGTAGTCTGTAAGAATGTCACGCTGCCTTTTAACCGTCCACGCCCACCCCGACGACGAAGCGTCCAAAGGCGCCGGTACGGTAGCCGTCTACCACGACGCCGGGGTGCGCACCGTGCTGGTCACCTGCACAGGCGGGGAGGAGGGCGACATCCTCAACCCGGCTATGGACAGCGACGAGGTCCGAGCCAACCTGGCGGCGATCCGCCGCTCGGAGCTGGAACGCTCCGCGGGGATCATCGGCTACGACGAGGTCGTCATGCTCGGATACCGCGACTCTGGCATGCCCGGCTCGCCGGCTAACACCGACCCGCGCTGCTTCGCCGCCGCCCCAGTCGACGAGGCCGTAGGCCGCCTCGTCGAAGTGATCCGCCGCGAACGACCCCAGGTGATAGTCACCTACCCCAAAGAGCAGAGCGGCTACCCCCATCCCGACCACCTGCGGGTGAACGAGATAAGCGAGCTGGCGTTCGACGCTGCGGGCGACCCGGAAAAGTACCCGCAGTCGGGTGAAGCTTGGCAGCCTTCCCGGTTGTGCTACGTGCGGTGGTCGGTAAAGCGGATGCGCGCAACGCACGAAAAGTTCCTAGAGCTCGGATTGGAGTCGCCCTTCAGCGACGAGCGGATGGCCCGGATGCTAAAAGCCGAAGAGCTCGACGCTGAGGCGAGCGGCGCCCGGGCGCCGACGATCATCGTGGACGTGTCCGAGCGTGCGTCGGTCACCCGTGAAGCCCTCCTCGCTCACGCCACCCAGGTGGACCCGAGCTCCCGGCACTGGTTCGGCCTTCCCCCTGAGATCGCTGACAGGCTCTACCCGTTCGAAGAGTACGAAGTGGCACGCGACCTAACCGGGGCAGACGGCGGAGGGGACGACCTCTTCGCCGGTATAGACGTGGCCCTGTCGGGGCGGACGCACGGTGGTTGAAGCCGATGTGAGCGCCGGCTCGGGGGCGCTGGGCAAGGGTGCTTCAGCGCTCCGAGGCGCAGTCGAGGCCCCGGACGGCTCCCGCTCACCCGGTTTCGCACCGGAGGCGGGGCAGTGTCACACTCTCCTGCCTGACGCACCGGGGGCCAACGGCACGGTGACTTTTAGCGTTGGGCTGGCTTCGCGTCGGGAGGTATCGCTGCACTGGACGTACCGGGATGGCAGGCCGAGCGACGGCGGCGTCGGTTCGCCCCCCTCCAGCGACCTCACCCTGAGCGTCGACGCATCCGAGGCCGCAAAGATCTTCGCCGGTCTCGTGGCGCCGTCGGTGGCGTTCATGCGAGGACGCCTCAAGACGAGCGGGGATGACGCTCTTGCGCTCGCGTTCTTGCGTTCAACGGTCGATCCTGGCTTCTCTCGATGGCTCCGCAAGGTTGGCGAACTGGTCAGCCTCGAACGGTCATCTTGACATTCGACTCGAGCAGCACAGGTCATCCGCCGGGCGGGTCTGCTACGGAAACAGACGGGATGGCTCGTTCGTTAGCTGATTGGAGTGACGCAGCGTTGGTGGTCGCGATAGGCCGCTGGCGCGATGATGCTCTAGCCGAGGTCTACCGCCGTCACGGCGGAGCTGTGTTCGCTTTGGCGCGGCGGTTGCTCGGCGATCCGGGGCGCGCCGAAGAGATCGTTCAGGAAATATTCCTGAAGCTGTGGAACCAGCCCGAACGCTTCGACCCTGAGAGGGGTACCCTACGTTCGTTTCTGCTAGCCCAGACGCACGGTCGTTCTGTCGACGTGATCCGGTCCGACCGGGCTCGCTCGGCGAGGGAGCAGCGCCAGGTGCAAGGAACAGCGGAGGCGGGTTACGACTTGGAACGGGAGGTTTGGGATATGGCCATCGCGGAAAAGGTGAGAGAAGCCGTCATGGACCTGCCCGAAATGGAAAGGCGGGCTATCGAGCTGGCCTACTTCGGTGGGCGCACCTACCGTGAAGTCGCCGCCGAGCTCGACGCGCCTGAGGGCACGGTAAAAAGCCGGATCAGGAACGGTCTCAAACGGATGCGGCTGGCTCTGGCTGACACGTCTGCGAGCGTGACATGGTCAGAATGATCCCCCACGCGGAAGCCGAGCAGCTGCTCGGCGCTCTGGCAGTCGACGCCGTAGATCCCGACGAACGCGAGTCGCTGGAGCTTCACCTCGAAACTTGCCCGAAGTGCAGGAACGAGCTTCGCAACCACGTCGAGGTGGTAGGGCTCCTCGCGTACGCAGGTCAAAGCGCTCCTGAGGGTCTGTGGGAGCGGATCGTGTCGGGGTTGAGTGAAGACCCTTCAGCTTCGGGGCCTTCGAATCCCCACAGCTCAGACTCTGGGGGTTCGGACGCTGGGGGCTCGGACCTCCGGTCCGGCCAGAGAGGGTCGCAGTTAGCGGCCTTGACAAGCGTGACTCGTGCAGATGGCGGCGTCTCTCACGGGCTGGCGCGTTCGGTTTCGAGCTCCAGGCGCAGTCGGTGGATGCGTTTGGGTAGTCTCGCTGCCGCCGCCGGCATAGTCGCGATCCTCGCCGTAGAGGTAGCGCACCTGCAGGGCCGGGTGAACAACTTGAGCGGCCAGCTGGCCGCGGTCGGCGACCAACCGACCATGGCTCAGGTCGACGAGGCGCTGGCCGTTCCCGGGGCCAAGAAGGTCGTGCTCGACTCGTCAAGCGGCCGGCCGGAGCTGGACGCGGTGATCCTTCCCGGCGGGCAGGGCTATCTGTACTCGATCGACCTGTCCCCCTTGCCGTCGACGGAGACTTACCAGCTGTGGGGTGTTGTAGGAACCCAGACGATCTCTTACGGTCTGGTAGGGGCGACACCCCCGAGCGTCGTTCCTTTCAGGGCCGAAGGCGACCTAGTGGCTTTAGCGGTGACAGCCGAGGTTTCGGGCGGTGTGGTGCAAAGCACGCACAAGCCTCTAGCCGTGGGTCGTCTGAGCTGAGCGAGCCGCGGCCGTCTCGGCCGCCGAGCCGGGATCGACTTCCGCCGCTACCGGCCGGTCTCGAAGCGCAGCCGGCGTTCGTGGCGCCGCCAGGCGTTGTCGACCAGTTCGTCGATGAGCTGACGGTACGACAACCCTGAGGCCTCCCAAACCCGGGGGAACATGGAGATAGGGGTGAAGCCGGGTATCGAGTTCACCTCGTTGATCAGCAGGCCTCTGCCGCCTGCTTCGTAGAGGAAGTCGACCCGTGCCATCGAGTCGACGCGTAGGGCCCGGCAAGCCAGCACGGCGAGCTCGGCCATCTTGTCGGCCACGCCGGGATCGACAGCGGCGGGTACTTGCAGACCGGCGGTGCCCGAAACGTACTTGTCGTCGTAGTCGTAGAACTCTGCGGTCGGCTTGATCTCGCCGGGTAGCGACGCTCGAAGCTCCGGCCATCCGAGGACTCCGATCTCAAGCTCGCGGCCGTCGACGTTCTCTTCTACCACCACTGCAGTGTCGTAGCGGAAGGCCTTTTCCAGGGCTGCGGGGAGGTCGCGGCGCCGTTTCACCTTGGAGATGCCGATCGAAGAGCCCATGTTCGCCGGCTTTACGAACACGGGCCAGCCGAGATCAGATTCGACCGTGTCGACGGTTGTCACGTCGACGCCCGTCTCGGGTAGGTACAAGTAGCGAGCCTGCGGCAGCCCGGCCGCAGCGAGGAGGCTCTTGGCTATCCCCTTGTCCATCGCCGCAGCGCAGCCCGCTACTCCCGGACCGCAGTAGGCGACCCCGGCCAACTCGAGAAGACCTTGAAGCGTCCCGTCCTCGCCCATCGGCCCGTGCAGCAGCGGAAAGACGACGGTTCGTCGCCGGTTTTGACCAAGTCCAGTCCCAGCTGGAGCGTCGGACGCCAATGCTGCAGGGGCGGCCGGCGCGCCCAAGAGGAGGTCCGTGCTCAGACGTGGAAAAGCCCGGGTCCCAGCCGTCTCGGGGAGGGGAACCCCGGCCGGTGCCGCCAGGGAGTCAGGCGATGGGAGGGTCTGCGCCCCGCCTGACGCTGCGGCTAGCGCCGCGCTCGTAGCGTCCAGCCAGGTTCCCGAGGTCGTTATCCCCACCACGTTGAGCTCGTATCGTCGCGCGTCGACGGCGGAGACGACGTTTAGAGCTGAAACGCAAGAGACTTCGTGCTCGGCCGAACGCCCGCCGTATACGACCACGAGCAGGGTCTTCGCTTCGCTCATGGTAGCGCCGGTCGAGCCACCGTGCCGGTCAGTGCGTCGGTCACTGCGGGAGTCACTGCGAGACAGGTTAGCTTTTAGCTGCCATGATCGGAGCTATGAGTTGGACCTTGAGCGACCTTGTCGACGCTGCCGGCGGACGTCTAGTCGGTGGGGACGGTCGAGCGAACGTGGATCGCTCGACGCAGATCACCGGCGTATCGATCGACACGAGGACGCTGCAGCCCGGCCAGATTTTCGTCGCCATAAAAGCTGAAAGGGACGGCCATGATTTCGTCGGAGCCGCGGTCGCAGCCGGCGCGAAGGCCGTGCTAGTAGAGGAGGGGAGATACGCTGCGAACGCGCTACCAGCGATCGAGGTCGCCGACACTGCTCAGGCTCTCAGCGCGATCGGCCGGGCCGCACGTCTCAGGGTCTCAGGCCCTGTGGTTGGCATCACAGGGTCGGTGGGCAAGACCTCCACCAAGGACCTCGCAGCCTCTGCGATCGCCGCTGCGAAGACGGTGGTGGCCAGCCCCCGCTCTTACAACAACGAGCTCGGCGTGCCCCTGACCCTCGCCAACGCCCCAGACGGGTGTGAAGTGGCGGTGTTGGAGATGGGCGCCAGGGGTCACGGGCACATCGCCAGCCTGTGCCAGGTCGCACGCCCCGACGTCGGCGTCGTGACCGCAGTCGCTAAGGCCCACATCGAGATGCTCGGCGACCTCGACGGTGTAGCTAGGGCCAAGTCAGAACTGGTCGAGGCTCTGACACCGAGCGGCGTCGCGGTCCTCAACGCCGACTACGAGCGGGTGAGGGCGATGACCGCCAAGACGACCGCTCGATGCCTCCTCTACTCGACTGCGGCGGACCTGCGGGGGGACTCCGACGTGGACGTCCGAGCCGACAACATCCGCGTAGACGACGAACTTCGCCCGACTTTCGACCTGCACTCGCCGTGGGGTACCGTCCAGGTCAGGCTCGAAGCTCGAGGGGCTCACCAAGTGTCGAACGCAACAGCGGCCCTCAGTGTCGCAGCCCTGGTCGGCGTCGACCTTGCGGAGGCTGCGGCCGCTGTCGGGACCGCCAACATCTCGGCGCTGCGCATGGAGCTTCACCGCACGAGAACCGGCGCAGCGCTGATCAACGACTCTTATAACGCCAACCCCGAGTCGATGGCGGCCGCGCTCGCAGCCCTACGAGATCTCAAAGCTAAGCGGATGGTCGCTGTCCTCGGGCCTATGGCAGAACTAGGCGGCACAGGCCCCGAGGAGCACCGCAAGATAGCCATGCTGGCCGAGGATCTCGGAGTCGAGGTGGTGGCCGTAGCTACAGGCGAGTACGGAGTTCGGCCCGTGGAGGGTTTGTCTGCAATCCGCGACGCTGTGGGTGACGGCGGACCTGAACTGGCGGTCTTGGTAAAAGCGAGCCGGGCAGCAGGCCTGGAGACCTTAGCTGCCCGGCTCGTGGAGGAGATATGAACTAAGACCGCAACTTCTACGAGCCTGTGTAGTCCGAAACGGGTCTCGCAAGGGTCGTGGGGTTGAACGCCAGGGGAGTACCCGACGCGTACATGTTGGACTGTGTGCCTTGGATCCCCGGGTACTCGCCGAGCACGTAGTACAAGATCGCAGCGTGCTGCATCTCCACGGGGGCGATCGTCGCCGCGACCCCAATCGAGCTCGAAGCTGAAAGGACGGGGATGGCCTTTTGGTACGTCTGCGCTGCGATGTTCTCCACGAGCAGAGCCAGCTGGGCTAGCTCTGCGGCGTTGGTAACCTTCGCGAACGCAGAGTTCACGGTAGGTGTCAACGCCGGGTCGGTTACGGTGACAGCCGCCTTGCCAGCGCCTGTCAGCGCTGAGTTCCACGCCTGAGCGTGAGCCATGTGCTGTGCCTTGGCGGTCTGGGCGAATGTCACAACCGCCGGCGGGACCTTTCCGAGCTTGCCGGCGGTGGCCGCGGCGATACCGGCGTTGTACGCATACACCCCCAGGTTCTCCAAGCTGGCTGCCATCGCAGCGACGGCCAGGTCGCCGGTGAGGGCGGCCGACGAAGTGGGAGGAGTGGTAGTACTAGACGAGGACGGAGTCGCAATCGACGTCGGTGGGGTGGCAGACTTCGAGGAGGTTCCACAAGCGGCGACGACGAGGCCGGAGGCTCCGAGCCCGGCGGCGCCTAAAAGGAACTTCCGCCGGCTCGCAACTTTCTCGGTTAGGGCGTCGCCGCCGGAGCGGATAGCGTCAACCCACTGGGCGACGGCGGCCCGCATGGCAGGCATAGCCTGATCGTTGTGCATATCGTCGAGGGTCTTGGTCATAGCGGACAGTTCCCGGTCCGACAGGTGATCATTTGACATTGACATCAGGAGAGGGCTCCTTCGCTAGCAGGGCTGGCATTACTGACTGGGTAGAAAGCGTTCGGGAAGCCCACCGATCCTGCAACGGCCGGAAGGCTGTCGACGACGGTAGGGCTCAAGGCTATGAGCTGGGGAGCGTTTGCTGTCAGGAGTGCTTTAACCGCTGTCAAAACAGCGACGTGCTGCGCTTCCACTCCCATTATCGACGCTGTGATTGCCTTCGCGTTCGAGTCGGCGAGCATGGAGCAGTTATTGACGTAGGTCTCAGCGGCCACGTTCTCGAGTGTCATCGCCAGTTCCACGACCGCCAAGGCTCCAGCAGTGGCGCTGTCTTTGGTAATGGCGGCAACGGCAGAGTTCACTACAGGGACATACTTTGGGTCGGGACCGGTCTGCTGCTTGCCACCCAGGGCGGTAATGGCAGAGTTGAACGCCTGACCGTGCTGGCGGTGCTGGCTCAAGGTGGTGGTGGCGAAAGCCTTGATCACGGGATTGGCCGACGAGCCACCGATGTAGGGCAGGGTCAAAGCCGTCGTGTAGGTGCTGACGGCGAGGTTCTCTATCGATGCAGCCGTCTGGAGTATTTGAATGTCCGTAGCGCTCGAAGCGAACGCCGGAGTCGACGCCAGACCAGCAAGCGCAGCGCTGAACGCGGTCGCTGCCAGCGCCCCTCCGACGATAGCACTGCGGCTTATGCCACTTCCGGACGAGTCGGTTACTATAGTAGACTGCTCGTGTTCGAAGGCGTCAGGGTCTTTCGCCCTGGACTGCTTGCCAACGTCGACGAGCTCTTCGAGGGTGCTGGTGGTCTTTCGCATAGCTTGAGAGTGAAGATCCTGGGATTCTTCTATCAACGACGCGAAAGCGCGTTCATCTATCGTCATACGGAGTACTCCTTTGTTGTTTGTCGGGGACTACGGGGATTTTCGGTTAGGGATGGACGTCAGTGCTCTACGCGGTTATCGCACGATCAACGTGCCGTGCATGAACTGGTGTATCTCGCATATGTAGGGGTATGTCCCTGGAGTCTTCGGTGCGACGAAAGTTTTGGATGACCCGGGTGATATGTCACCGGTGTTAAACGCTCCGGTAGTCGAAGTAAGTGTGTGCGTGGCGACATCTTCGTTGTGAACGACTATGGTCGCACCGGGTGACACCGTAAGCGTGGAGGGTGTAAACGCGAAGTCTTTGATGTTGACCACGTCCGCTTGGGCCGACGGAGAGCTAGAAGCTGGACCGCTGGTCGAAGATCCTTGCGCCGTCGATGTCGGCGAAGTCGAGGGCGAGGATGTCTTAGTGACCTGCGAGCCGCACGCGGCCAACAGGCAAGCAGCGATCACTGCAGCCAAGCCCACTCCGACACGGCTTCGCTTAAAGGATTTCGCCTGACGTGGCCTAAAAGAGCCGGAGTCCTCGGTTGTCATCTTGAACACGTAGCGATATTCGTAGCGGACGGCAAAGCTGGATGAGCCCGACGCGTGATCCGCTTCTGGGACCTCTACGAACACACAGTGTGAAGCCACTGCTCAGCCGCCGGAAAGTTCGGTTCTGGCTCGGAGTGATCTGGCTTGCAGACGGTTTGCTCCAGGCGAACCCAAGTTTCTTCGGTGCCCGATGGTGGAAAGATACCCTAGCCCAGTCGGTCATGGGCGAACCGGCATGGGCCAACAGGTCCATCTTCTGGGCGGTGTCGCTGATCGCCGCTCACGCGTCATTCTGGAACGGTGTCTTCGTCACTGTGCAGTTGGGGATTGGGCTCGCGCTTGTCACAGGGAAGTGCGAGCGCCTCGCCATAGCAGTTTCGGTTCCCTACGCACTCGGCGTTTGGTGGGTGGGCGAAGGTTTCGGTGGCCTGCCGAGCGGTTTCGCGATGATGGCGACCGGCGCCCCTGGCGCAGCCCTCCTGTACCCGACTATCGGGCTTCTCGCCTTCCCCTCCCCGAGGCGGGCCGTTGGCCGGTGGAGTGCACGCCGGTGGAGAGCGGATGAGTCCTCGCAGAGCGGTGTCGCCGGCGTCGGCGGCTTCGAGTCGGGTTCGACGCGCGAGAGGCCGGTTTCACTGCGCCTCGGTCTGGCCGTTTGGGTGACGTTGTGGGCCGGGCAGGTGCTGCTCGCGTTCACTTGGGTGATGCCCACCTCGTTGGTGCTGCGGGCGAACCTTGAGGAGTCGTCGTTGGGGAACCCTGCCTGGGTGGTTGCCTTGGGGCAGCCTGTGGCGTGGCTGGCGAACCATCACGCCGTCGCCCTCGCGGTCGTCATCGGCGCTGTGCAACTGGCAGTAGGTCTGGGAGCCTTCTGGCGGCTCCGGACGGCGCTCGCTGCGGGTGTGGTGGTCGCAGCCGTGTTTTGGATAAGCTTTGAGTACTTCGGCGGGATCGCCTCCGGGGGGGCTACCGACCCGAACTCGGGACCGCTGCTTGTCCTCTTAGCGTTGTCGATCTGGCGGCGGCGTTCGATCAGCCCTTTTCCGACAGGCGGCGTTGAAGCTCGCGCAGGGCTCGGTACCCTCCGAGATGAACCCCAGGGCGGTTGGAAAGCACCCGAAGCGAGTCCGACGACATGACAGCGTCGAAGTCCCTGATCCTAGACGGCCAGTCCGGAAGGGCGGCGCGCAGCTCGTCGCTGTCTACGGCGGGGGAGAGCACAACCTCGGTCACGCCTGGCTGCAGGTCCGCTAGGACGGCTTCCAAAGTAGGCAGAGGCCGGCGTGTCGAGGTCGGCCGGATGAGATGGTCCGGGGCGAGGACGTTGGCTTGCGCTGCTATGGAACGGAACGGGAAGCCGGCGAGGCGCTCGCTGCTCGCGTCCGGGAGCCGGAGGGGCAAGGCGAAGTCGGTGGCGAGTTCCAGCGCTACGTCGAAGAACTCTGGGCGGGCTTCGAGGGCGCCCATGTGGCAGCTCAGGTGCGAGACGTCGAAACCCCAGTAGATGGCCCGTTCGATCTGAGCCCGGCATTCGCGGCGAACCTCGTCGGTGTCTGCGTGTTCCCAGAGGTCCACTAAAGTCCGAGGGAAGCCGCCGTCGCCGTCTAAAAGCGACGGGCTGTGAGTGATCGGGCCCCACCGGAGCAGGTCGTGCTCGCTGATCAAGGTCAGGCTTACGCCCACCTCCTCCCCCCGGTAGCGGGCGGCGGCGTCGCGGGACCATGCGCCGGGAACGCTAAGAGTGCCAGCCGTTGCCATACCGTCGCGTAAAGCCCGGTACACGGCCACGTTAGTGGAGTGACAAACTCCCAGACCGTCGCAGGAGACGATCAAAAGGCGGTCGCCGGCCGGAAAGCCGAGGGCTTCGACGAGGGAGGACACTCAGCGCTCGATGATCGTCCCTGTTCCGAGACCGCCCCCGCAGCACATGCTAACCAGGGCACGCCTGGCGCCGGTTCGCTCCAACTCGTGGACGGCCTTGGTCACCAACACGGCGCCGGTCGCGCCGAGGGGATGGCCAAGGGCGATCGCCCCGCCGTTGGGGTTGACCCTAGCCGGGTCCGCGCCCACCTCGGCCTGCCAAGCGAGCACCACCGAAGCGAACGCCTCGTTGATCTCGAACAAGTCGATGTCGGAAATGGAAAGGCCGGCCCTGGCGAGCATCAGGCGGGTGGCGTCTATCGGACCTGTGAGCATCGTAACCGGGTCGACCCCGACCATGCAGGTCTGGGTGATCCGGGCTTTGGGGGTGAGACCGAGGTCCGCCGCTTTGCGTTCCGTGGTCAGCAGGACCGCCGCGGCGCCGTCGGATATCTGCGAAGAGGTCCCTGCGGTGTGAACCCCGTCCGGCCTTGCCACGGGCCGAAGAGCGCCGAGGCCGGCGAGAGTGGTCTCGCGGAGGCCTTCATCCCTGGCTACCAGGTGAGTGGCGCCTGTCAGGTTGCCGTCTGAGTCAACATCGGGGGCTTGCAGAGACACGATCTGGGTGTCGAAGCGGCCTTCCTGCCACGCTCGGGCCGCCTTGGACTGCGATTCGAAGCCGAACCTGTCGGTGTCGTCGCGGGTTATGCCCCACTTCTCCGCAATTCGCTCGGCGCCTTCGAACTGCGACGTGAACTCGTAACGAGGAAAATACGACTTGGGTATCGGGACGCCGAGGCCGAGCTTCTTAGACGAGTTAGACCCGATCGGGATACGGCTCATCGACTCGACCCCGCACGCCACGGCCATGTCCACGACGCCCGAAGCCACCAAGGCGGAGGCGATGCTCGTCGCCTGCTGGCTCGAGCCGCACTGGGTGTCCACGGTGGTGCAAGCGGTCCCGACGGGGAAGCCCCCTGCCAGCCAGGCGGTCCGGGCGACGTTAAAAGACTGCTCGCCGACCTGGGAGACACAACCGGATACGACCTGGCCGACCTGGGCGGGGTCCACTCCCGTCCGATCGAAAACGCCTCGGAGCGCGACACCGAGCAAGTCGGCCGGGTGCACCGTCGAAAGCCCGCCTCCGCGGCGTCCAACCGGCGTGCGAACCGCTTCTACGATCACCACTTCTGACATGCGCCGATGCTACCGGCTTCGCGGTCACCGTGTCGTGGGACCTGTCGGTCGTGTCGCAGCGCGCCCGAGTATGTGGGTAGCATCGGGCGATGGGCTACGGCATCACCATACCCTTCGACGGGATCCTCCTGAGCGAGCACCGAAGCTGGGTCCAAGAGCTTGAGGACCTCGGCTACAGCGACGTGTGGAGTGCCGAAGCCGACGGTACCGACGCTTTCACACCCCTCGCGCTGAGCGCTGCGTGGACGTCGAAGCTGAGGCTGGGAACCGCGATAGTACCCGTGTTCACCCGCGGCCCGGCGCTGGTCGCTCAGAGCGCGGCGGCTTTAGCGGAGGCAGCCCCCGGGCGTTTCGCGCTCGGGATCGGAACTTCGTCCGACGTGATCGTCGAGCGCTGGAACGGCGTCCCGTTCGAGGAGCCCTACAAGCGGACCCGTGATATGGTCCGCTTCTTGCGCCTAGCCCTTTCGGGGGAGAAGGTTGACGAGCAGTTCGACACGTTCCGGGTGAGGGGCTTCAGGCTTGCAAGGCCACCGGCGGTAGCCCCGCCGATACTCGTCGCCGCGCTAAGGCCGGGGATGCTACGCCTGGCGAGCCGGGAGGCGGACGGTGCCATCACCAACTGGCTGTCAGCCGGCGACGTTCACAAGGTCGCAGCCGAGATGGGGGAAGGCAAGCAGCTCGTGGCACGGGTCTTCGTCTTTCCCTCCGAGGACACCGAGACTGTCAGGGCGGTCGCCAGGCGGATGATCGCCGCGTACCTCAACGTACCGGTTTACGCCGCTTTCCACGAATGGCTGGGCCGCGGTGACCGACTGGGAGACATGTGGTCGGCTTGGAAGGCCGGTGACCGCAAAGCAGCACTGCAGGCGATCCCCGACTCGGTCGTCGACGAGCTGATCCTGCACGGGAGCGCGCCGAGCGTGCGCAAACAGGTGCAGGCCTACATAGACGCTGGCGTGACAACCGTGACCCTGGCCGTCGTATCCATCGGCATCGACCTGCGTAGCGCGCTGAGGGAGTTGTCACCGAGCGCTACTTGAAGTCCGAAGCGTTTTTTATAAACGGCCCGCCTCGGCAACGTCGGGCGCCGAGGGTCGGGCGCTGGGCGCCCAGCAGGCCGGCGGTGCGGCAAGGCGCGGTCGTGGCGTAGGCCGGGTGTCCCCGCTGGCCGGTAGCGTTACAGGTGATGCGCTGGCGCAAGTCCCTCGGACCCGGGGAGGAAGTCGTAGTCGACACGAGGCCCCACTGGTGCTTTCTCGCGGCGCCGCTTTTTGGTGCTGTCGCAGCCATCGCAGGCGGGATCGCAGCGAAACTGGCCGGTGCTCCCTCCGGTGTGGACTGGCTGATCGCCGTGGTGGTCGTCGTCACTGTGGTGTGGCTGGGCTTGCGGTACTTGCGGTGGGTGTCTGCCAGGCTGATCGTGACGAGCTCTCGCATCGTCGAGAGAAAAGGTTTGCTGGTACGGTCGGTGAGGGAGATCCCCGTCTCGGCGATATCCAACGTCACTTGCCGCCAGAGCCTTCTCGACCGGGTCCTAGGAGCGGGAGACGTTGCGGTCGAATCTGCCGGCAGGGACAGCGAAGAGGTCTTCGTCGACGTTCCCCACCCCGAGGTCATCCAGGACCTGCTCTACAGCCAGATAGCAGCATGGCGTGGCGCCGGATGGTACGGGCAGCCCGGGCCGGCGGGTCCATCCTCCCCTCCTCCCGTTGGGGTCGGGGCTTCCCCCGGCGTAACCGGCGCTGGGACGCCAGACAGGAGCAGCATTCCCGCGCAGATCGACCAGCTCGACCAGCTGCGCCGTCGCGGTGTCATAACCGAAGCCGAGTTCCAAGCCAAGAAAACCCAGCTCCTGGAGAGGATGTGACGCAACGAACCCGTGGCGCCGCCGGGCGGAGAGTCGTCAGCCTCGTCCCGTCCATCACCGAGACGCTCCTGTCGTGGGGTGTCATGCCGGTGGGGGTAACCCGATACTGCGACCTCTCTGGGTTGGCTGGGACGCCTGGAGGGGTGCCGGACCGCCAGCGGTTGGAGGACCCCGCCGGCGCCGGGCTGGTGGCAGCGTCTCAGGCCGCCCGGCGGGCTTGCCTGGTAGGAGGCACCAAGAACCCCGACGTCCCGGCTATCGTCGACCTGGGGCCCGACGTGGTCTTCATGGACAGCGAGGAGAACCGCCTAGAGGACGCGGAGGCGTTGAGGGCAGCCGGTCTGAACGTGGTCGCGACGGCCGTCAGGTCGCTCCGAGACGTTCCAAGCGCCCTCAAGCTTTTAGCAGCACAGGCAGGAGTCCCCGGCTACGCGCACAGCGAGCCCCTGCCTGGGATGTCGACGCCTGACGAGCTTTTAGGTCCACGGGTGTTCGTTCCTATATGGCGCCGCCCTTGGATGACGATCAGCGCTGACACCTACGGCGGCTCCGTGCTACAAGCGGTCGGCTTGAAGAACGTGTTCGCTGACGCTTCGCAGCGCTACCCTAACGTGGAGATCGCCGAAGCCGCCAGGCTTGGAACCGAAGTCGTCCTCGCCCCGTCGGAACCGTACCCGTTCAAGGAGCGCCACCGCGGCGAGCTTGAAGGTCTCGCCCCGGTGGAGTTCGTCGACGGGCGGGACTTGTTCTGGTGGGGTTCGCGTAGCTCGGGGGCTGTGGTCCGTCTCGGCGCGCTGGCGCGACGCCTCCGGGACGGGTAAAGATCTGCGGCGTGCCAGGACCGCTTCAGGGTTTTCGAATCGTAGAGTTGGCAGGGATCGGGCCGGGTCCCTTCGCTGGGATGATGCTGTCGGACATGGGAGCGGAAGTCTTGCGAGTCGACCGTGCCGACGCTGTTCGCCCGAAAGACCGGGGAGCCTCCCAGGCTCCCTCCGGTGACGTGCTCGGACGCAACAGGCGCTCGGTGGGCGTGGACCTCAAGCACCCCGACGGGCGCGAAACGGTCCTACGCCTGGTAGAAAAAGCCGACGCTTTGATAGAGGGTTTCCGTCCCGGTGTGACCGAACGCCTCGGGCTTGGACCGTCAGACTGCGAAGCTCGCAACCCCCGGCTGGTCTACGGGCGGATGACCGGATGGGGCCAGGAAGGCCCGTACGCCAACGCGGCGGGGCATGACATCAACTACATAGCCCTGAGCGGAACTCTGTCGATGATCGGCCGGGAGGGCGAGCGGCCCGTGCCGCCCCTCAACTTGGTCGGCGACTTCGGAGGGGGCGGGATGCTGCTAGCGTTCGGCGTGGTCTGCGGCCTCCTCGAAGCTTCGAGATCCGGTCGCGGACAGGTGATCGACGCGGCGATGGTCGACGGAGCTGCCCTGCTGGCAGCGATGATCCACGGCTTTCGAGGCGCCGGCGCCTGGGGTGATCGCGGCACGAACCTTCTCGACACGGGGGCGTTCTTCTACGAAGTCTACGAGACCGCCGACGGCCGGTACGTGTCGTTCGGTTCTATCGAACCGCAGTTCTACGCGCAGATGCTCGAGCTGACCGGCTTGGCCGCGAGCCAACCGGACTCCCTTCCCGGCCAGCACGACCGGGCGTCGTGGCCGGCGATGAAACAGCGGATGGCTGACCTGGTGCGAACCAAGACCCGCGACGAATGGTGCCGCATCCTAGAAGGCACCGACGTCTGCTTCGCCCCAGTGCTGGAACCCGACGAGGCTCCTCACCATCCCCACAACGCAGCCCGCCGGACGTTCGTCGAGGTGGGCGGGGTGACCCAGCCGGCGCCCGCACCGCGCTTTTCTAGGACCGTGCCTAGCGTGTCGGGGCCTCCCGCCCACCCCGGTGACCACACCGACGACGCCCTCGCCGACTGGGGTTTCGAACCAGCCGAGATCGACCGCCTGCGCAGCGCCGGCGCGCTGCGTTAGCAGCGTCCCGTCAGGAGGAGCGCTCAAGGCGGACCACGATCGACTTCGACACCGGCGTGTTGCTCACGTCGGCCGTAGCGTCGAGAGGAACCAGCACGTTAGCCTCAGGGAAGTAAGTAGCGGCGCAGCCTTGAGGCGTCGGGTACTCGACCGCACGGAAGCTTTCTGCGCGACGTTCGTGGTCGCTCCACACGCTTACTATGTCAACGCTGTCCCCGTCGCGCAGACCGGCTGCTTGTAGGTCGGACTTGTTCACGAAAACCACCCGCCGCCCGCCGGCGATACCCCGGTAACGGTCCGCGAGCCCGTAGACGGTGGTGTTGAACTGGTCGTGTGACCGCACCGTCTGAAGCAGTAGATGACCTTCAGGCACGTCCGGGACGCTCGGGGAGTTGACAGTGAAACGGGCCTTGCCGGTAGGGGTTGGAAAAGTCCTGGAGTCGGCCGGGGGTCTTGGAAGAACGAACCCGCCGGGTGCGCCAACCCGCTCCTCGAAGGAGTGAAAGCCCGGTACCACCCGGCTTATGTGAGACCTGATGATTCGATAGTCACGTGCCATGTCCGCCCAGCCGGCGTCAGCTCCGAAGAGCTTCTCTGCTATAGAGCACACGATCGCCACCTCGCTGCGCAACATGGGAGATACAGGGTCGATCGAGCCTCGCGAGGCGTGCACGACGCTCATCGAGTCCTCCACCGTGACGAACTGCTCGCCGGTCTCGCTCACGTCGCGTTCGGAGCGCCCCAGGCAGGGCAGTATCAAAGCCTCACGGCCGTGGTAGAGGTGGGATCGGTTCAGTTTCGTGGCGACGTGGACGGTCAAAGAGCACTTCGACATGGCAGCGGCGGTGACCTCAGTGTCGGGCGTCGCCGCGACGAAGTTGCCGCCAAGTGCGAAGAAAACGTCTATGTTGCCGTCCCGCATCGCCCGGATCGTCTCGACGGTGTCTAAACCCACCTCCCGGGGCGGGTCGAAGCCGAACTCCCGGCCTAAAGCGTCGAGGAAAGCGTCGGGCATCCGCTCCCAGATGCCCATCGTCCGGTCCCCCTGAACGTTGCTGTGACCTCGTATAGGAGCCGGGCCTGCGCCGGGCCTGCCGACGTTGCCCCGCAGGAGAAGGAAGTTGACTATCTCCCGGATGGTCGCGACGGCGTTCTTATGCTGGGTTAGGCCCATCGCCCAGCACACGGTCACAGACCTACTCGACGCAACCCGTTGCGCCAGGGCACAGATAGCGCCCCTGGAGATTCCGCTCTGGGTTTCCACCACCTCCCAGTCGAGGTCCTGCCAGGCTCGGCGCGCAGCGTCGAAGCCTTCGCAGTAACGGCCGATGAACTCGCCGTCGAGAACCCCACCCGAACGCGCGTCGATCTCGACCAGCGCCTTGTTGAGCCCGGCGAACAGGGCGAGATCCCCGTTGACCCTCACCGCAAGATGCTCGTCGGCCAGCACCGTTCCCCCGCCGAGGAGGCCGCGGGGTGTCTGAGGGTTGCGGAAGCGTCCGAGGCCAGCCTCGGGCAGCGGGTTCACCGCGATTATCGAAGCCCCCCTGCGCTTCGCTTTCTCCAAAGAGGTGAGCATCCGCGGGTGGCACGTGCCAGGGTTCTGCCCGACCACCATGATCATGTCGGCGTGGTCCTCTATGTCTTGGAGGCTCACGCAGCCTTTGCCGATCCCGATGGTCTCCGACAGGGCGGCGCCGCTGGACTCGTGGCACATGTTCGAGCAGTCGGGGAGGTTGTTCGTGCCCAGCCGGCGGGCCATCAGCTGGTAGACGAAGGCGGCTTCGTTGCTGGCCCGGCCGCTGGTGTAGAAAGCGGCCCTGTCAGGATGTCCCATCGATCTGAGGCGATCAGCGACGAGGCGGAAAGCCTCGTCCCAGGGGATCGGCTTGTAGCGCTCAGCGCCTGGGGCAAGGTGCATAGGTTCCGCCAAGCGCCCTTGCTCTTCGAGCCACATGTCGGAGCGTGACCGTAGCTCGTCGACGGAATGCCCGGCGAAGAACTCCCGCCCGACCAGCTTGCGGGTAGCTTCCCACGCCACCGCCCGGGCTCCGTTCTCGCAGAACTCGGCTAGCTTACGGCTCTCCGGGTCGGGGTCGGGCCACGCACAGCTCGGGCAGTCGAAACCGTCCGCGTGGTTCAGCTTCAGCAGGGTCGCCAGCGAGCGCCTTACGCCCATCTCACGGACTGACAGGCGCAGCGCGCTGGTGACTGCCGGCACGCCGACCGATTCACTTTTGGGGCCGGTCGCCTCGACGGTTTCGTCCCCTCCTGGCTCGACGGGCGTCACGGCTGCTCCTCCAGGTCAGCGCGCAGCCCCCCCAGGTCGACGACGGGGCAGGTGAGCGTCCGCGTTATCCCCTCGATCGTCTGGAGGCGGCTCACGACTAGACCGCCGAGGTGGTCCATCGACGACGAAGATGCTTTTACGATGACGTCGTAAGGACCGGTGACGTCGTCGGCGGAGACGACCCCTTCCACCCGACGTGCTGCTTCGGCTACCGAAGCAGCACGTCCGATCTCGGTCTGGATAAGAACGTAGGCGCTGACAGTCACCTTGAACCCCCTAGTTGCCAGAAGTAGAGGTTACGCCACCCCGGTGGGTTTTACCCGTCCGACTGGAGGCGCTCGTCGAGATCGTCGAGTTGCGACAGGAGCGCCTCGGGCATCCGATCCCCGAGGCTAGCGTAGAAAGCTCTTATAGAAGAGATGTCACCCAACCAACCTTCGGCGTCGACGGCGAGGAGGGTTTCCATCGCGCCCGGCGCCATGTCGAGGCCGTCGGTTCTTATAGCCCCGAGCGGCGGGAGCAGACCGATCGGCGTGGTCACCGCCTCTGCGCGTCCGCTGCAACGTTCGAACACCCATTCGAGGACGCGGCTGTTGTCCCCGAACCCCGGCCACAAGAAGCTGCCGTCGGGGCCTTTCCTGAACCAGTTGACGTAGAACATCTTCGGAAGCTGGCGATGCGATCCCTGGGCGCCGAACGACAACCAGTGCGAGAAGTAGTCGGCCATGTTGTAGCCGCAGAACGGCAGCATCGCGAACGGGTCGTGGCGTAACTTCCCTACCGCCCCGGTAGCGGCTGCGGTCGTCTCGGAAGCCATGATAGAACCGAGGAACACGCCGTGATCCCAGTCGAATGACTCCGTCACAAGCGGAACCACCCCGGAACGGCGGCCACCGAAAAGTATCGCCGAAATGGGGACGCCTTCGGGGTCTTCCCATTCGGGGGCGATCGCCGGGTCCTGGGATGCGGGCGCCGTGAAACGGGCGTTCGGGTGAGCCGCCGGAGTGGCCGTCTCGGGGGTCCAGTCTTGGCGTTTCCAGTCGACCAGGTGAGCCGGCGGCTCGTCCGTCATGCCCTCCCACCAGACGTCGCCGTCGTCGGTTAGGGCTGTGTTGGTGAAAATGCAGTTTCCCGACAGGGTGAGCATCGCGTTCAGGTTCGTCTTGTTGTTGGTCCCCGGGGCGACCCCAAAGAAGCCGTACTCGGGGTTGATGGCCCGCAGGGTCCCGTCAGCGGCGAACTTCATCCACGCGATATCGTCGCCTATGGTCTCGACCTTCCAACCTGGAAGGCTCGGGATGAGCATCGCCAGGTTCGTCTTGCCGCACGCGGAGGGAAACGCACCCGTCACGTAGCGAACCTCGCCTTCGGGGGAAGTCAACTTCAAGATCAACATGTGCTCGGCGAGCCAGCCCTCGTCGCGTGCCATGACAGACGCTATACGCAAGGCGAAGCACTTCTTGCCCAGAAGGGCGTTACCTCCGTAACCCGAACCGAACGACCAGATCTCGCGAGTCTCGGGGAAGTGAACGATGTACTTGTTGTCCGCGTTGCAAGGCCACGTGACGTCCGCTTGGCCCTCGGCGAGGGGAGCTCCTACGGAGTGAACGCACGGGACGAACTCCCCGTCGTCGCCTAGCGCCTCAAGCACGCCTTTACCCATCCGGGTCATGATCCTCATGCTCACAGCGACGTAAGGGCTGTCGGTCAGCTGCACGCCGATGTGGGAAATAGGCGAGCCGAGAGGACCCATAGAGAAGGCGACCACGTACATGGTGCGGCCACGCATCGACCCGGTGAAAAGCTCTGTGAGGGTCGCTTTCATCTCGGCCGGGTCGCGCCAGTTGTTCGTCGCCCCGGCGTCGACCTGGCGTTGCGAGCAGATGAACGTCCGGTCCTCGACCCGGGCGACGTCCGCAGGGTCGGACGTCGCCCAGTAACTGTTGGGGCGGCGCTCCTGCGAAAGAGCGACGAAGGTCCCTGCCTCTACGAGCTCGGAGCAGATCTGGTCGTACTCGTCGGAGGAACCGTCACACCAAACGACGCGATCAGCCTCGGTGAGGCCAGCCCAATGATCCACCCACTCCAACAGCCGCTTGTGGGAGCTCAAAGGCTTGGCGGAAGTCATGTTCGGATAATCTCCTCTTGAGGATTTTTGAAACTGTTTCTGTCGGCCGGCGCTGGTTTGACACTACCGTTGGACGTGCATGCAAGGCGAGTTCGATCTCATCGCAGCTCTCGCAGAGACCCTCGCGAAACCCGCCGACCCCGCCGAGGTGTGGATCGGCGACGACGCAGCGATCGTGAGGCCACCGGAGGGTTGGATGCTTCTCGCTGCTGACACCGTCGTCGCCGGCGTGCACGCCGATCTCGCTTACACCTCCCTCGACGATCTCGGTTGGAAGGCGATGGCAGCGTCGGTGAGCGACATAGCGGCCATGGGCGGCGTTCCCGGGCATGCCCTTGTCGCCGTGACAGCTCCAGCCGGGTCCGACATCCAACTTTTGTACTCGGGTATCTCTGCGGCGGCCGAGACTATGGGCTGCCCTGTCGTGGGAGGGGACCTCACCAGCGGTCCCGAACTGACCGTGACGGTTGCCGTCACCGGAAGCTGCCCTGGTAGCCCCGTAAGGCGCAGCGGAGCCCGACCCGGGGACAGGATCTGGGTTACCGGGACGCTGGGGGCGTCGGCGGCGGGCCTGAGACGCCTTAGAAGCGGAGAGGCCCGCTACGACGCGGTCCGCGAACCGCACAGCTCGGTTAGGGCTCACGCACGTCCCACGCCCCGCCTCAGGGAGGGTAGGGCGGCACGCCTCGCGGGGGCTACCGCCATGATCGACGTCTCCGACGGTTTGGTGGCCGACCTGGGGCACATCGCCGACGAGTCCAGGGTCGGCTTCAAGCTTGAGCACGTCCCCGTCCACCCGGAGGCGACCATCGCGGAAGCCGTCGGGGGAGGCGAGGATTTCGCTCTGGTGTTTTGCACCCCGCCGGACTCTGACCTAAAAGAGGCCTTCGCCGGCATCGCCCCGCCTATCATGATCGGAGAATGCGTCCCCGATCCCGGCCATCGAAGCTTGCACGGCGAAGCCGTCACCGTGCCAGGCGGATGGCAGCACAGTTTCTGAGGGTCCCCGCTCCAGCCCGGCACGCCGGCCTTGCGAAAGGCTCCCTGCTCGAAGTGGGTAAAGCGTGATTCCCGGCTGGCCCGTCGCTTTGAGCGTCGCAGGGTCGGACTCTTGGGGCGGGGCGGGGATGGAAGCCGACCTGCGCACCTTCGCAGAGCTCGGGGTTTGGGGAGCTGCAGCAGTCACAGCTGTCACAGCCCAGAACCATAAAGGAGTTCTTGCGTCCACGGTGATGGCACCAGGGCTGGTCGTGGAGCAGATCGCAGCGGTGGCCGACGCACTTCAAGTCGGCGCGCTAAAGACGGGAATGCTCGGCGACGCAGCCGTGATCGAAGCGGTCGTCGCCGCCTACGGTGAGCTCCACCTGGGTCCTTTGGTGGTCGACCCGGTTCAGGCTGCATCGCACGGAGGAAACCTTCTCGACCCCGAAGCCCTCCCCTTCTTGGTCTCAAAGCTTCTTCCCGCTGCGGCGCTGATCACCCCCAACATCCCCGAGGCGGAGGCCATCATCGGCGTGGAGATAACCGGACGCCGCGAAATGGCCCTAGCGGCGAGGGAGCTTGCTGGCCTCGGGCCGGCGGCGGTGCTGGTAAAAGGCGGCCACCTAGCCGGGGACGCCTCACCGGACCTGCTTTGGGCCGGGGGCGAAGAGATCTGGTTCGAAGGACCGAAGCTCAAAGTGCGCCACAGCCACGGGACCGGCTGTACCTTGTCAGCGGCTATAACGGCGGGGCTGGCCAGGGGCGACGACCTCGTCGAAGCGTGCAGATCGGCCAAGTCTTACGTGTCGAAGTGCCTCGGGGCGCTGGCTGTTAGCTGACCCGCCCAGCGTCAGGGACGCTCAAAATTTCCGGGTTTGACACTCAAAGGACCTAACAGTCCGCGCTTTCTCAAGGCGACACCCGCCAGCACCGAGTGAACATCCATGCCGGTTTCACGCCTAAACACATCAAGCGTCGACGTCAGAGCGGCGCACGAAGGGACCGCGCGGGAGCCGGCGAAGGCCGAGCTGCCCGCCATGCCTCCGGGACAGGGCATCGCAGACCTGCTGGTTTTGGGTGCTCTGGCCTGTCAGACGCCTGTCGCTGTCCTGTCGGTTCCCCAAGCCGGCGGCGGCTGGAGCACCCTGTCCCAGGGCTTCGAGTACCGTTGCGGCCTCAACGACGGCCACATCTTCGAGGCGATCGCAGCGGGCACGGGCCCCGTCGAGCTGACCGACCTGGTTACGATCGTGCCGCACAGCCCTCTCGTCCAAGCCCCGCACTCGATGCGCTGGGCGTACGGGGTAGCAGTTCGCGACGCCACGGGCTCGGTGGTAGCGGTAGTGGCGGTCATGGACCGCTGGCTTCGCCAGCTGACCAAGCGGGAGCAGCGAGCGATGGCAGCCCTCGCACGACAAGTGGTTGTCGCTGTCGGCCAGCTGCGCCGCAACGGGGAGTCTTCCGAGCAGGCCGTGCGAACTCCCAGCGAGCTGAGACCCCGGCCGCTGCAAACCCAGGGACGTCCAGGTGGCCGAGGACAGGGACTGTCGGGCGAAGCGCCTCAGCTGCTACGCAGTCACGAAGTAGCAGCCGTCTTCGACGTGACCGAAAGGACCGTTATCAACTGGGCTGCGGCTGGGAAGCTTCCAAGCCTAAGGACGATTGGGGGTCATCTCCGGTTCCGCCGTGACGACGTCATGAAACTGCTCTCGGGGGCTGACGACCACAGCGAAGAGTGAAAGCTTGGACCGAAGCGACCGCCGTATCAGCGGACCGCTTTGGTCACCTTGCCGGCTCGGATGCACGAGGTGCAGACGTGCACCCGCTTGGCTGAGCCGCCAACGACAGCCCGGACACGCTGGATGTTGGGGTTCCAGCGACGCTTCGTGCGCCTGTGCGAATGGCTGACGCTCATCCCAAAAGACGGCTTCTTGCCGCACACCTCACATACTGACGCCATCTTCTACACACCTCGTCGATCGACCGGTACGACGCTCGACAGGCGGGAACCTGACCACGTCAGTTCTTAACATTAGCATCCCGGGCATGCAGATCGCAGATCGTCTCGACGGGCCGGCTCTAGCGGCAGCAGCGGAAGCATTCCGCGACGCTTTGCGCTCCCACCGTGACTACATCGACCGCCTCAACGTGTACCCGGTTCCCGACGGTGACACCGGAACCAACATGGCTTTGACGGCAGAGTCGGTCGTCGCCGAGATCGAACGTCAGGGGAGCACCGATCTCGGGGCTGTCGCGCAAGCGATGAGCTACGGGTCCCTGATGGGCGCTCGGGGTAACTCGGGTGTGATCCTCTCTCAGATCCTAAGAGGCCTGTCCGAGACGTTCAGAGGGCTCGACCACGTCGACGCCGAGACCGTAGCCGAAGGGCTCCGCCACGCAGGTCAACGCGCCTACGACGCGGTGCAGAACCCGGTGGAGGGCACCATCCTCACCGTGGCGCGGGCTGCTGGCGACGGGGCCAGCTGCGTAGACCCCCGGGAGGGCCTCGTCGCTGTTCTCGAAGCGGCCAGCAGCGCCGCCAGGACGGCTCTCGAACGGACCCCCGATCAGCTTCCGGTGCTCAAAGCTGCGGGGGTGGTCGACTCGGGAGGGAGCGGCTTCGTTTTGCTGCTCGACGCGTTGTTGCACGCAGCGGACGGCCGTCCGATGCCGGTCCCGCCGGGCTCGCCGCCGCGGCAGGCTCCCAGGCTGGACGCCCGAGCCGGGTCGCCCGTCGCCGCACCGGGGAGCGGTTCTGACGTCGTCGACTTGCGCTACGAGGTCATGTACCTGCTGGAAGCCCCCGACGACCTGGTACCCGCTTTCCGGGAGGTGTGGGCGGGAATCGGCGATTCCATCGTCGTCGTGGGTGGCGACGGCTTGTGGAACTGCCACATACACACCGACGACGTCGGGGCGGCTATTGAAGCGGCGTTGGAGGCCGGCCGCCCGCGCAAGATCAGGGTGACGGACCTGCGCGAGGAGGTCGAGGAGGAAAAGTGGGTACGCGCCGCTGAGGGCACCGAAGCCGCCGGCGACGGGCCGGAGGACCCGGTGGTCACTTCTGTCGTCGCAGTGTGCAACGGGGACGGGGTGCGGCGCATCTTCCGCTCGCTAGGTGTGCACCACGTCGTCGGCGGAGGCCAGTCCATGAACCCGTCCACCGCTGAGATCCTCGAAGCGATAGAAGCGACCAACAGCGACCAGGTCGTGGTGCTGCCCAACAACAAGAATATCGTTCCTGTGGCTCGCCAGGCTGCGCGTGAAGCCTCCAAACCGGTCGTAGTCGTGGAGACCAAGGGGATCCAGGAGGGTTTCGCAGCGCTGCTCGAGTACGACCCGCAGGGCGATGCCGAAGCGAACGGTGAGCTGATGGCCCGCTCAGCCGCCCGGGTCGTGGCCGGCGAAGTCACCCGCGCCGTGCGTCCGAGCGTGAGCGACGCAGGACCCATTCGCGAAGGGGACTTCCTCGGCATATCGCGCGAGAGGATCGAGGTGGTAGCCCCCGACGTGGTCGCAGCGGCCACCGGCCTTCTGGGCCGTCTCGTCGACCCGCAACGCCACGAGATCGTCACCGTCATAGCCGGCGAGGGTTCCACCGTGGCTGCTACCAGACGGATCTCCCAGTGGCTGGCGGAGTCCCTGCCCGGGGTGGAAACCGAGGTACACCAGGGCGGCCAGCCGTTGTACCCGTACCTTTTCAGCGTCGAGTAAGGCGGCTTAAGCCTTGGGAGCCGGAGACCCGAAAACCCTGACCGACTTGGCGGGAATCGGAGTCGGACGCCTGGCCGGGGTCGGCACAAAGAATCTTGCAGCTCTAAGCGAAGTCGGCGTGAACAGCCTCTTAGACCTGGTCACTTTCTACCCGCGACGTTACCTGGACAGGACCAACCATCGGGCTATCGCCGAACTGGCCGAATCCGAGCAGGCGATGGTACTGGCGACCGTCCGCAAGGTGGCGACGCGCCGCACCCGCAGCGGACGGTCCCTCGTCGAAGTGGACCTGCACGACGGTTCAAGCTACCTGAGGGTGTCGTTTTTCAACCAGGCTTGGAGGGCGAGGCAACTCCAAGAGGGTGCGCAAGCCGTGGTTTTCGGCAAGGTGGAGCGCCACATGGGGAGGCGTCAGATGACCAACCCCGTCGTGGACCTTGTCGGTGACCGCACCGGCCGGATCGTCGCGGTGTACCCGCAGTCGGACAAGGCTGGGATCTCGTCGTGGCAGGTGGGAACCTGGGTCTCTGAAGCTCTGCGGAGGGTCACCGAGTTCTCCGACCCTCTTCCCGGTCGGATCCGGGAGTCCTACGGCCTGGCGGGTCGTGACTGGGCTTTTCGACAGATCCACAACCCGTCGTCGCTGGGCGCGGCGAACAAGGCTAGGACCAGACTGGCTTTCGACGAGCTAGTGCGACTTCAAGTCGTCTTGGTGATGAGAAAGCGCGCCTTGGAGCGCAGCTCGAAAGGCATCCGACACAACGTCGAGGGCCGCCTTTTGGAGCGCCTTCGGGGTCGGCTGCCTTTCACCCTCACGGCAGCCCAAGAATCCGCGTTGGAGGACATCACCGCAGACATGGCAGGCGCCTACCCGATGCACCGCCTTCTGCAAGGTGACGTTGGATCGGGTAAGACGCTCGTGGCGCTGGGAGCGCTGCTCACGGCTATCGAAGGTGGGCACCAGGGTGCTGTCATGGTGCCCACCGAAGTGCTCGCCGAGCAGCATCACGCCGCGATCTCAGGTCTTCTGCGCGACTTCACGCTGCCGAGCTCGGGGACTCTAACCGGCGAGCGTCCCGTCTCGGTCGAGTTGATCTCAAACAGGGTGGGAGCTGCGCAGCGAAGGCGGATTCTCTCCGGCCTCGCCGACGGCACCGTCGACGTCCTGGTCGGCACCCATGCCCTTCTGGGTGAGACGGTCGACTTCAACTCGTTGGGCTGCGTGGTCATCGACGAGCAGCACCGCTTCGGCGTGGAGCAGCGAGCAACCCTTCGAGGCAAAGGTCCCGGCGATGCCATACCCGACGTTTTGGTCATGACCGCCACACCGATACCGAGAACGGCTGCGATGACCGTCTACGGGGACCTGGACACGACCATTCTCGACGAGCTGCCGCCCGGGCGAAGGCCGATAACCACAGTGTGGGCGCGCGACACTAGCGCCGAGAGCGAGGTTTGGGAGAAGGTTCGTGCGGAGGCGGCCCTCGGGAGGCAGTCCTACGTGGTGTGCCCCCTAGTGGAAGAGTCGGAGAAGGTGGCGTCCAAGTCGGCCGCAGCCGAGTGGGAGCGTCTCTCAGCGGGTGAGCTGAGAGGGCTGCGAGTCGGTCTCCTCCACGGTCAGATGCCCGTCACGGAGAAGCAGTCTGTGATGGACGAGTTCCGCAGCGGCGAGCTGGACGTTCTGGTGTCCACGACGGTCATCGAGGTGGGCGTGGACGTCCCTAACGCTACTGTCATGGTGATCGAAGACGCCGGTCGGTTCGGTGTCGCCCAGCTGCACCAGCTGCGCGGTCGAGTCGGCCGGGGTGAGCACGACTCGTGGTGCTTCCTTTTAGGGACCGCTCAAGCCGACGAGACTGAGCAGCGCCTCCAGGCCCTCGTAGCGTCCAACGACGGGTTCGAGCTCGCCGAGGTCGACTTGGACCTGAGAGGCGAAGGGACGATCCTAGGCTCCCGCCAGAAGGGATCCAACGACCTCAAGCTGGCGTCTCTACGCCGTGACAGGGAGCTCGTCGCTCAAGCTCGGGAAGTGGCTTTCAGCCTCGTCGACGCTGACGGCCCTACGCCGCTGTCCGCGCACGGTGAGCTAGCCGCTGAGATAGGACTGCTCCTAGGCGAGGAGGACCGCGAGTTCCTGTTCAAAAGCTGACTTCGACCCACACCGGCTACGGTCTAACACGTGAGGGTGGTCGGTGGAAGCGCAAGAGGTCGGCACCTCAAGGCGCCCGCGGGCTCTGGCACCCGCCCAACGTCGGATCGGGTCAGGGAAGCCGTGTTCTCCATGCTGCGGAGTCTCGGAGGGGTCGAGGACGCAACCGTCCTGGATCTGTTCGCCGGCAGCGGCGCTCTCGGACTCGAAGCGCTCTCGCAGGGGGCCAAAAGAGCGGTTTTCGTCGAGTCGGCCGCAGCTGCGGTTGAGGCGATACGAGCGAACCTGGCGGTGCTCGGCCCGGCCCAGGCGCAAGCCGAGGTAGTCCGCGGGGACGCCGTCGACTTCGTAGCCCGCTGCGGCCGCTTCGATGTCGTCTTCGCCGACCCGCCCTACGCTTTCGCTCGCTGGGAGGAGCTGCTCGCCAGCCTGGCAGCCAAAGCACGGCTGGCCGTGCTGGAGACCTCCGACCGGACGCGAAGAGGCCCGACGGTTTCGCCTTCGGGCATGGCAGGCCCTGACAGCAACCGCAGCCGCTCCGGGCTTGGGGACTTGGTGGCGCAACTCCCCACCAGCTCCCGGCCCATGTGGGAGACTGTGAAGGACAGAAGGTACGGGGGTACCGTTGTGTTCGTACTTCGTTCCCTAGTCACGGTCGGCTCCGCCCAGGAAGGTAACCTTTGAGAACTGCGCTGTTCCCCGGGTCGTTCGACCCTTTCCACAACGGCCACCTGGAGGTGGTCGAAGCGGCAGCGAAGCTCTTCGACCGGATAGTCGTAGCTCCGATGCGTAACACCCAGAAGGGCTCCCCGCTATTCGACGTGGACGAGCGCATGGCGATGATCGCGGAGTCGGTGGCGCACCTGTCTAACGTGGAGATCGCTTCTTTCTCCAGCCTCGTCGTCGACCTCGCACGCCAAGTCGGCGCGGACGTCATCGTAAAAGGCCTGAGAGTCGCTTCGGATGCCGAGGCGGAGCTACAGCAGGCGCAGATGAACAAGAAAGTCTCCGGGATCGAAACCTTGTTCATCCCTTGCTCGTCGGTCTACTCGTTCATAGCCTCCAAGTACGTTCGGGATTTCGCCCACTACGGTGGCGCGAGTCGTATAGGAAGCACCGTTCCGGCTCCGGTTCTCGCGCGTCTCGTTGCGAAGTTCCCGTCCCAAGCTCCCGACCCGAGCGTGGAGAGCCCTTGAGGGCGAAGCACCGCACCTTGCAGTTCCAAGAGAGGCCCACATGACTTTCGACGACGAACCACCGCAGCCTTCCACCGACGCCGAGTCGCTTATACGTCAGGTGATCGAGATCATCGAAGGGACCCGCGCTCTTCCCCTGTCTTCCTCCGTGAAGCTCGACAATAAAGACGAGGTCCTCGCCCTGCTCGACGACGCCTGCCAGCAGCTCCCCGAGGAGCTCAGACAAGCCCGCTGGTTGCTGCGAGAGCGGGACGACTTCTTGGCCAAGATGGCCCGGGAAGGGGAGGAGATCATCGCCGCAGCGAGCGCTAGAGCAGAGCGCATGGTGCAAAGGACCGAGATCGTCCGCGAGGCGAAACTAACGGCGCGCCGCGTTGTAGAGGAGGCCAGGGACCAGGCGCGCCGTCTTCGCATGGAAGCGGAGGACTACTGCGACCAGAAGCTGGCCGCTTTCGAAGTGGTCCTCGACCGGACGATAAAGACGGTGTCTGCGGGGAGGGAGAAACTCGCCTACACGCCTCCCCGTCCCGACGACGGTGAACTTCCCTACGGCGACACATCCGACGATGGTGGGGTCGAAGAAGACTTCTTCGACCAGGATTTCGTCTGAGTGGCGAAAGATCCGTGGCTGGTGCCCGTAGCCACGCTTCGCAGGAGCCCTGGCGCCTCAAGACGCGAGCTGCGTGTCGGGCCGGTAGGGCACCTCGAAGTCGCAGGTACAGTCGTCGGGCAGGACAGCGAAGCCAAAGCCGACGTCGTGTTGTGCTCCCTCAACGGCGGGGTTGAGGTCTCCGGGACGGTGACCGCAACCTGGGAGGGCTACTGCCGGCGGTGTCTGGTCGAAGTGGCCGGGCAGGTGGACACAGAAGTAAGGGAACTGTACCGCCAGCGCCGAAGGCGCGAGGCTCCCGACGAGGACGAAGAGACCTACCCGCTTGACTCCGAGATGCTCGACTTGAGACCTCTCGTGCGTGACGCGCTCCTGCTCGAGCTGCCGCTCGCGCCTGTGTGTCGAGACGACTGTGCGGGCCTGTGCGTGACCTGCGGAGCCAACCTCAACGACGGGCCGTGCGCATGCGGACCCCCGGCGTGACGGCAGGGTTGGTTTATACGGCAGGGTTGATCTCTACAGCACCCGCACGCCCGGCTAGATTATATCGTCCGTCCCCTTGCCGGCCTCAGTCGGCTTATCCCACAAGGATCCAAGCATGGCAGTTCCCAAGAAGAAGACCTCGAAAGCTAAAAGTCGCAGCCGCCGTGCCAGTGCGTGGACACTGTCAGTTCCGGCCCGGAGTATCTGCCCCCAGTGCCACAACGCCAAGCTCCCGCACGTCGTCTGCCCGACGTGCGGCTGGTACAAGGGTCGCCAGGCGTTAGAAGTAGGCTGAGAGCCGCTTCTTGATGAATCTGCCTGTAGCCGTCGACGGAATGGGCGGCGACCGAGCGCCAGCGGAGATCGTCGCCGGCGCCCGTAGGGCGCTGGAGTCCGGCCATGACGTCCTGCTCGTAGGTGACCCGGGGCGCATGGGAGACACCGGCCCCCTCAACATCCTTGCTACATCAGAAGTCATAGAGATGCACGAGGATCCGGCTCGGGCCGTTCGTACGAAGAAGGACTCGTCGCTGGTCCGCGCCGCCGAAGCGGTAAGGGACATGAAGGCCTCGTCGATGGTGAGCGCCGGCAACACCGGCGCCGCCATGGCCGCAGCCCTGTTCCGCTTCGGGCGGATCAAGGGCGTCGCGAGACCGGCGATAGCTACCGTGATACCCGTACCCGGCGTTTCGCCGACCGTCCTAGTCGACTCGGGTGCCAACGCGGACTGCTCCCCGTCATGGCTAGTGCAGTTCGCGCAGATGGGAGCTGTCTTCTCCCGGGTCCGACTCGGCGTAGCCAGACCGCGTGTAGGTCTGTTGTCGATCGGTGAAGAGCCGGGTAAAGGGAACACCCTCACCAAGGAGACTTTCAGCCTTCTGCGAAGCGCAGTTTTAGGAGCCGACGTCGACTTCGTAGGGAACGTCGAAGGCCGCGACGTGATGTCCGACGCAGCTGACGTGGTGGTAACCGACGGCTTCACCGGCAACGTTGTGCTCAAAACTCTGGAAGGCTCGATGAAGTTCGCTATGAACCTAGTCCTCGGTGCTCTCGGGACCTCAGGTGTGGACAAGGCTGCGGCGGATGCCCTTATAGGCTCCCTCTTGCCCCTGGCGGCTGAGCTCGACCCCGAAACCTACGGGGGGGCCGTCCTGCTAGGAGTGGACGGCGTGTGCGTGATCAGCCACGGTTCGTCGTCGGCTAAAGCTATAGCCAACGCCATCGGAGTCGCCGATCGAGCTGTCACCGACCGTCTCGTGGCACAACTCGCTGCCGCTGTTTCCCCTGCTGGCTGACAGCGCTCCGCCGAGAGCTGGCGGCGGGCACCGGATCTGTGCGCCCGCGAGTCGCTACGATTAATTTCAATGGAAGGAGAGAAATGCCCGCTGAGAAAGCTGACGAGCAGGTAGAAGGGGGCCCGATAGGACGGCCGGAGGTTCTTGGTGTGGTCCGGGGTTGCCTGGCTGACATCTTGGAGATCGACTCGGACTCCATAGCCGAGGGGGCGTCCTTCGGCGACGACCTCGGCGCCGACTCCCTCGCTTTGATCGAACTAGTCGAGGCGCTCGAAGAGGAGTTCTCCGACCGGGCAGCGAGTTTTCGTATAGAAGACGAAGACCTCGAAGACCTAAAGACGGTTCGCGACGCCGTGGACTACGTAATGGCGAAGCTTCAGGCCTCCAACTGACCGTAGGGGTGACCGTCACCTCGAACCGGGCGACCCTCGGCGGGGAGCCCGCCGAGAACAAACCCGACCACAAAGAGGCCTTGGCGGCGCGCCTCGGCTGGATGGCGGTGCCCGGGGACGCTTTCGAACAGGCGCTTCGCCACCGCTCCTGGTGCGCCGAGCACCCGGGAAGTGAATCCAACGAGCGCTTAGAATTCCTCGGTGACTCCGTCCTTGGCCTTGTCGTCACCGGACATCTGTTCCGCACCTACACGGGCATCCCCGAAGGGGAGCTGACCAAGGTCAGGGCGGCCGTAGTCAGCTCGGCGTCGCTCGCGGAGGTAGCCGGCGAGCTCGGGGTCGGACCTGCGCTGATGCTAGGCAGGGGAGAAGAGATGACCGGGGGTCGGTCGAAGCCGTCTATCCTCGCGGACGCAACCGAGGCTCTTATCGGGGCTGCCTACGTCGAGCAAGGGTGGGCCGGTGCGGAGAGGATCGTCATGGCCTTGATGGCGGAGAGGATCACCGCAGCCGCTGAAGGGCCCGGCGGGGGTGATTTCAAGACCAGGCTCCAAGAGTACTGCGCCAAGGAGTTCGACGAACTCCCCCGATACACGGTTACCGACGAGGGCCCTGACCACGCCAAAGAGTTCGAGGCGGTAGTCCACATACAAGGACGGCCGTCGGGTTGCGGTCGGGGACGTTCTAAGAAGCACGCCGAGCAGGAGGCCGCCCGCAACGCCTGGCGTTCGCTGCTCGGCTCCAGCGACGCGCAGTGAGACAGACCAGCTTCGCTGTAGAACCCTTCTCCTGGGAGGGGAGCCCGCTCGACACTCGGCGTGCTGGCCTGCGCTGCCACGACAGGACCCGGCGGTAGCCCTGATGCCGGAGCTAGCCGAGATCGAGACCCTTCGCTCCGACCTGCAAGCGGAGTTCGCTGGGTACCAGATCGACCGTGTCGAGGTGAGCGGCCGCCGTTCGGTGCGCCGTCACCCCGATGCCGCAGCTTTCACCCGGCGCCTGCTCGGCCGTCAGGTCCGTGCCGTAGCCCGCAAAGGTAAGTTCCTGCTTGTCCACCTCGACAGCACCGACGTCCTCGTGGCGCACATGGGCATGAGCGGTCAACTCCGCCGCGTCGAAGCGGGATCGCCCAAGTCGCTGCACACCCACGTCAGCGTGAGCTTCGCCGGCGCGTTCGACCTGCACTTCGTCGACCCGAGGACTTTCGGTCAGATGTTCGTGTCGAACGCCGACCTGCCCGAGCTGGCCCACCTAGGACCGGACCCACTCGAAATCGACGAGGCACGGCTCGGCGGGCTTGTCGCTTCGAGGCCGACGAAGCTGAAGGTGATCCTCATGGACCAGTCGATCATCTCCGGCATAGGCAACATGTACGCGGACGAGATACTCCACGCAGCGCAGCTGCGGCCTGACAGACCGGGACGTGACCTGAGCCCGGCGGACATCTCGAACCTGTCGGCGGCAACCCACCGGGTTCTCGGCGAAGCCGTCGCCCGTAGAGGCTCCACCCTTGCCGACCGCCAGTACAAGGACCTTTACGGTGCTGCCGGCACCTACCAGGAGCTTCACCGGGTCTACGCCCGGGAGGGCAAGCCGTGCTCGCGTTGCGGCGAGCTGGTCGCCCGTTCGAGGAGCAACGGGCGGAGCAACTTCTACTGTCCGGGATGCCAACGATGAGGCAGGCCCCCGTCGAGCGCACCGCCGGAGGCGACGTTCGGACCACCCGCCGAGCGGTCGGGCTCTTCGAGGACGCCTTGACACCAGCCGGGTCTTTCAGGCTGTAGTTTCGTCGGGCCGTGTTCCTAAAGTCGCTCACCATCAAAGGCTTCAAGTCTTTCGCCGATGCCACCACGCTTGAGTTCGAGCCGGGGGTCACCGTCGTGGTCGGGCCGAACGGGAGCGGCAAGTCCAACGTCGTCGACGCCGTCGCCTGGGTGCTGGGAGCTCAAGGAGCGCGCACCATCCGCTCGTCGAAGATGGAGGACGTCATCTTCGCCGGCAGCCCCAAGCGCGCCGCCTTAGGCAGAGCCGAGGTGTCTTTGACCATCGACAACTCTGCCGGTCTTCTTCCGATCGAGTTCTCCGAGGTCACTATAAGCCGGATCCTGTTTCGTGGCGGGGAGTCGGAGTACGCGATAAACCGTGTGCCCTGCCGGCTCCTCGACGTCCAGGAGCTGCTCTCCGACAGTGGGATCGGCCGCCAGCAGCACGTGATCGTCTCCCAAGGCAACCTCGACGCTATCCTCAACGCCCGGCCGGAGGAGCGCCGGCTGGTCGTCGAAGAGGCCGCGGGGATATTGAAGTTCCGCCGGCGAAGGGAAAGAGCCGAACGCCGCCTGGAGTCCACCGAGGCCAGCCTCGTGCGGCTGCAGGACCTCCAGCGCGAGCTCCGCCGGCAGCTGCGACCGCTCGAAAAGCAAGCCGACGCCGCCCGCCGCTACGACACCGTCGTGTCCGAGCTGACGCAGCTACGACGTTACCTTTTAGTCGCCGATCTGAACCGAGCGAAGCGACGCCTAAGCGAGCAGCGGGACAACAAGAGGCGGCTCCAAGACGAGCTCGAGCTGACCCGTCAAGCGCTCGACGAAGCCGACAGCGCTCTAAGAGCAGCCGAGCTCGAAGCCGGCGAGACGCTGGATCAACCCGAGACCCGCCTCGCCGACCTCGACGCCCGGGCGGGGGCGCTGCAAGGCAAGGCCGCCGGCCTGGCAGCGGTGATCAGCGAACGCCTCCGCTCCCTCCAAAGGGAGCTTTCTTACACGGGCGATGCGGACATCATCGCCGAACTTGAAGCCGAGGCAGCCCTACTGTCCAAGCGCTTAGAAGAAGCCGAGCGCGAAGCTCTCCAGCTGATACCGGCCGCCGACGAGCTCGCCGAAGCTGAGCGGGAGCTAGAAGAGCAGCGTCGGATAGCCGAAACCGACGAGGGCGACGCCGACAGCGCCCCGCCAGACCCGGCCGCAGAGGTGCGAGGCGAGCTTGCCGCACTTAGAGTCGCGGCGCAGCGGTCCAGGTCGGAGCTGGCATCGGCCACCGATCGAGCGGCTTCGGTCACCGAGAGGGTCGCTAGGCTCAAGGCCGACAAAGCGAGGTCAGCTGAGACGCTGTCGCAGGCGGTTTCACTCGTCGAAACCCTAAGAGCCCGCGAAGCTGAGACGGCCGGCTTAGAGGAGTCCTGCGAGCTAGAAAGGGCCCGCAGCGAGGAGCGTTGGCGCTCCGCCAGCGCCGAGGTGAGCCGCTGGTCGGCGCGCGAAGAGGCCCTCGCCCAGGCTCTCGACGAGGCGCGGGCAAGAGCGGGCGTGGAGCGCCTCGCCGGGTCGTGCGGAGTGGTCGGGACACTCCTCGAGCTGGTCGAGGTCGACGATGGTTTCGCCGCGGCGTTCGAAGCGGCAGCCGGGGAGATCCTCGCAGCAGTCGTGGTAGACAGCGTCGAGTCGGCGCGTGACGGGCTGGCCGAGTTACGGCGACTGGCCGTCCCGGGGGCGGTAGTCGCTCTTGGTGCTTCGAACCCGAAAGGGGCTGAACCCGAAGCGAGCGCCCGGTTGCCGGGCGGGTGCGCAATGCTGCGGGACCATGTGAGGGGAACCCACGGCGAGGTTGACGCGCTCTTAGACGCAGTTTTGGCCAGGTCCGTAGTGGCATCAGGAGGATGGCAGCTCGCGCTGGACTTGGCGCTCGAACGCCCCGACCTTACGGTCGTCACCGCGGAAGGGGACCGCTTCTCCGGTGGGTTGTGGAGGGCTGGCGCGTCCGGGTCGGGAGCAACAGGCGCAGCTCTCGAAGAGGCGAGAGCAAAGTCGGCGATCGCCGTGAGGGAGGCCGCCGCAGCGAAGGCTGCCTTCGAGTTGGCGAGCGACAAGCTCGTCTCGGCCCGTAAAGAGCGTGCGGATGCGACACGGAAAGCGGCTGACAACGCGGCCGCCTCCCGCACGGCCGAGGAGACGCTCGCACGACTTGAAGTCGAGCTCGCCGAGCGCTCCCGCGAGCTCGACGAGATAGCCTCCCGCCGGTCGGAGCTTTCAGAGAACCTGGCGAGGGACGAAAAGCGTATCGCCGAGCTGGAAGCCGTCCTGCCGGCTCTGCAAGCGAAGGCGGCCCGCGAGGCAAAGCTGCGGGAGGAAGCCGCAGAGCGCAGGAGAAACCTGGCCACCAAGTCGGCTGCTGTAGCGCGTTCGCGTCGCGAGCTCGAGGTCCGGGCCGCAGGCTTGGACGAGCGCAGGAAGCTTACCTTGCGCAGGCTTGACGAGGTTGGAGCCGCCTTGGAGCGCCAAAGCGAGGAACGTCAGGCTCTCGTCGAGCGGCGCGAGCGGGCGGAAGCGTCGATCGGCGTGGTTGGCGCTCTCGAAGCCCTTCTCGCCGACCGATTGCAAAAGATCTCCGACGTCGCACAAAGGGTTAGCGCAGCCCGCCGGGCGCACGACGAGGAGCGCCGGGCTCGTCTCCGCCGACTCGAGACGCTTCGCTCTGAGCGGGGCGAGCTCGCCGAGAAGCTGGCTGGTGTCGTGCAGGAGGTCAACTCGTTAGAAGTGGCCGAGGCAGAGACCAGGACGCGTATGGAGGCGCTCACCGAAGCGGCGAGGAGGGACCTTGGTGACGAACCCGGAGAGCTCGCCGAGCTCGACCCGCCTGTCATTCCCGACGGCTTCACACCAGTTCAGCGCCGGGATCACCTGGAGCGGGAGCTGCGCAATATCGGTCCCGTCAACCCGCTGGCGTTGGAGGAACACACCGCCCTGGTTGAGCGCAGCCGGTTCGTTGAATCGCAACTCGACGACGTGCGGTCCGCTCGAAGGGAGCTGACGAAGGTGATCCAAGCCATAGACGCTGAGATCACAGGGGTGTTCGCTGAGGCCTACGCAGACGTCGCCGCGAACTTCGAGAAGCTGTTCGCCCGGCTCTTCCCGGGAGGGGAAGGTCGCCTCGAGCTGACAGATCCCGAGAACCTGCTCGAAACGGGCATCGAGGTCGCTGCGAGACCCTCAGGTAAGAACCTGAGGCGTCTGTCCCTGCTTTCGGGTGGCGAAAGAAGCCTGGTGGCGATGGCTTTCCTGTTCGCCGTGTTCAGGTCCCGGCCATCGCCTTTCTACATGATGGACGAGGTCGAAGCCGCGTTGGACGACATTAACCTCCGGCGCTTCTTGGACCTCATCGACGAGTTCCGCTCCGAAGCTCAACTGCTGATCGTCAGCCACCAGAAGCGCACGATGGAATCAGCCGACTGCCTCTACGGGGTGACGATGGCACCGGGAGGGGCTTCCCGGGTCGTCAGTGAGAAACCGCCGAGGCGCGACGACGCCCCCGCAAGGCCTTCCTAGATCATCTGACAGCGCTGCGCGCCCACCCAGGTAGGCTCGGTTGCAATGCTCATAATCACAATCGTCGTAGTAGCCCTCGCACTGGCAACGCTCGCCACTACGGCCTTCGTTGTCGCTTCGAGGCGCCGCTCCGCTGTGAGGAGCCTGCCCGGTTCGGCTAGGCAAACCAGGCCCGCTCCGGCTGCGAGGACATCACCTCCCGAAAAGGTGGCTCCCCCGGCGCGCGCAGCCCCCGTAGAGGACCAGGACCGAGCCGGCGAGGCCCCGGGGGCTTCCGACGTTGCGCCCACCGAGCTCTCTGACACAGCCGAGCCGGCTGCGCCCGAAGTCGCCGAGCCGGCTGCGCCCGAAGTCGCCGAGCCGGCTGCGCCGGCTGAGGCCGTCGCACCGGCCGAAGAGGAAAAGCCCGCTCGTTTCAAAGACAGGATGGTCAGAGCGAGGACCCTGCTCGGCGGCTACCTGAGCGCCGTCAGGCAAAAAGGGAGAATCGACGAGTCGACGTGGGAGGAGCTTGAGGAGGCGCTCATCCTCGCCGACGTCGGTGTACTGGCGACAGCAAAACTCATCGACGGTTTGCGCATACGGGTCAAAAGCAAAGAGATAACCGACCCGGCGTCGCTTATATCCGCGCTTCGCGCCGACCTAGTCGAACTGCTCTCAGGTGACAGGGTCCTCAAAATCTCTGACGAGGGAACCACGGTATGGCTTTTCGTCGGGGTCAACGGCGTCGGAAAGACCACCACCATCGGCAAGGTGGGGCTTCGTGAGACCTCTAACGGCCACCGCGTCGTGATGGCAGCCGGGGACACTTTCCGCGCCGCCGCCGCCGATCAGCTCGAGACGTGGGCGCAGCGTGCCGGTGCGACGGTCATCAGGGGGAACGAAGGGGGGGACCCCGGGGCGGTCGTCTTCGACGCTGTTCAGCACGCGGCGGCTAAAGCTTGCGACCTGGTCCTCGCTGACACCGCTGGACGGCTTCATACCAAGACCAACCTGATGGAGGAGCTCAAGAAGGTCCGCCGAGTCGCCGAGAGACCCCCCGGGGTAGTAACCGAAACCCTGCTGGTCATAGACGCCACCACCGGCCAGAACGGTCTTACTCAGGCCCGCCAGTTCGCCGGCGCGGTGGGGGTGACCGGCGTGGTCCTGACGAAGCTCGACGGCACCGCCAAAGGGGGGATCGTCGTGGCCATAGCTGAGGAGCTCGGAATCCCCATAAAACTTGTGGGACTCGGGGAGGGAGTCGCCGACCTGGTCGAGTTCAACCCGGAGGAGTTCGTGGACGCGCTTTTGTCCGAATCGTGAGAGTTGTCGTCTCCCTCGGGTCGTAGCGGACCGCTGCCCGGGGCTGTGCAGCCGACCCGGACCGCGCCGGCGGGCTCCAAGAGCAGCGGCCGCCCCGCCAGCGGGTTGGCTTAGACTTACGGTCTCATGTTCGAGTCGCTGACTGACCGTTTCGACAGTATCTTCACAAAGCTCCGGGGCAGAGGAAGGCTCAGCGAGGCCGACGTCGACGAGGCGATGAGAGAGATCCGCCTCGCCCTGCTCCAAGCGGACGTCAACCTGCGCGTGGTGCGGGACTTCGTCGGTCGGGTCCGTGAACAACTGATCGGATTGGACCTCTCCCAGAGCCTCACTCCCGGCCAGCAGGTCGTCAAAGTAGTCCACGAGGAGCTGAAGAGGATCCTCGGCGGGGACACCCTGAAGATCACTTACGCTCCGAAGCCGCCGACAGTAGTCCTCCTAGCCGGCCTGCAAGGAGCGGGTAAGACCACGACGGCAGCGAAGCTGGCGTCGTGGTACAAGCGCAGCCAGGGTCGCAACCCGCTCTTGGTGGCCGCCGACCTTCAAAGACCGGCAGCGGTCGAACAGCTAAAAGTCCTCGCCAAGCAGGTCGGCGTGCCGGTGTTCAGCGAGCCTTCCGATCCGGTCACGGTGGCTAAGAAAGGACTTGAAGAGGCGGTCCGGGTCGGCAGGGACGTGCTGATCGTCGACACCGCCGGTCGACTTGCTATCGATGAAGAGTTGATGGAGGAGGTTCGCCTGATATCCGAGGCGACGGCACCTCACTACACGTTCCTCGTGATCGACGCCATGATCGGCCAAGACGCTGTGGCGACAGCGGAGGCCTTCCACAAGACCCTCGAACTTGACGGGGTCATCCTAACCAAGATCGACGGTGACGCCAGGGGCGGAGCCGCGCTATCCGTCAAGGAGGTCGTCGGGCGGCCGATAGTCTTCGCGTCAACGGGCGAGAAGCTCGGCGACTTCGAGCAGTTTCACCCGGATCGGATGGCGGACCGGATCCTCGGAATGGGCGACGTCTTGACCCTGATCGAAAAGGCGGAGGCGACCCTCGACAAAGAGCAAGCCGAGCAGGCTCTCAGCAGGCTTCAGCAGGGCCAGTTCACCCTCGACGATTTCTTGGATCAGATGCAGCAGGTCAAGAAGATGGGCCCGCTTTCAGGTCTGATAGGGATGATCCCGGGGCTACCTAAAGAGGTGCGAAGCGCCGACATCGACGACTCGATGATGGGACCGATCGAGGCCGTGATAAGGTCCATGACGCCGGAGGAGCGCCGCAACCCTTCTATAATAAACGGGTCGCGACGCGCGCGGATAGCCCGTGGGAGTGGCACGAGTGTGCAGGAGGTGAATAACCTCTTGGACAGGTTCAAGCAGATGCAAACTTACATGCGCCAAATGGCGTCCATGCCGGGAGTTATGGGCCGGGCTGCACGGCGGGCGACGTCAGGCCCGAAGAGGATCAACAACAAAAAGAAAAAGCGCCGCTAAGCGCATGAGAGGCTAGGCAACTACATGGCAGTGAAGCTCCGCTTGATGCGGATGGGAAAGAAGAAGCAGCCCTTTTACAGAGTCGTCGCGGCGGACAGCCGTTCGCCTCGTGACGGTCGTTTCATCGAGATCCTCGGCACTTACGAACCGCTGGCTGAGCCAAGTCGGTTCCGCGTCGACAGGGACAAAGTTGCCCGCTGGATAAGCAACGGCGCCCAGCCGACTGAGACCGTCGCGAGGCTTCTGGCCCGCGAGGAACCGGTTGCCGAGGTTTCATGACCTCAGCCGACCTCGACGACTTTTCTGACGACTGGGGTCCCGACGATCACGTGCACGCCGGGCGCGCCGGCGCGGTGCTCGCCTACGTCGCTCAGAGCCTGGTAGAGGATCCTGAGCAGGTGAGGGTCGCTGCGTCCGAAGGGCGCAACAAGACGCTTCTCACCCTTAGCGTCGCCCCGGAAGACGTAGGACGGGTCATCGGCCGCCGGGGCAGGGTGGCCCAGGCGCTGCGCATAGTCGTTCGCGCAGCTGGGGTGCGCGACGGCCAGGACGTCCAGGTAGACATAGCCGATTGACGGCTGTGCATCTAGGCGGTGACGTGCCCTGCCCTTCGAAGGGTGACACACTTTTGTTGGAGATCGGGCGGGTGCTCAAGCCGCACGGGCTTAGAGGCAACGTCGCCGTGGAGCTTTTCTCCAACCGCGCCGAGCGCCTCGAAGCTGGCTCCGTTCTGACCTGCAGCGGGCGTCGCCTGGAAGTGCAAAGTTCCTCACCGTTGCCGGGACGTCCCGCCGGGTCGCGTTGGCTCGTGTCCTTCGTCGGGGTGCAAGACGTTGAAACCGTCGAGACGATGCGCGGGGCGACCTTGTTAGCCGAGCCGCTGAAACTGCAGGACGCCCTGTGGGTCCACGAGCTGGTCGGATCGGACCTCCACGACGTCCACGGTGACGTCGTAGGCCGGATAGCAGCCGTCCAGGCCAACCCTGCCAGCGACCTTCTCGTTCTCAGCGACGGCCGCTTGGTGCCACTGACGTTCGTTTCGAAAGATTCCAACGGGAAGTTTGTGGTCGACCCGCCGGTTGGTCTGCTCGACCTTTGACCCTAACGTTGAGCCCCTAACGTTGAGGATCGATGTCATAACGATATTCCCTGACATGGTCACCCGGTGGCTGGACGAGAGCCTGATCGGCAGGGCCAGGAGGGAAGGTCTGGTCGACATCCGGGTTCACGACCTGCGTTCCGGTGCGCCAGACCCTCGCAGGTCGGTCGACGACAGTCCTTACGGTGGGGGCGCTGGCATGGTCATACGCCCGGAGCCCGTGTTCAACGTCGTCGAGCGCGAGGAACCCCCGCGGCCGTTGTTGCTCTTGGCGCCCAGCGGTAGACGCTTCGACCAGGAGACGGCGACGACCATGGCAGCCTGGGAGGGCTTCAGCCTCCTGTGCGGCCGTTACGAAGGTGTCGACCAGCGTGTGAGCGACCACCTCTGCGACGGTGAGCTATCCGTCGGGGACTTCGTGCTCGCTGGTGGCGAGGTAGCTGCGTTGGCTGTCATCGAGGCGGTAACCCGCCTAGTTCCCGGGGTGATGGGAAACGAAAACTCGGCGCAAGAGGAGAGCTTCAGCGCTGGCCTGCTCGAATACCCCCAGTACACGAGACCAGCTGTCCTGAGAGGGTGGGAGGTCCCAGCGGTTCTGCTCAGCGGCGATCACGGGCTGGTAGCCCGCTGGCGGCTGGCGCAGTCGCTGGCGAGAACAGCGAGGCTCAGGCCCGACATCATCGCCGCCCGAGGTGGGCTCAGCGAGCGGGAGATACTTCTGCTCGCCGAGTTCGGCTTGGAGCCGCTAACCTTGAGCGTTCGGACCCCTGGTCCATTCGACGCTGTTTCCACCAGGAGCGATACCCCCAATGAACCCGACTGACCTGATAGACCGCGACGCCATCCGCGATGACGTGCCGGACTTCTCCCCCGGCGACACTCTCAAGGTGCACGTTAGAGTCGTGGAGGGCACCCGCGAGCGGGTACAGATCTTCCAGGGTGCGGTCATCCGCCGTCAAGGGTCTGGCATCAGGGAGACTTTCACGGTCCGCAAGCTCAGCTTCGGGGTCGGCGTGGAGAGAACCTTCCCGCTGCACTCTCCAGTCCTCGCGAAGATCGAGGTGGTCACCAACGGTGACGTTCGTCGTGCCAAGCTGTACTACCTGCGAGACCGTACCGGCAAGGCCGCCAAGATCAAGGAGAAGCGCACTCCCACCGGCTCAGCGCCGAAGTAGTCCCAGCTCGGCGTCCTAAGCCGCCCGGCGCTGCTGACCGTGGCTGCCAAGCGCGCCGGCTTTCGGCTACCGGCGGCGAAGGAGGCTGTGATGCTGGCGGCGGTAACAGTGTCTAAGACGCTTCCCGCTTGCGGGCTCTGACGGCAGTGCCGTAGGCGCAGATCTCGGTCCAGTTCCCGCCCATCTCCGAGGTGTCGAAGCGCATGGCGAGCACGGCGTCAGCGCCTTTGGCGGTAGCTTCGTCGACCATTCGGGCGATCACCTCCTGCCTGCTTGCCACGAGGTTCTTGGTCATCCCTTTGAGCTCCCCGCCGGCGAGTGACTTGAGCGCGGCGCCGAGTTGCGAGCCGACATTGCGGCTTCGGACGGTCAGGCCGAACACCTCGCCGATCACTTCGGTGATCTCCCAGCCGGGAATGTCGTTCATGGTCGATATCAACATCAGATCGGAGCATAGACCGATCCCGATCGCGCCCGGCGAAGAGGCAGGGTCAGCCGGCCACGAGCTCGGCTGGCGGTCGGCCTCCCGGCCTGGCGTGGCCGTCGGCCTCCCAGCGTCTCAGCGGTGGCCTAGCATGACAGTCGTGAGTGAAGCAGTGCCCCGATGAGCGCCGAGGACCTCGAACGCTACGAGACCGAGATCGAACTTGCTCTCTACCAGGAGTACCGCGCCGTTCTCGCTATGTTCAAATATGTAGTCGAGACGGAGCGGCGCTTCTACCTGGCCAACGAGGTGCAGGTAGAGCCCAGGGGGGAGGGGGAGCGGACCTTCTTCGAGATCTCTTTGAGGGACGCCTGGGTGTGGGACATGTACCGGCCCGCGAGGTTCGTGTCATCGGTTCGGGTGCTCACGTTCAAAGATGTCAACGTCGAAGAGCTCCCCGACAAGGACTCGTTCTGAAATGCCCGCCGCCTCGGTTTCGCAGCGCCGCCGGAACCTCGGTGCCTACGGGGAGGACTTGGCGGTGCAGTGGTATCAGGAGCGGGGCTTCGAGGTCCTCGACCGTAACTGGCGATGCCCGCAGGGCGAGATCGACATAGTCGCCGCCAAGGGCGACGTCTTGGTCTTCAGCGAAGTCAAGACAAGAACGTCGGACATCTTCGGGAAGCCCTTCGAAGCTGTCGGCCCCGCCAAGCAGCGAAGAATGCGCCGCCTGGCTGGCGCATGGCTTCGTACGCTCCCAGCCCGAGCCGGGAGGCGACGCTCTTTTACGGTCCGCTTCGACGTCGTGTCGGTCACCTCGGAAGCCCTAAGCGTCATCGAAGCGGCGTTTTGAGCTCTGACACCACCAAAGGGAGGCGTCCGTCCGCAGCGCTGCTTGAGCGGCCGTCGCCGGAACCTCTCAGATTGAGGTGTTTCTGCCGTGCAGCAAGGTGATCCTCGCCGGTCGGCTGAGACCCTGGCGGTTTGTTTAGGCCGTCCACCAGCCGAACCGGGATCCCCGCTTAACCCTGCTCTCGTGCTCAGCTCCACCTTCCACCAAGGCGGCCCGCACGCCTACTCACGCGACGGTAACCCCACCTGGGAAGGATTCGAGGCGCTTGTCGGCGGGCTCGAAGGCGGAAACTGCCTTACGTTCGCTTCGGGCATGGCGGCCATCTCAGCGATAGTCGAAACTCTGCCAGTCCCCGGGCGGGTCGTCGTCGCGGCCGACGCTTACAACGGGACACGCCGGCTTTTGGCGGACCTCTCGCGGCGAGGCCGCCTGCGCTTTAGGACAGTCGACGTCGCCTCGACCGACGAAGTCCTCGCCGTATGCTCGGAGATGGCGGAGACCCCAGGAAGGCCATCAGGCGCCGAGGGGACCTTCGGGGCGGGCGGACTTCTGTGGGTTGAAAGTCCGACGAACCCTCTGCTGGCTATCGCGGATATCGAAGCTCTGTGCGCCGGCGCACACGAACTGGGCATGGACGTCGTAGTGGACAACACTTTCGCGTCGCCGCTCGGCCAGCAGCCGCTCGGGATGGGAGCCGACGTGGTGGTGCACAGCGCCACCAAGATCCTGTCCGGCCACTCTGACGTGCTGATCGGAGCGGTGGTGACAAGACGGGACGAGGTTCTCTCCCAACTGGCCACCCGGCGGTCCTTGCACGGAGCTATCCCCGGTGCGCTGGAATCCTGGCTGGCTCTCAGAGGAGCCCGAACACTCCACCTGCGCCAGGCCAGGTCGGCGTCGAGCGCTGGGCTTCTGGCGCGGCGACTCGCAGAGCATCCCGGTGTGGCCAAGGTCCACTATCCCGGCTTGGAGGGCCATCCTGGTCACGCGCTCGCCAGCCGGCAGATGAACGACTTCGGGATCATGGTCAGCTTCGAGATGGCCGGCGGGGCCGAAGCAGCCGACAAGGTGTGCCGCGCCTTGGAATTGGTTTGCGTAGCGACAAGCCTCGGGGGAGTGGAGACCCTCATAGAGCGCCGGGCTAGGTGGGCGGGAGAAGAGGCCATCCCGGGTGGACTGCTGCGACTCTCGGTTGGGATAGAAGACCCCGGGGACCTGTGGGCTGACCTGTCGGCGGCTTTGGACACCGCGAGCGGACGAACCCGCTGACCTGGCGCCGTTAACGGCCCGGCCTTCGGGTGAGGCGACGTTCCCAGCAGGGTCGGTGCCAGTGGCGGCGAAGGTCAGGGTCATCGTACGGCACGACCACAACGTGCCCCACCCCCGGCGGGACCGTCTGCTGGCAACCCGGACACACATAAGACTTGACAGCCCTAAACGGTTGCACGAAGCGCACCTCAGCCCCGTCGTTAAGCGAACTGGCGAGCTGCGACAGGCGATCCCGGGGTTCTCCCTGCCTTCTGGCACGACGTGTCACCCCTACATTGTGGGCCTGGCTGACCTGCTGTTGGTTCGCCGGTCGCATTAGCCGGGCAGCTGACGACCAGAAGCGCCCGCCGCTGCCGATCCCGTGTTGGCCAGCGTCGAGCCCGTATTGGCAGCGCTGCCGAGTCCGTGTTGGCAGGGTCACACCCCCGTCTTAGATTGTGGCGCAGCGTTAGGAAGCCCGCACCACCGGCTACCCACCACCCGT
>JAJZAM010000262.1 GCA_021799445.1 Actinomycetes bacterium
AAGAACTTTTTTGCGCTCGGGTTGATCAGCTGGCTTTACGCCCGCCCGCAGGAGCCAACCCTTGAGTGGATATCTCAGCGTTTCGCCAAAACGCCGATGGTCGCCGAGGCGAACACCCTGGCGTTCAAGGCAGGGTGGAACTTCGGAGAGACAGCCGAGCTTTTCCCCAACACGTACGAGGTCAAGCCGGCGCCCCTACCGGCCGGCACTTACACGAACATCTCCGGTAACACGGCGCTTGCGTGGGGTCTCATCGCGGCCGCCCAGCTCGCCGGTCTCAAGCTGTTCCTTGGTAGCTATCCGATAACCCCGGCGTCGGACATCCTCCACGAGTTGTCCAAGCACAAGAACTTCGACGTGACCACCGTCCAGGCGGAGGACGAGATAGCCGGCATCGGCGCTGCTATCGGCGCCGCATACGGCGGGGCGCTCGGCGTGACTACCACGAGCGGCCCGGGAGTGGACCTTAAGACCGAGTCGATCGGTCTCGCTGTCAACTTGGAGCTTCCGCTCATCATCGTCGACATTCAAAGGGGCGGTCCTTCCACCGGCCTGCCGACCAAGACCGAGCAGGCTGACCTGCTTCAGGTGATCCACGGCCGCCACGGAGAGGCCCCAGTCCCCGTTGTTGCGGCACGGACACCGGGCGACTGCTTCTACGCGGCTATCGAAGCCGCTCGCATAGCCGTCAAGTACCGGACTCCCGTGTTCTTGCTTTCCGACGGCTACCTGGCAAACGGCGCCGAACCGTGGCCCGTTCCCGACGTCGCCAGCCTCCCGAAGATCGACCCGAACTTCGCTACGGCACCCAACCACACAGACCCAGACGGAAGCGAGTCCTTCTGGCCATACCTGAGGGACAGCGAAACCCTTGCGCGTCCCTGGGCGGTACCGGGCACGCCAGGTCTCACCCACCGCATAGGCGGCCTGGAGAAGGCGGATGGATCCGGGTCGGTCTCCTACGACCCCGCCAACCACGACCTGATGAGCCGTCTCAGGGTGGCGAAGATCGCCGGGATATCCAACGACATTCCCGAAGCCGAGGTTGACGACCCGAGCGGGGAGGCAAGCCTGGCGGTGCTGGGCTGGGGTTCGACCTACGGCGCGATCGCCGCCGGAGCCCGCCGGGTGCGCCAGCGCGGGCTGAAAGTCGCTCACGTCCACCTGAGCCACTTGCACCCGTTCCCAGCGAACCTCGGTGATCTGCTCCGCTCCTACGACAAGGTTCTCGTGCCCGAGCTCAACCTCGGTCAACTCGTCAAGCTTGTCCGCGCCGAGTACCTTGTGGACGCGAGGCCCCTGACCAAGATGTACGGTAAGCCGTTCCAGGCGGAGGAGATCGAAACGGCGATCCTCGAAGCCCTACAAGCGCCGGCCGAGCCCTGAGCGCGAGAGGGCGCAGAGCAGCGAAGTGCGGATAACGAACTAAAAGATGAAAGCGACGCTTCTATGACTGACCTGGCAGAGCCACTCACCCCCTCGGCGCGTAGCGCGTCTCAAGACGGCGCTCCCGTAACCTCGAAGAAGGACTGGGCGACCGACCAGGAGGTCCGTTGGTGCCCTGGGTGCGGTGACTATTCGATACTCACGGCGGTGCAGATGCTCATGCCGGAGCTGGGCGCCAAGCGAGAGGACACCGTCTTTGTGTCCGGCATAGGCTGCAGCTCCCGTTTCCCCTACTACATGAACACCTACGGGATGCATTCCATCCACGGCCGAGCTCCCGCTGTAGCAACCGGTCTGGCTGTGAGCCGCCCAGACCTTCACGTCTGGGTTATCACAGGTGACGGTGACGCCTTGTCGATAGGCGGAAACCACCTGCTTCATGCCTTGCGCCGAAACGTGAACCTGACGATCATCTTGTTCAACAACCAGATCTACGGGTTGACCAAAGGCCAGTACTCACCTACTTCCGAGACCGGGAAGGTGACCAAGTCGACGCCGTTCGGCAGTCTCGACCAGCCGTACAACCCTGTCTCGCTGGCTTTGGGAGCGGAGGCGTCGTTCGTGGCCCGCACGCACGACATGGACCGCAAGCACATGATGGAAACCTTCAAAGCGGCGTACGAGCATCGCGGGGCCGCCCTGGTGGAGGTATACCAGAACTGCAACGTCTTCAACGACGGGGCCTTCGAGGCGATCCTCTCTAAGGACGCTCGCCCCAACATGCTGATCCCGCTCCGTCACGGAGAGCCGGTTCGCTTCGGACCCCAAGGCGAGCACGGGGTGGTCTTCGAGGACGGCCAGGCGAAGCTCGTTGAAGTTGCGGACGTCGGAGAGCAAGCCCTGCTAGTTCACGACGCTCACCGTTCGGACCCGACGCTGGCTTTCGCCCTGTCGAGGCTTTCCAGCGGGGTTAGCTCGCCGACGCCTATCGGCGTGTTCCGAGCCGTTGAGCGGCCGGATTACGGTTCGCTGGTAAACAACCAGGTAGCCGACGCCCGCCTCGCGAAAGGACCCGGCGACCTGGCGAAGCTGCTGACGTCGGGCCCGACGTGGACGGTTAGCTGAGACGCCCGTCTTGGTTAGCAGGTGAGCTCTCTGATGACCATGCCCGTTCGCGGTTTAGGCCAAAAGAACGTGGTTTTCGGGGGCATCCGCGACGCACCGCGGCTCACTGCCGAGATCTGCTCTACCGTGGCGGGCCGCAGTAGCACAGCCGCCGAGGCCGCTCCGCTGGCGACCGCGGCCGCTGAGTCGTCCCAGCCGTGCTGGTAGACCACGGTGTGCTCGGGCAGGGAGGAAAGAGCGACGTCGAGACGGCTGGAGTCCAACTCGTAGGCGGCTTCGGCGAGAGTCCGCTCGGTGGGCCGCGCCAGCCACGCTGACTCGGCAGTCAAGACGCCGATAGCGCCAGATTCTTCCATCCTCGCCAGGATCGACCGGTCGACAGGACCGGCGGGAGCCATGTCGAACCATTCCGACAGGCCAGCCACTATGTCGAACCCGACGGGCAGACCTTGGATAAGGCGGTGTATCGCCTGTACGTTGAGTTGACTGTCTGTCAGCTCGACCGCTAGGGCCATGACGTAGTCCTCCCCGCCCGGCGGCGAAGACTGCGATCTCAACTCGCTTCGGAAGCTGAGGGCCGTCTCGTAGCGGTGATGTCCGTCGGCGACGAGCACCGGAGTCGCTCCGACGGCGTCGGAGATCGCCCGGACGGACCCATCGTCGGTTATCGGCCACAACTCGTGGTTGACCCCCTCGGCGTCCCTCGCGTGCTCGACGGGATGGGCAGGCGTTTGCAGCAGATCGCTCAAACCTGGCGTGGGGGACAGAACCCAGATGGGAGACAGGTTCGCCCGGGTGGCCCTGATCAGCTCGAGGCGGTCGCTCTTCGCCTTCGGCGTCGTCTCCTCGTGGGGAAGT
>JAJZAM010000044.1 GCA_021799445.1 Actinomycetes bacterium
GCTTAACAGGCTCAGGCCGGGCGGTGGGAAACTCAAGCAGCGAGCTTGGGGGCACCGAAACTAAGCGGCGAGACGGCTCTTAGACCCGGCGAAGCGTCGACGTGAAGCTCGTGGGGTTAGGCTACGTTTCGTGCTGATCGGCTTGACGGGAGGTATCGGCTCGGGCAAGACGACGGTGTCATCCGAGCTTGGCGCGAGGGGAGCTGTGATCGTCGACGCCGACCTCATAGCCAGACGAGTCGTCGAACCCGGCGGACCGGCTTTCGGCGCTTTGGTCGAACGTTTCGGGGACGGCATCTTGGGTGGTGACGGAAGCTTGGATCGCGGCGCCCTCGCAAGGATAGTCTTCTCCGACGAAGCAGCCCGAGCCGCCTTGAACGCTATAACGCACCCGGCGATCAGGCAGGTCATGGCAGAGCAGGCGGCGCAGGGCCTTGAGCGGGGCGACACAGTCGTGCTCGACATTCCGCTCCTCGACTCCAGCGTCCGTTCCCGGTTCGGCCTCGACGCGGTCGTGGTCGTCGACGCGCCCGTGGAGGCGGCTGTGGCCAGGCTCGTCGACCAGCGCGGTTTCGACGAGACCGACGCCAGGGCGCGCGTCGCAGCGCAGATCACCAGGCAGGAGCGGCGCCGTCTCGCCGACTTCGTAGTGGACAACAGCGGCACCCGCGAGCAGCTCCAGCGTGAGATAGACAGGCTGTGGAAGTGGATCGTCGAGCTTGCGCCGCGAAGCAGCTGACAAGCGGACCCCCTAGGTGTTTGAGACGCCATTTTGAGGTCTGATACCGCTACGATCCAACAGTGGCCGAGTTCAAAGTAGTTTCGGAGTTCGAACCGGCCGGCGACCAGCCCAAGGCGATAGCCGAGCTTTCAGAGGGAGTGTTGAGGGGGGACCGCTTCCAGACGCTGCTTGGTATCACTGGGAGCGGCAAGAGCGCGACTATCGCCTGGACCATCGAGTGCGTGCAGCGACCGACACTCATCATCGCGCCTAACAAATCCCTCGCGGCGCAGCTAGCCAACGAGATGCGGCAGTTCTTCCCACACAACCGGGTCGAGTATTTCGTCAGCTACTACGACTACTACCAGCCCGAGGCTTACATACCGTCGAGCGACACCTACATAGAAAAGGACAGCTCGATCAACGACGAGATCGACCGGTTGCGTCACTCTGCTACGTCGGCCCTTTTGACCAGGAGAGACGTGATCGTCGTGGCTTCGGTCAGCTGCATCTACGGTTTGGGATCCCCGGAGGAATACGCAAAGAGGATCCTCCACGTCGTGCGCGGAGGCGAGTACGACCAGCGGGCCATCCTGAAGAGGCTGGTCGAGATCAACTACGAACGCAACGACGCGAACCTCGTCCGCGGCAAATTCCGGGTTCGCGGCGACACGATCGAACTGCACCCAGCCTACGAGGAGCACGCCGTGCGCATCGAGCTGTTCGGCGATGAAGTCGAGCGTATCGTCTCCGTCGACACGCTCACCGGAGAGCAACTCGGGGAGCTCGAAGAGCTGGTCGTGTTCCCGGCGACGCATTACGTGGCGGGGGAGGAGCGCATGCGAAAGGCCCTGGCGGGCATCGAAGCCGAGCTCCAGGAGCGTCTCGCCTGGTTCGAGAAGGAGGGCAAGCTCCTCGAAGCCCAAAGGTTACGAATGCGGACGTCCTACGACCTGGAGATGCTCGCCGAGGTTGGCGTGTGCTCGGGGATAGAGAACTACAGCCGCCACATCGACGGACGCGCGGCCGGCGAGCCGCCTAATACTTTATTGGACTTCTTTCCCGACGACTACCTGCTCGTGATAGACGAGTCCCACCAGACGGTCCCCCAGTTGCACGGCCAGTACGAGGGTGACAGATCCCGCAAGGAGACCCTCATCGACCACGGGTTCCGCCTCCCGTCCGCTGCTGACAACCGTCCGCTTCGCTTCGACGAGTTCTACACCCGGATCCACCAGTGCATCTTCTTGTCGGCAACCCCGGGCCCGTACGAGATACAGCAGTCCACCCAGGTGGTAGAGCAGATCGTCAGGCCGACGGGGCTCGTGGACCCTGAAGTGACGGTGAAACCGACCAAGGGACAGATCGACGACCTGATCGGCCTGATCCGCGAACGAACCGACGTCGGTGAGAGAGTTCTCGTGACGACGCTGACCAAGAAGATGGCGGAGGACCTCACCGACTATCTCGTTGAGAGCGGCCTAAAGGTCCGCTACCTCCACTCGAACATAGAAACCCTGCAGCGGATCGAGATCCTGAGAGATCTCAGGCTCGGCGAGTTCGACGTGCTGGTCGGGATCAACCTTCTGCGCGAAGGGCTCGACCTTCCCGAAGTTTCGCTGGTGGCGATCCTCGACGCGGACAAGGAGGGCTTCTTGAGAGGCGAAACGTCGCTGATCCAGACGATCGGCCGGGCCGCCCGCAACGTGAACGGCCAGGTTGTCATGTACGCAGACCGTATGACGGAATCCATGAAGCGGGCGATCTCCGAGACACACCGCAGGCGCGCCCTCCAGCAGGCCTACAACGCCGAGCACGGCATCGACCCTCAGACGGTGCGTAAGGCGGTAACCGACATCCTCGTGCTGCTGGGAGGCGGGGCGGGTGCTGCGTTGCCGGGCAAGGACCGACGCAGCCGCCGGCGGGACAAAGCCCGCAGCGACCTCGCCCAGCTACCCCGCAGCGAGCTCGCCAGGCTCATCTCCACCCTGGAAGACGAGATGCGCGAAGCCGCCGCTGACCTTCGCTTCGAGTACGCAGCGAAGTTGCGCGACGAGATAGCCGACTTGCGCTTGGAGCTAGCCGAGCCTGCGTGACAGCAGCGCTAGTCAAGCGCCCGTCGGGTCGCCACGACGAAAGCGTCGACGTCTTCGAGCGTGGTGTCCCACGCGCACACCAGGCGGACTTCCCCCAGGTCGCGATCCCAGTCGTAGAAGCCGAATCGGTCCCTCAACCCTTCGACGATGCGCTTCGGGAGCACCGCGAAGACGCTGTTGGCCTGCACCGGGTGGGTCAACTCGACCTCTGGCAGCTCCGAGAGCCCGCAGCCCAGGCGGGAGGCCATATCGTTGGCGTGCCGAGCGCATCGTAGCCACAGGTCACCGTCGTAGAGCGCAAGAAGCTGAGCGGACACGAAGCGCGCTTTAGAGGCGAGCTGCATGCTCGACTTGCGTATGTAGGCGATGCCGCGATCGGCGCGCGCCGTCAAGGTGACGACCGCTTCGGCCAGCATCGCCCCGTTCTTGGTGGCGCCCAGTGAGAGCGAGTCGACCCCGACGTCGGTCGTGAACGCGCGCATCGGGAGGTCCAGGCCGGCCGCCGCGTTAGCGATACGCGCCCCGTCCATGTGCACTGCCAGGCCGAGCGTGTGGGCGTGCTCGGTCAGGTCGACCAACTCGTCGCGGGTGTAAAGGGTGCCCATTTCGGTCGGCTGGGTGATCGACACGACCTGTGGTTGGGCCCGGTGGTCGTCGCCGAACCCCCAAGCCTGGCGGTCCACTAATTCCGGGGTGAGCTTGCCGTCCCGGCTGTCAACGCCGAGGAGCTTCAGGCCTGCCATTCGCTCCGGGGCGCCGCCCTCGTCAGCTGTTATGTGGGCGCTTGACGCGCAGATGACCGCTCCCCATCGGTCGGTGAGGGCTTGCAGTGCGACCACGTTGGCGCCGGTCCCGTTGAACACCGGATAGACACCCGCCTGGTCGCCGAACAGGCCGCAGACCACTTCGCCAAGGTGCTCGCTGTAGGGGTCGGCTCCGTAAGCTCGGACGTGGCCGAAGTTAGCGGCCGAGACCGCCGCTATTACCTCGGGGTGGGCGCCTGCGTAGTTGTCGGAGGCGAAAGTCCGCAGTGTCGCGTCGTGTAGGGCTCGCATCCGTGGAAGCGTAGTGAGCTTCCGCCGCCGTCAAGGGCGCACCCCGGCGAACGAAACCTAGAACACTTGTTCGCTGGTAGCCTGTGTGGGATGCCGGCGAAAGCGCACGTGAGATCGAACAGGCAGGCGTCCCCGGCGGGGGCGAGCGGAGCTTCGCACGACCGTCTCGTGGTGCGCGGGGCCCGGGAGCACAACTTGAAGAACGTCTCAGTCGATCTTCCCCGCGACCGGCTGATCGTCTTCACCGGGCTGTCCGGGTCCGGTAAGAGCTCGCTGGCTTTCGACACCATTTACGCCGAAGGCCAGAGACGCTACGTCGAGTCGCTGTCGAGCTACGCGAGACAGTTCCTCGGTCAGATGGACAAGCCTGACGTCGATTTCATCGAAGGTCTTTCCCCGGCGATATCGATCGACCAGAAGTCTGCGTCGCGCAACCCTCGCTCTACGGTGGGGACCATAACCGAAGTGTACGACTACCTGCGGCTGCTTTACGCCCGCATCGGCGTGCCTCACTGCCCGGCGGATGGGACGGTCGTGTCGCGCCAGACGCCGCAGCAGATCGTCGACCGGATCCTTGAGCTACCTGAAGGCGCCCGGTTCCAGGTGCTGGCGCCGGTCGTGCGCGGCAGGAAAGGCGAATACCAGTCCCTGCTTGAGGAACTGGCCGGCCAGGGTTACGCCCGCGCCCGCATCGACGGGGTGATCTGCGAACTGTCTGACCCCCCGAAGCTCGCCCGCTACGAGAACCACACGATCGAGGTGGTCGTCGACCGCCTCGTCAAACGCAAGGGAATAGAGCGCCGCCTCACTGACTCTTTGGAGACGGCGCTGCGCCTCGCTGAGGGCGTGGCAGAAGTAGCTCTGGTGCCGCGCGACCCCGACGAGCAGGACGAAGTTCTCACCTTCAGCCAGCACCTGGCGTGCTCCGCTTGCGGAAGGTCCTTCGACGAGCTGGCGCCGAGGAACTTCAGCTTCAACTCCCCCTACGGGGCGTGCCCCACCTGCGACGGGTTAGGTACACGCTTCGAAGTCGACCCGGAGCTGGTCGTCCGCGACCCGGACCTGTCCCTCGCCGACGGGGCGATCGCCCCGTGGTCGGGGCATCGAGGCGAGTTCTTCGCCGGGCTGCTCGAAGCGGTCGCCTCAGCCGGCGGTTTTTCCACTTCCACCCCTTGGCGCAAGCTCAAAAAGGCGGACCAAAAAGCGGTGCTGTTCGGCACGGGCTCCCGCAAGGTGCACGTCCAGTACCGAAACCGTTTCGGGAGGGTGAGGTCATACGACACCCACTTCGAAGGGGTCGTCCCGTGGTTGTCGCGCCGTCACAGCGAAGCCGAGTCGGATTACTCGCGAGAGACGATAGAAGGCTACATGCGCGAGGTGCCCTGCCCCGCGTGCGGTGGCGCTCGGCTCAAGCCGGAGAGCCTGGCGGTGACCGTCGCCGGGCACAACCTGTTCGAGCTTTGCGACCTTTCCCTCAGAGAAGCGACCGCTGTGATGGCGGAGCTGGAGTTGTCCGATCGGGATCACCGAATCGCCGACCGGGTCCTCAAGGAGATCAGAGCCCGGATGCGCTTCCTCCTCGACGTGGGTCTCGACTATCTGAGCCTGAACCGGTCCGCCGCGACGCTCGCTGGGGGTGAAGCGCAGCGGATCCGTCTGGCGTCTCAGATAGGCAGCGGTCTAGTCGGGGTCCTCTACGTTCTAGACGAGCCGTCGATAGGACTGCACCAACGCGACAACCACAAGTTGATTGAAACCCTGCTGCGCTTGCGCGACCTAGGCAACACGGTGATAGTCGTCGAGCACGACGAGGACACGATCCGCGTGTCGGATCACGTCGTCGACATCGGGCCGGGCGCCGGCGAGCACGGCGGTACCGTGGTGGTCTCGGGCAGCCTGGAAGATCTCCTGTCGAACCCCGATTCCCTGACCGGCCGGTACCTGGCGGGAGAACGCAAGATTCCCGTGCCGGCATTGCGGCGGGAACCGAAAGGGACGATCAAAGTGGTCGGAGCCCGAGAGCACAACCTAAAAGGGATCGACGTCGAGTTCCCACTCGGGTGCCTGGTGTCTGTCACAGGGGTGTCAGGATCGGGCAAATCGACGCTCGTCAACGACATCCTGCTTAGGGCGCTAATGGCGAAGATCTACCGCTCCAAGGAGGTAGCGGGCCGTCATACCCGCGTCGAGGGTCTAGAAGCCGTCGACAAGGTGATCTCTATCGACCAGTCCCCTATCGGTCGCACCCCACGTTCGAACCCGGCTACCTACACGGGCGTTTTCGACCACGTCCGGCGCCTCTTCGCCACGACCACAGAAGCCAAGGTCCGCGGGTATCAGCCTGGTCGGTTCTCGTTCAACGTGAAAGGCGGCCGCTGCGAGGCTTGCGCCGGCGACGGGACGATCAAGATCGAGATGCACTTCCTGCCCGACGTGTACGTGCCCTGCGAAGTGTGCAAAGGGGCCCGCTACAACCGTGACACTCTGGATGTCACTTTCAAGGGGAAGAACATCTCGGAGGTGCTGGACATGCCCTGCGAGGAGGCTCTCGACTTCTTCTCGAACCAGCCTGCCATAGCACGGCACATGCAGACCCTGGTCGACGTCGGCCTGGGTTACATCAGGCTCGGTCAGCCAGCGCCGACGCTGTCGGGTGGTGAGGCGCAGAGGATCAAACTGGCAACCGAACTGTCCAAGCGCTCGACCGGACACACCATATACGTGCTGGACGAGCCGACGACGGGGCTGCATTTCGAGGACATCCGCAAACTTCTCGCGGTCCTTTCCCGCCTCGTCGACCAGGGTAACACCGTGTTGGTCATAGAGCACAACCTCGACGTGATCAAGACGTCCGACTGGATCATCGACCTCGGCCCTGAAGGTGGGGACGGCGGAGGGGAGGTGGTAGTCGAGGGCACTCCTGAGACGGTCGCGAAGACATCGTCGAGTTACACCGGGCGCTTTTTGGCCCCGCTTCTCGCCTGAGCGGCCGACCCGCTCCCGTGGCCTGGGGCTACCTAGGTTATGTCGAGCATCCTCTGTAGGGCTATGCGAGCGCCGGCGGCGGTCTCCTCGTCGACGGTGATCTGATTGACCACTCTTCCTTGCACCAGTTCCTCAAGCACCCACGCCAGGTGCGCGGCGTCGATGCGGAACATCGTCGAGCACGGGCAGATCAGCGGGTCGAGTGAAACTACACGAAGGTGGGGGTGCTCGTCGGCGAGTCGCTGGACGAGGTGTATCTCCGTGGCTACGGCGATGGTCGTGCCGGGCTCGGCCTTGTCGACGGCCGCAATTATGAAATCGGTGCTGCCAGCCATGTCAGCCAGCTCGACCACATCGTGGGAGCATTCGGGGTGGACGATCACGATACCGTCGGGGTGGCGGGACCTGAAGTCCTCCACGTGGCTGGGACGGAACCGCTGGTGCACCGAGCAGTGCCCCTTCCACAACAAGAAACGGGAGCCTTTCACCGTGGCCTCGTCGAGACCTCCCAGGCCGGCCCGGGGATCCCACACTGCCATGTCGCCTTCGTTAAAGCCCAGCTGGTAGGCGGTGTTACGACCGAGGTGCTGGTCGGGGAAGAAGAGCACCTTGGTGTCAGGGCCGTGCTGGGCCAAGGCCCAGCTGACCACCGCCCTCGCGTTCGACGACGTGCAAACCGCCCCGCCCCGTCGTCCTACGAACGCTTTGAGCGCCGCGGCAGAGTTCATGTACGTGATCGGGACGATCTCCTCCACGTCGGTGACCGACGACAGTTCGTCCCAGGCCTCTTCGACGGCTTCGAGGTCGGCCATGTCGGCCATCGAGCATCCGGCGTTCAGGTCGGGAAGGATCACCGTCTGGTCCGGGCCGGTCAGGATGTCCGCTGATTCGGCCATAAAGTGAACACCGCAGAAAACGACGTAGCGAGCCTTGGACGCGGCAGCTTTGCGGGACAAGCCGAATGAGTCCCCGCGGGCGTCGGCCCAGCGCATCACCTCGTCGCGCTGGTAGTGATGCCCGAGGATCATAAGGTCGTCGCCCAGGGTTTCTTTCGCGGCGGCTATGCGCCGGGCAAGGTCGGAACCTGCGGATGTCGTGTAGCCCTCAGGAAGAGGGGGTTGAAGTCGGATCACGGCGGAACACCTCCATTGGAGCACTTCGACATGCGGTCGGCGGGGACAGCCCGGGCGCCCATCCGCGGGGATGTCGACCTCGAAGTGATTATGTAGCCGGATTCCGGGCCGGCGCTACCATCATAGGCCCGTGCGGCGGGGTCGCGCACCGTGTCGCTGCGAGTTGCTCTGGTGTCGGGCCGGGCCTGCAATGACGCCTCAGTTAGGGCAGACTCAGGGCGTGCTTGTTCGTCCGTCCCCGGGGACTATTCCCGACGCTCCGGGCTCCTACCAGTTCAAAGATGACGAAGGTCGGGTCATCTACGTCGGCAAGGCGAAGTCGCTGCGCAGCCGCCTGTCGAACTACTTCCAAAACCCGGCATTGCTCGCTCCCCGAACGGCGCAGATGGTGGCCTCGGCGCAAAGCGTCGAGTGGATCCAGGTCAGGAACGACGTGGAAGCCTTGATGCTCGAGTACAGCCTGATAAAGCAGCACAAGCCAAGGTTCAACGTTCGCCTCCGCGACGACAAGAGCTACCCTTTCCTCGCGGTAACAGTCGGCGACGAATGGCCTAGAGCGACGGTCAGGAGGGGGGTCAGGGACAAGACGAGCAGGTACTTCGGCCCCTACGCCCACGCCTACGCGATACGTGAGACCCTCGACTCGCTCACGAGGATCTTCCCCGTTCGCACTTGCAGCGACTCCAAACTGGCCAACCACCGCCGGCTGGGCCGGCCGTGCCTGCTGTACCACATCGAGAAGTGCTCGGGACCGTGCGTAGAGGCTGTGACCTCAGAGCACTACGGCGAGATGGTGCGCGACCTCATCGGTTTCTTGGAAGGCGACACCCAGTCGGTCATATCACGCTTGGAGTCCGAGATGGCGCAGTGCGCCGCCCAGCTCGAATTCGAACGGGCAGGGCGCCTCAGGGACCGGCTCGCCGCGCTGCGCAAAGCCATCGAGAAGCAGCAGATGGTCACCGAGACCGCCGACGACCTGGACTGTTTCGCTATCGTAGAGGACGAGCTAGAGGCGGCGGTGCAGGTGTTCTACGTGCGGCGCGGTCGGGTCGTCGGCAGGAAAGGTCTCATAGTCGACAAGGTCGAAGACCTGAGCAGGCCAGCCCTGGTCGCGCAGGTGCTCGAGCAGCACTACGACGCCGCCCCTATGGGGGTGCCGCCCCTGATCTTGGTGCCCGAAGCACCGGAGGATGCCGAGACGATCGTCGAGTGGCTGGAGCTGCTGCGCTCGTCGCCTGACGTCGCCGGCGACGCGCCCGACCACGTGAAGACCGGTCGCCGCCGGGCCGGGGATGCAACGTCCGCCGACGTCGAGTGGTGGGCTGCGGATTCGCGCTACCGGGTCGAGCGCAGCGTCAACCCGAACGCCAGGAAGGGCTCCGCCGTGGAAGTACGCGTCCCTCAACGAGGCGACAAGAAGGCTCTCATGGAGACCGTGGAGAAGAACGCGGCCGAGGAGTTCCGCCGTCACCGCCTCACCAGGGCTGCCGACCACAACGCCAGGGCCCGCGCTCTGACCGCCCTTCAGGACCACCTGGGCCTTCCCGAGTCGCCGCTGCGGATCGAATGCTACGACATGAGCCACCTGCAAGGGACCGACTACGTCGGGTCGATGGTGGTCATGGAGGACGGGTTGCCCCGACCGTCTGAGTACCGGCGTTTCAAGATCAAGACGGTGGAAGGTAACGACGACTTCGCCGCGATGGGAGAGGTGTTGACGCGGCGTCTGAGCGCGTACCTGGCCGAACGAACCAAACCGGTCGAGGAGAGGAAGCGAAAGTTCTCCTACCCCCCGCAGCTACTTCTCGTCGACGGAGGCAAAGGTCAGCTTGGAGTGGCCGTCGACGTCCTCGAACGGCTAGGTCTAAGCTCGGAGATCCCTGTGGCGTCGCTAGCGAAACGCTTCGAGGAGGTGTACCGGCCGGGCAGTTCGGAGCCGATACGCATCCCCAGGACGTCGGAAGCCTTGTACCTGCTCCAGCGGATACGAGACGAGGCGCACCGTTTCGCGATCACCTACCACCGGGCTTCGAGGGGTAAGAGGATGACCTCCTCGCTCCTAGACGGCATTCCCGGTCTCGGTCCCGCGCGCAAGAAGCGGCTTTTGGCCGAGCTGGGAGGACCAAAAACCCTGAAGAAGCTCCCCAAGGAGTCTGTGATGGGCCTTTCGTGGCTTCCCGATCCGGTAGCGGAAGCCGTTTTCGAACGGATCCACAGCTAGGGTTTGTTCCATGCCCAAAGTTCCTGCCAACGGTATCGAGATCTTCTACGACGAGCACGGCGATCCCGGGGATCCCGCGATCCTGCTGATCATGGGCCTGAGCGCCCAGATGACCTCCTGGGACGACGCCTTCGTCGCCGAGCTGGTTTCCCGAGGCTTCCGAGTGATCCGCTTCGACAATCGCGACATCGGCCTGTCGACCTGGTTCGACGAGGCCGGAGTGCCTGACATGGCGGCCGCTATCGCGTCGGGGACGGTCCCCCCTCCCGTCTACACCCTCTCCGACATGGCCGCCGATGGGGTCGGTCTGCTCGACGCGCTAGGCCTTGCCCAGGCGCACATCGTGGGGGCGTCGATGGGCGGAATGATCGCCCAGACCTTCGTGGTGGAGCACCCCGAAAGGAGCCTGTCGCTGACGTCGATCTTCTCCACGACTGGAAATCCGGGCGTAGGCCAGTCGCACCCAGGCGTCGCAGAAGCCCTGTTCTTTGCGTCGCCCCCGGCGACTCGCGAGGAGGCCATCGAAGCCGGCGTAGCAGGATCGCGGATAATTTCCAGCCCCGGGTACCCCCCGAGCGACGAGGAGCTGCGCGACAGGGCCGCCGCCGCCTACGACCGTGCCTACCATCCGGCCGGGGTTGTACGCCAGCTCCTTGCGATCCTCGCCCAACCCGACCGCACCGAGGCGCTCCACGAGGTGGCGGTCCCCACCCTGGTCATCCACGGGGACTCCGACCCTCTGGTCGACAACTCCGGTGGCAGGGCTACGGCTGAGGCTGTGCCCGGAGCCGAGCTGTGGCTGGTGCCGGGAATGGCCCACGACCTGCCAAAGGCGCTGCACGCGGAGATGGCCGATCGCATAGCAGCCAACTGCAGACGGGCGTGACGTCGCAAGCTCCTGGCAGCCCGGGCCTAGGGGCTGAGCAGGTCCCGGTCGCGACCGAGGACTCCGGCTGTGGCATAGGCGCGCAGGCGCACACCTCGGATGCGGACGCTGAGGCGCTCAGCGTGGGAAGGGAGCTGTGGGAGCGCCACGCTGCGTGGTGGCAGGCCGGCTTCACCGGGGGAGCTGACCCTGAGTACGAGGAGCAGATCCTCCCACATATAAAAGCTGAGCTGACGGGCGCAAAGAGGGTCCTCGACGTGGGATGCGGGGAGGGCCAAGTGGCCCGCTTGGCGGGTAGCGTCGACGGGGTCGAGCTCGTCGTGGGGGTGGACCCTTCTTACGCGCAGGTGACCGAAGCGGCACGACGCGGCGGGGGAGTGAGACTGGCGAGGTCCGAAGCGTCGGGACTGCCCTTCCCTGACGCTACGTTCGACACGGTCATCGCCTGCTTGGTCTTCGAGCACGTAACAGCTCTCGACGAGGCTATCGGCGAGGTCGGACGCGTCCTTGCCCCGGGAGGGGTTTTCGTCTTCCTTCTCAACCATCCGCTTCTTCAGACGCCAGGCTCCGGGTGGATCGACGACACCATCCTTGAGGAGCAGTACTGGAGGATCGGACCGTACCTGGTCGAGGACGTGTCACTCGAAGAGGTCGAAAAACAGGTGTGGATACCGTTCGTTCACAGGCCTCTCTCCCGGTACGTAAACGCTATGGTCGCCGCCGGCCTCTATGTCACGTCGATGGCCGAGCCGCCCCCGCCCGCTGGTTTCCTCGCCCGGGCCGAGGAGTACAAGGAGGCTGCGAGCATTCCCCGTCTTCTCGCGCTGAGAGCCGAAAAGCTACCAAGGACCCCTAAAGGAGGCTAGTCGTGGCCGAGTTTGTTATCGTCACCGGGCTGTCCGGGGCGGGACGCTCGCAGGCGGGAGCCACCTTGGAGGATCTTGGCTGGTTCGTGGTCGACAACCTGCCCACCTCGCTGATCGTCTCCGTCGCCGACCTGGCCTTGGCTCCCGGCTCTACCCGGGACCGGGTGGCTCTGGTCGTCGGCCGCGACACCGAGCAGCTGGAGGATCTCAGCTCAGCGGTCCGCGCTCTCACCCACAGGGGGGTGCTGGTCCGTACGGTCTTTCTCGACGCGTCCGACGACGTGCTGGTTAGGCGCTTCGAAGGCACCCGGCGGCGCCATCCACTCGGGCGTGAGAAGGTCATGGAAGCTGTGGCGTTGGAGCGAGAACGCCTAGCGGAGATCCGCGAAGCCGCCGACGTGGTCATAGACACGAGCGACTTGAACGTCCACCAGCTTCGCTCCAGGCTCATCGACCTATTCCACCGTGACGCTGCTGATTCGATGCACATCACGGTCGTCTCGTTCGGCTTCAAGTACGGGCTTCCCCCTGACGTGGACAACGTGTTCGACGTCAGGTTCCTCCCCAACCCGCACTGGGTGGCGGATCTGCGTGACCTGACAGGGCGCGACCGGCCGGTGCGCGACTACGTCCTGGCCCAGGAAGGGTGCAGGGACTTCCTCGACAAGGCAGGCGACCTCCTAGCCTTCCTCCTGCCGAGCTACGAGAAGGAAGGAAAGACCTACATGAGCGTCGCTGTGGGATGCACCGGCGGCAAGCACCGTTCCGTCGTCATCGCCGAGGAGCTCGCCGGGTCGATCAGAACACTCGGATTCGACGTGGCGGTGTTCCACCGTGACGTCGAACGCTAGGCGGTCCCGGTTGCACCAGGAGGGGCCGTCGGTCGTCGCGATCGGCGGAGGGCACGGCCTCGCAGCGACCATAGCGGCGCTCCGCCTGTACGCAGCCGAGGTGACCGCTGTCGTCTCGGTAGCCGACGACGGCGGGTCGAGCGGGCGCCTACGCAGAGCCATAGGGATACCCGCCCCTGGGGACTTGCGCAGGTGCCTAACGGCGTTGGCGGACCCTGACAATCCGTGGGCGGCTGCGCTCGAATACCGCTTCCCCGCCGGCAGCGACGGTTTGGACGACCACGCCCTAGGTAACCTTGTGCTCGCCGCTCTCGCCGGGTCCGACAGGGACTTGACCGGCCCGGCCGTGCGAGTCGCCGCCCTGCTGGATGCTTGCGGCACAGCGCTCCCTGCTACGTCGGTGCCCGTCGACCTCGAAGCCGACATAGGCGACGAGTGCGTCGTCGGCCAACTGGCGGTGGCTCAGACACCGGGCGGGATCCGCCGTCTTCGTCTGCGGCCGGAGTCGCCACCGGCGCCGCCGCAGGCTGTCGCTGCGCTAACGGTGGCCGATCAGGTGGTTCTCGGACCGGGCTCGTTGTACACGAGCGTCCTGGCAGCTGCGACGGTGCCAGCGATCCGCAACGCCCTCGAAGCCACGCCGGCGCAGCGGATTTACGTCTGTAACCTGGAACCCCAGCCTCCCGAGACCGCTGGATACTCGAGTACCGACCATCTCGACGCGATCCTCTCCCACGGGGTGCCCGTCGACGTGATGGTCGTGCACGGCCATAGCGGACCGGCGGAAGTTTTCCGTGGCACGCGAATAGTCCGTGCCGACCTGTCTGACTCCGCGGGCGCAAGCCACGATCCAGCGAAGCTGGCGGTGGTCCTCGCCGGTCTCGTCGGGGTTTAAGATCGCCTTGCACAAGCAGTCCCAGGACTGAAATCGTCGGGCGCGGCGGGTGCGTAAACCAAGTCAAGTCGAAAAAGGAGACCTCCAACCATGGCGATACGAGTCGGCATCAACGGTTTCGGGCGCATCGGTAGGAATTTCGTCCGGTCGGTGATCGCCCAGGCTGAGACCGACCCGGGGGCCGAGGAGCTGATCGTCGTCGGGGTCAACGACCTGGTCCCCACGGCTACCAACGCCCACCTTCTCAAGTACGACTCGACGCAGGGGACGCTGCGCCAGGAGGTCACCCACGACGACAAGTCGATCACCGTCGGCGACCTCACCTTCGCCGTGTTCGCCGAGCGCGACCCGAAGGCCCTGCCGTGGGGCGACCTCGGCGTCGACGTCGTCGTCGAGTCGACCGGCATTTTCACCGACCGTGACAAGGCTGCCACCCACTTAGAGGCAGGAGCCCCGAGGGTTGTGGTCTCAGCGCCCGCTACGGGAGCCGACGCGACGTTCGTGGTTGGCGTCAACGATGACACCTTCGACCCGGCGTCCCACATCGTCGTCTCGAACGCTTCGTGCACCACGAACTGTTTCGTTCCGATGATCAAAGTCCTCGACGACGCCTTCGGAGTGGAGAAGGGGCTGATGACCACCGTCCACGCTTTCACCAACGACCAGAACCTGCTCGACCTTGCTCACAAGGACCTTCGCCGGGCCCGCTCCGCCGCCGTCAACATCGTCCCGTCTACGACCGGCGCTGCTCGGGCTACGAGCCTGGTCATGTCGAGCATGAAAGGCCGCCTCGACGGCAGTTCCCTGCGCGTGCCCGTCGTCGACGGGTCCATCACCGACTTCACGGGCATCCTCGGCAGGGAAGTCACCGTAGAAGAGGTCAACGAGGCGTACCGGGCGGCAGCCGGGAGCGGGCCGCTGTCCAAGGTGCTGGTCTACAGCGAGGCGCCGCTGGTGTCCTCGGACATAGTCGGAAGCCCGGCGTCTTGCACTTTCGACTCGAAGCTGACCATGGCCATGGGTTCGATGGTCAAAGTGTTCGGCTGGTACGACAACGAATGGGGGTACTCGAACCGCCTGGTCGACATCACCCGCAAGGTCGGCGGGGCGCCACGGCCTTGAGCAAGCTTCCGGTCCTTGAAGACCTGCCCGACCCGGCCGGCAAGAGCATCCTGGTACGGAACGACTTCAACGTTCCAATGACCGGCGGGGTCATAACCGACGACCTTCGTATACGCCTAAGCGTGGACACGATCATCTGGCTCCTCGGCCACGGTGCTCGCAGGGTGGTCGCAGCCTCGCATCTGGGCCGGCCCAAGGGTCGCCCCGACCCGAGGTTCTCGATGGACCCTGTCCGTGAGCGCCTAAAGGAGCTGGTAGCCGCAGCGGGCGGGGATGCCGGCAGGGTGGACGTCCTGGAGAACCTGCGCTTCGACCCCCGGGAGGAGGCGGGGGATATGACCTTCGCCCGGGAGATCTGCGAGGGCCACGACCTGTTCGTCAACGACGCGTTCGGAGCCGCCCACAGGGCTCACGCCTCGGTCGTCGGGCCACCGCGGCTGTTGCCTAGCGCTGCCGGGCGGATCATGGCCCGGGAGGTGGAAGTCCTCCAAGGGCTGCTCGGCGGCGCTTCCCGCCCGTTCGTCGCCGTGCTTGGAGGGTCGAAAGTCTCCGACAAGCTGGGCGTCATCGAAGCGCTCCTCGACAAGGTAGACACCTTGGTGGTAGGCGGGGGGATGTGCTTCACGTTCCTAGCGGCCGCAGGGCATAGCACGGGGAGCTCTCTTTTCGAGCCGGACCGTGTGGAGGCGTGCAGGACCCTCTTGGAGTCGGGGCGCGACATTCGCCTCCCCAGCGACCTGACCGTGCTCAGCCCAGGCGGGGCTTTCGGGGCGGGCGTGGACCCGACAGGGGAGACACGCCAGGTAGGTGTCGACGTCCCCGACGGTTGGACGGGCCTCGACATCGGCCCGGGCAGCGCCGCAGAGTTCTCCGACGTGGTGACCGAAGCGCGCACGGTCCTTTGGAACGGGCCTATGGGCGTCTTCGAAGACAGCCGCTTCGAGGCGGGCACAAGAGCCGTGGCTGAGGCGATCGCGGCGAGCA
>JAJZAM010000263.1 GCA_021799445.1 Actinomycetes bacterium
TCCTCGCGGCCAACTTGGAGGTCATGATCGAGATATCCGAGAAGGTACGCCAAAAGGTCGGTCTCGGCGACACCCCGGAGCCCGAAGCGGTGCTCGCCGCTCCTGTCGGCGTCGGACTCGACGACGACGAGCCGATCAGCCTTGACGACTGACGGTAGCGCCGCCTAGCGCCACGACCTCCCACGGTCTTGCGCAGCCCAGGGAACGACTCGTCGATACCCGCCTGTACAATCAGGGTCGTGCCTCGCAGCTTCTACATCCGGACGTTCGGCTGTCAGATGAACGAGCACGACTCTGTGAGGATCGCCTCGATACTCGAAGCCGACGGGATGGTCCCGACCTCCACGGCCGAGGACGCCGACGTGGTAGTCCTAAACACGTGCTGCATCAGGGAGAACGCTGACAACAAGTTTTACGGTCATCTAGGCGCCCTCAAGTCCGTCAAAGACAGCCGCCCCGGTATGCAGATCGCCGTCGCCGGCTGCCTCGCCCAGAAGGACAAGGAAGCCATCGCCGAGCGGGCGCCGTGGGTCGACGCGGTGTGGGGAACCCACAACAGCACAAGAGCCGCTGAGCTCCTCAGGCAAGCTCTCAGCTCCGACGTTACGGTGTGCGAGATCGTCGACGGTCCGGCCGGTGCCTCGGAGCCGCCGCCGGCTCTTCCGGTCAGACGCGACTCCCCGCACTCTGCGTGGGTCACGATCCAAGTCGGCTGCGACAACAACTGCGCTTTTTGCATCGTCCCTTCAGTGCGCGGCGCGGAGTCGAGCAAGGCTTTCTCGTCGATAGTCCAAGAGGTGAGAGCCCTAGCAGCGTCTGGAACGGTGGAAGTCACCTTGCTCGGCCAGAACGTCAACTCCTACGGCAGGGACATAACCACCTCGCTGCGCAGCGACGTCGCCTGGCGGGAGAGGACCGACCTTGCCGGGCCGCTGTGGGCCGCAGGCGAACGCGCCCGTGCGCGTCCGCTGTTCGCTGATCTGCTCCGGGCGGTGGCGTCCGTGCAAGGCATCCGGCGGGTTAGATACACGAGCCCTCACCCTAAGGACCTAAGGGCCGACACGATCGAGGTTATGGCCTCCGAAAAGGCTGTGTGCCCTCACCTGCACCTGCCATTGCAGTCCGGCAGCGACGACGTGCTCGCAGCCATGCACCGCGGTTACACCGCCGCCCGCTATCTCGAAAAGCTCACCGCTGCGCGGGCGGCCGTCGACGGCCTGGCCGTGACCACTGACATCATCGTAGGCTTCCCCGGCGAGACCGACCGGGACTTCGACGCAACCCTCGAAGTGGTCGCCGAGGCTTCTTACGACAGCGCATACACGTTCATATACTCGCCCCGCCCCGGCACCGAGTCGGCGGCGTGGACCGACCGTTTCGTTCCCGCAGACGTGGTGGCCGAACGCTTCGAGCGCCTGCGGGTCGTGGTCGAACGGTCCGCCTTGCTCAAACATCAAGCGAGGGTAGGCATGATCGAAGAGGTCCTAGTCGAAGGTCCTTCCAAGCGGCGCCCGGAGATGGTCACAGGTCGCAGCGCGCAGGGAAAGCTGGTGCACTTCCCGGCGGACCCCGCGTCGATCCCGCCCGGGGCGTGGGCGGACGTCCGGGTCGTGCGCGCCGCTCCTCACTATTTAGAAGGCGAGCTGGTAGAGGTGACCGGCTGGCCGCGTCGCAAGGTGTCGATCCCAGTGGTGGCAGCCTGAGACACCTCGCACTGGTCGGATGCACCGCCTCGGGGAAGTCGGCGCTCGCCGTGGAGATAGCGAAGCGAGCCGGCAGCGTGGAGATCCTAAGCGGCGACTCGATGCAGGTGTACCGCTACATGGACATAGGAACGGCCAAGGCCACCCCGACGCAGAGGGGCGAAGTGCCCCACCACCTGGTCGACCTGACCGACCCCGACGACGACTTCGACGTGACCAGGTGGGCCGCAGCGGCGCGTGCAGCGCTCGCCGGCATCGAAGCGAGGGGGTCGACAGCCCTCCTGGTGGGTGGCAGCGGCCTTTACGTGCAGGCGCTCCTTGACGGTCTCGACCCTCCCGGCAGGTGGCCCGACATCGCCGCCGAGCTTGAAGCCGAGCCCGACACCGAGCTCCTCTACCGGCGTCTGGAACTGGCGGACCCGCTGGGGGCTTCCAGGATGGAACCGACGAACCGGCGGAGGATAATTCGGGCTTTGGAGGCGACGCTCGGAAGCGGGAAGCCTTTTTCGGCCTTCGGGCCCGGCTTGGCTGCTTACCCTCCGACGTCGTGGTACGTGGCGGGCATTTGGATGGACCGTGCCGTGGTGGCCAAGCGGATATCACAGCGCCTCCAGTCGATGCTCGCAGAAGGCTTCGTCGACGAGGTGAGATACCTGCTTGAGCGCCCCCAGGGTTGGTCTCGAACCGCCCGTCAAGCGCTCGGATACCGCGAGCTGGCCGCCCACTTGGAGCGGGGCGTGCCTTTGGAAGAGGCTGTGGCGTCGGCAGAAAGCCATACTAGGCGCTTTTCTGTGCGTCAGAGGTCGTGGTGGCGGCGCGACCCGAGGGTCACCTGGTATGAGACGCCAGAGAATCCTCTGGCGGTAGCCGACGCGTTACTGAGAGACTGGAGGAGAAGATGAAAGCTGCGCCAGTTACTTTGACGAAGATGCACGGGCTGGCCAACGACTTCCTGGTCGGCTTGGACCTAGAAGCCGACGAGTCGGTGGCTCGCCGGCTGTGCGAACGTCACACCGGCCTTGGGGCTGACGGCCTGATAGTCTCCCGGCGCCTCGGACCGCACGGCCCCGCCTTGGACTTTCGCCTGTGGAACGCCGACGGGTCTGTGGCGGAGATGAGCGGTAACGGCATGCGCTGCCTGGCTCACGTAGCCCTGGACGCCGGCTGGGTGAGCGAGGCGCAGGCTTTCGAAGTCGCGACCCCGGCCGGGGTACGCGAGGTCAGCGTCGAACGTCGCGGCGACGACGTCACGTGGGGCACGGTAGACATGGGCACGGTCAAGCTCGAAGACCCAACTCCGGTATGTAACGTCGGAGACGGGCGGATGCGGGTGAGCGTGGGGAACCCGCACCTCGTCGTGCTCGGGCCGGACCCGGCGAGTGTCGACGTGGGGACGCTCGGACCTCGCCTGGAGCGCTCCGTCGAGGGCGGGGTCAACGTCGAGTTCGTCACCCTCGGCCCCGATCCTGACACTGTCACCATGCGCGTGTGGGAGCGCGGCGTCGGGGAGACCAAGGCGTGCGGCACAGGTTCGGTCGCCGCTGCGGCGGCGATGCACCACTGGGGGCGGGTCGGGTCCGCGGTAACGGTGAACCAGCCCGGCGGTTCGGTCAGTGTGGTACTGAGCGCCGACGGCACGGC
>JAJZAM010000264.1 GCA_021799445.1 Actinomycetes bacterium
TCGACCGGGTCGAGCCCGAAGGCCGGTAAGTTGAAAGCCATGAAGATGCCTTATCGCAACCTTGGCCGTTCCGGTCTGCGCGTCAGCCTTTTGTCCTTCGGGTCGTGGGTTACCTTCGGACCCCAGCTGGCCGGTCAGGGTGCCGCAGAATGCCTCCAGGCGGCGCGCGAAGCCGGCGTCAACTTCTTCGACAACGCCGAGGTCTACTCAGGCGGTGAGTCCGAGAGGATCATGGGCCAGGCCATCAGGGATCTCGGCTGGGCGCGCCACGACTACGTGATATCGACGAAGCTGTTCTGGGGATTGCACCCGGGCGTGAACATGCGCAACACGCTCAACCGCAAGTACCTGCACCAGGCCATACAAGGCAGCCTCGAACGCCTCGGCCTCGACTTCGTCGACTTGGTGTTCTGCCACCGCCACGATCCCAACACCCCTCTGGAGGAGACGGTTTGGGCGATGCACGACATGGTCGAGCGCGGCCAGGCCCTCTACTGGGGGACCTCCGAGTGGCCGGCCGACGAGATCCGCGCTGCTTGGGAGATCGCCGAGCGCCACCACCTTCACAAGCCGGTGATGGAGCAGCCCCAGTACAACCTGCTCACCCGGGCGAAAGTCGAGCGCGAGTACGCCCGCCTCTACTCCGAGATAGGCCTCGGCCTGACCACGTGGAGCCCTCTAGCTTCAGGCCTGCTCACCGGCAAGTACCGCGACGGGATCCCCGAAGGATCCCGGGCCGCCCTCCCCGGCTACGAGTGGCTGCGCGACCGACTCACCGACCCAGCCGCCAACAAGGCTGTCGAGCAGCTGTCCGCCGTCGCCGAGCGTCTCGGTGCCACCCCGTCCCAGGTGGCGATCGCCTGGTGCGCTCACAACCCTCACGTGTCGACTGTGATCACGGGCGCCAGCCGGGCCGACCAGGTCCGTGACAACATGGCCGCCATCGAAGTTCTCGACGCTCTCGACCAAGACACGATCCTCCAGCTCGAAAAGGCTTTCGAAAGCCTCGCAGCTTAGGATCTACGAGGACGGCGGCCGGGCTGGCCGGCCACAACCACCAAGCGTGCGCCTGCTAGTAGGTTTGGGAGGTGCCGACTACCAACCGTCTAGCCGGGGAAACCAGTCCCTACCTGCGACAACACGCTGCCAACCCCGTCGACTGGTACCCGTGGGGGCCGGAAGCCTTCGAGGTGGCGCGAACCAGGGACGTTCCGATCCTTCTTTCGGTCGGCTATTCCGCCTGCCACTGGTGCCATGTGATGGCGCACGAGTCCTTCGAGGACCCCGAAGTAGCCGAGGTCATGAACGGCCTGGCGGTTTGCGTAAAGGTCGACCGGGAGGAACGCCCCGACGTGGACAGCGTGTACATGGAAGCGGTACAGGCGATCACGGGCGGCGGAGGGTGGCCGATGACCGTGTTCCTGACGCCTGACGGCAGGCCGTTCCACGGGGGCACCTACTACCCCAAGGGCCAGTTCATGGCCCTGCTGGGACGGGTCGGCGAACTATGGCGGGATCAACGCGCCGAGCTGGAAGAGGCAGCGTCCCAGCTCGCCGAGGCTGTTAGAACTCACACGTCGCTGCCCTCGGCGAGCTGGGCCCGGGAAGGTGACCCCGGGGCGGCCGGTGACCCGAAGCTCCTAGAGCGTGCTGGCGACGCCCTTCTGGCCCGCTTCGACCCCGAGTGGGGAGGCTTCGGGAGGGCGCCTAAGTTCCCCCAGCCACCGATGCTCGAGGCGCTGCTGCAGGCGGCCGTAGCCTACGAACGCCCCGACCTGCTCGCAGCGCTCACCACGACCCTCGACGCCATGGCGGCCGGGGGGATCTACGACCACCTCGGAGGCGGTTTCGCCCGGTACTCGACGGAACGCACCTGGCTGGTACCCCACTTCGAGAAGATGCTCTACGACAACGCCCTGCTGGTGCGCGTCTACCTGCACGCGTGGCAGGTCACTGGACGCCCGGCCTACCTGCAGGTCCTTCAAGAGACGGTCGACTACCTGCTAAGCCCGCCGCTTCGCGTCGCGGGGGCCGGCTTCGCGTCAGCTGAGGACGCCGACAGCGAGGGGGTCGAAGGCCGCTTTTACGTCTGGGACCACGCCGAGGTGGTCGAGGTCGCCGGTCCTGACACGGCCGCCTGGTACGCAGTGACCGAGGCCGGGAACTGGGAAGGCAAGAACATCCTTCACCGGCCGCGGCGAATAGCCGATTCTGACGCGACGCTCTGGCCGTCGGACTCCGACTGGCTGGCCCGTCCGCGAACCGTCGAGGACGGCCGGAAAGCCCTCCTCCAACGCCGAAACACCAGGTCCCGGCCGGGGCTGGACGACAAGGTGCTCACAGAGTGGAACGCCATGGCCGTGGCGGCTCTCGCCGAAGCCGGCGCCGCCATCGGCGATCGGCGTTCGCTAGAGGCAGCCGAGTCAGTCGGCCGCTTCTTGCTGGCGAGCTCCCGCAGAGCGGACGGACGCTGGCTTCGCAGCTGGCAGGACGGAACCGCCCGGCACCTCGCCTACAGCTCCGACTACGCCTGGCTCGTCGAGGCTTTCTGCCGTCTAGGTGAGGCAACCGGGCGGTCCCAGTGGTTCGACGAGGCCCGCAAAGCAGCCGACGGCCTGATCGAGTTGTTCTGGGACGCCGAACGCCACGCGTTCGCCACATCCGGGTTGGACGCCGAGGCCCTGATAGCAGCTCCGCTAGACACTTCCGACGGGGCCGTCCCCTCGGCGAACTCGGTCGCAGCGACGGCCCTCGTGCGCCTCGGTGCCATAACCGGCGAGCCCCGCTACGGCGAACACGCCGGGAAGCTGCTCGAAGCTATGGCCCCGGCGATGTCGAAGTCTCCGCTGTCTTTCACCGCCATGATCGCCGCCGCTGACCTGGCGCGCAGGGGGGTGACGGAAGTCGTGATCAGCGGGTCGAGGCCCGACCTCCTCGACGCGGTGCGGAGCCGCTACCTCCCTGGGAGTGTTGTCGTGTGGGGGGAACCGTTCGAATCCCCCCTCTGGGAGGGCCGTCACTCCCAAGGCGGCGCTGCGAGCCCGCCGCCGTCGCCTGACGGCCTCGCCTACGTCTGCCGCGACTACGCTTGTCAGATGCCGGCAGGCGACGTTGACACTCTTCTAGCTCAGCTCGGAGTTGGCGGACCGCCGAGCATCCACCAATTCGACCGACGCAAGGACAAGTATTAAAGACCGTGACTTCCACCTCTGCCCTCGAAAGGCTTTTGATCAGCGACACGGTCAGGCCGTCGTCTTTCGGAGCTACGGTTACTGCGCCTGACTTCCGGCCCGTTGTCAGAGATGTGCCCCGAGTTAAGGTTGCTGCGGGGGTCACTTTGCGC
>JAJZAM010000045.1 GCA_021799445.1 Actinomycetes bacterium
GGGTCCGGCCGGTAGCGGTGGGCTAGATCCCCGTCGTAGACGGTCGTGACAGCCGGCGGACCTGGCCACACGTGCAGATCCCAGCGCGACGGGTCGATCTCACCGGTGTGGTTCGCGGCTGGGCCCATAGGGATCACCGCGCCGGCACGCACGTAGAGCGGTATGCGTTCGAGGGGCACCTCGACGCGGGTGCGGCTAGGCCCTCTGAGCACGGTCCCGGTCCAGTAGTCCACCCACTGCCCCGGCGGTAGTATCACCTCGACGGAGGCGACGTCGGGCGACTCGTCCAACACGGCCACCACGAGGAGGTCCGGCCCGAGCATGTACTCGTGGTCCACGTACCAAAGGAGCTTCTCGTCGGGGTACTCCAACGCCAGCGGTCGCAGCACAGGCCAGCCGAAGAGGCTCGCTTCGGCCGCGGCGCTCATAAGGTAGGGCAGCAGCTGGTAGCGCAGGCGGGCGAAGTCCCTGACGATCGAGAACGCTCTGTCACCGAACTCCCAGGGCTCCCTGGGCCGAAGCCCGTGGAAGCGCGACAGCGGGGACAGGCAACCCACCTGAGCCCACCGCACGTAAAGCTGCGGGCTCGGTCCGTCCCCGTAGAACCCTCCGATGTCGTGGGCCCACAGCCCGGGGGCGGACAGGCTCCAGCTGATGCCGGCTCTCAGCTCGGCGGCGAGACCGGCCACGCTCGTCTCGGGGTCGCCGCCCCACTGCGCCGGGTAGCGTTGCGAACCGGCCCAGCCGCTCCTGCTCCACACCAGGGCTTGGGAGCCGTCACGCTCGGCGAGGGTCTCGTAGACGGTACGGCTGTACCAAAGAGGGTAGAGGTTACGCCACGCCCTACCCCGCCGCCCGTCCGACATGATCGCGTCGTCGGGAAGTCCCTCCCCGAAGTCGCATTTTATGACGGCCACCCCTAGGTCGGCTAGCCCCCTGTTCTTTTCCTTCCACCAGTTACGCGCCGCGGGATTGGAGAAGTCCACGAGGTGACGGGGCCGGCCGTCGCGCGACATGGTGCGGGCCACCTCGGCGGGCGAGCCGTCCGGGCCTGTAACGAGCAAACCGGCGTCGGCGGCCTCGTCGAACACCGGGGAGTCGGGGTCCAAATAGGGAAGCTCCCACACTGAGAGGCGGAAGCCTTGCGAGCTGAGGGACCGTACCATGCCGGCCGGGTCTGGGTACTTGGCGTCGCTCCAGACGAAGTCGCAGTTGAGCAAGTCTCGTTCCAACCAGTCAGGGTCGATGTGCAACACGTCGCAGGGCATGCCGGTCTCGCGAAGCTTCGACGCTACCGACTCGAGCTCGGAGCGTGTGCGGTAACGGCACCGCGACATCCACACCCCAAAAGCCCACCTTGGCGGCACCGTCATCCGCCCGGTGAGAGCCGTGTAGTCGCTGAGGCGCTCCTTGAGCGTCGCAGCGGCGAGGAAGAAGCAATCGAAACGCTCCTCCTCGTTGTCGAGCTCCAGCACAGACGGGAATGTGGAGCCGACGTCCACTCGCATCGGCCCCGGGGTGTTGACGAACACGCTGTAGCCGGCCGAGGAGTGTATGACAGGAGCCGCTTTGTAGGTGAGGCCAGTACCAGCGCCGAGAGCGTCGTTGGCTACCAGTTCGAAGCTCCTGCCGTTGTGCACCGTGGAGGTGAACTGCTCCCCGAGGCCGGCCAGCAGCTCTCCAGGCGCTATCTCCAAGCTCACCGACAGCCGGCCGGCGCGAACGGCCATAGCAGGAACGAGAGGCAACCCGGCGACCTGGCGTAGCTCACCCCCGCTTCGCGCGAGGAGCGCACCTGATCCTCCGATCAGCTCGATGCGGAACGGCCGCCGGTGCAGTCGCAGGGCGATGTCCCGACCCCGGACCTCCACGTAGCTGGGGGTCTCGTCGACTTCGATCCCGACGCCCGTCGGGTTCGGGTCGACCACGATCCCGTCTTCGGCACCGTCGGCCGCTTCGCTCCAAGCCGCACCGGCGCTGACGGTCATTCGCAGGCACCGCGGCCCCGCCGCCCGGACCCGGATCGACACTCGGCGGGTGTCGGACGCCGCAGGGGCCGACGGTCCAGCCGAGGCGTCGTCACTCCAGTCGGGGGCGTTCGGCAGAAGACGTTCCAGGCCCTGCTGTGCCGGAGGCTCGACCGTGAAAATCCCCCGGGCTGTCCCGAGGTGGCGGTACGCGACCGCTGTCAGCTCCAAGTCGAGCGCGTCGCGGCTCGCGGCGAGCTTAACGGCGTCGATGCTCCTGACGAGGAACTGCTTGTCACCTGCTGATGCCGGAGGATTCGAAATAGCGCTGGAAGGTTGTGTGGCACTCATCGCTGGCCTCCTGGGGAAAGTGCGACTCGGATGCTAGCCGCACCAAGCGTAGACCACCTTGGTATGACCTCTGTCCAACTTAGGTGCCCGTGTGCGACGAGTCAAGTCCGGCACCCGGCGTAGGAACGCACGCTTGAGGGTACGAGGGGCGCGCTCTGGCGTGAGAGACTGGAGGGGTGCCAGCCCAGTTTATTTTCACGATGCGTGACCTGAGGCGCTTCTATCCCCCCGACCGCGAGGTTCTGCGCGGCATTAACCTGTCTTTCTATCCCGGGGCGAAGATCGGTGTCATCGGATCCAACGGTTCAGGCAAGTCGTCTCTATTGCGGATAATGGCGGGCCTCGACGACGGCTTCAGTGGCGAGGCGCGCCTGACTGGCGGTTTCAGCGTGGGGCTGCTGGCTCAAGAGCCCGAGCTCGACGACACGACCGACGTCGCCGGGAACGTGGCTATGGGTGTCGCCGCGACCAGGGACCTGCTGGCCAGGTACGACGAGGTTTGCGCGGCGATGGGCGAAGCGGACGCCGACTTCGACAAGTTGCTGGCCGAGCAGGCCGACCTCGGCGAGCGGATCGACGCCATCGGGGCGTGGGAGCTGGACCGTCGCCTGGATATAGCCATGGACGCGCTTCGCCTTCCACCGCCCGACGCTGCCGTGGCGAACCTTTCGGGCGGAGAGAGGCGCCGGGTGGCGCTTTGCCGCCTGCTTTTGTCGAGCCCCGACCTGCTCTTGCTCGACGAGCCGACCAACCATCTCGACGCCGAGTCGGTCGCATGGCTGGAACGCACGCTGCGTGACTACCCGGGAACGGTCGTGGCGGTCACTCACGACCGTTACTTCTTGGACAACGTGGCCGGATGGATCCTTGAGCTCGACCGGGGCGCTGGGATCCCCTGGCAGGGCAACTACTCATCGTGGCTGGAGCAGAAACAGGCTCGTCTCGCCAAGGAAGACAAAGCCGACGAAGCCCGCAAGCGGACCCTCGAACGGGAGCTCGAGTGGATCCGGATGTCGCCGCGTGCACGCCAGGCGAAAAGCAAGGCGCGGGTCGCTTCTTACCTGGAGTTGGCCGCCTCCGCCGAGGAGGCAGCGTCACGCAAAATCCCCGAGCGCCTGGAGATAACCATTCCACCCGGCCCCAGGCTCGGGGATCTCGTCGTCGAAGCCGAAAGCCTGTCTAAAGGTTTCGAGGGGCGGCTTTTGATCGACGGCTTGTCTTTCAGCCTGCCGCCGGGGGGCATCGTCGGCGTTGTCGGCGCTAACGGGGCGGGCAAGACGACCCTGTTCCGCCTGATAGCCGGCACTGAGACTCCCGACGGGGGCTCCGTTCGTCTCGGCGACAGCGTCACGCTTGCGTACGTCGACCAGTCCAGGTCAACCCTGGATCCCTCCAAGACGGTCTTCGAGGAGGTCGCAGACGGCATGGACCGCCTTATCGTCGGCGGGCGGGAGCTTCACGGCCGGGCCTACGTGGCGAGCTTCGGCTTCAAAGGCTCCGACCAGCAAAAGAAGGTGGGAGAGCTCTCCGGTGGCGAACGTAACCGGGTTCATCTGGCTAAAACTCTGCGCTCGGGCGCTAACCTCCTCTTGCTCGACGAGCCGACCAACGACTTGGACGTGGACACTCTGCGGGCGCTCGAAGACGCCCTGGTCGGCTTCTCCGGCTGCGCCGTTGTCATCAGCCACGACCGTTGGTTCCTCGACCGGATAGCCACCCATGTGTTGGCTTTCGAGGGCGATTCGCAGGTCCGCTGGTTCGAGGGGAACTTCTCCGACTACGAGGCCGACCGTCGCAGCCGCATGGGAGGCGAAGCGGACCAGCCGCACAGGATCCGCTACAAGCCGGTTTCGCGCTAAGACCGTGGGTCTTTCAGAACCGGCGAACACGGCAAAGTTGAACGCCCCGTTTGGCGAGGATCACCCCCAGATAGCGCGACCCCCGGCTGGCATGCGTATCCTACGCCGGCCAGCGCCCGGTAGCGACACGCCGGCAGGGACCGTCGTCATGGTCCACGGGGCCATGGACCGGGCGACCAGCTTCACCCGTCTGATGGCCAAGCTCGACGACTGGGAGACGGTCGCCTACGACCGGCGCGGGTACGGGCACTCGGCCGGGCTGACAGCCCCCAAAGATTTCTCCGTGCAAGTGGAGGACCTACTCGACATCGCCGGTCCGGGCCCGGTGGCAGCTTTCGGGCACAGTCTCGGCGGCGACATCGTGCTCGCAGCCCTGCAACGTCGCCCCCGAGTTTTCAGCGCTGCGTTGATCTGGGAAGCTCCCATGCCGTGGATGCCGTTTTGGCCTGACGACACAGCCTCCCGCGGGGCGGCGAGCGAACTGACGCCGGAAGACCGAGCCGAGTGGTTCATGAGGCGCATGGTCGGCGACAAGCTATGGGAAAGGCTCCCCGGCGCGACCCGCCAAGCTCGGCGCTCGGAGGGGGTGACCTTACAAACCGACTTCTCTTATCTCGCGCACGGACCGGTCTTCGACGCGACCGCTATATCCGTCCCGGTCACCGTCGGCTATGGCGGCAAGTCGAGACCCCACCAGCGGGCCGCCGCCCAGGCTCTCGCCGAAGCTCTTCCCAACTGTGAGCTGACCTGCATAGCCGATGCCGGTCACGGTGCTCACCTGACGCATCCGGCGGTCGTGGCGGATCTCATACGCAAGCTTCCTACTGCGGGGCACCTTGGCCCAACCGGCCGCTCCCGAATAGCACCATCCAAAAGACCATAAACGTCAACCTGACGTTTAGACTTTAGGTCCTAGGCCTCTTCTATTATCTCGGAGATCGGCATACGGCAAAAAGCACCAACGTCGTGTCGTCGATGTCAGCGGTGACGCTGAAATCCTCGGCGGTGATCCCGGTCGCTCCGCCACTGTCGTTGCGAGCCATGAGGCGGTAGACGAAGGGCAGTGCGGCCGAATAGGCCGTCGTGTACCAGCGGTGCGGGATCCGCTTGCGCAGCTCAAGGAAATCGAGCCGAAGGACCTTCTCGGCGCGCCGGCGCCGCGCTGCGAAGTCGGCTTTCACCGACTCCGAGCCGTCCAGGCCTGTGACCCAGACATCTGCGAAGAAGCCTCCGAGCGTCTCAGCAAGCTCCTCCCGGTCGAACAGATGCAGGTGATAAGGGTTCTCGAAGTCCGCCGTCTTGTTGGGGGTGAGGATCATTGCGACGCCATCCGGGCGTAGCAGCCGGGCCATCTCTGCCACATGGCGCTCGGGACGCCTGAAGTGCTCGATTAGATGCGATGAGCACACAAAGTCGAAGCTTGCGTCACGAAAGCACGTCGACAGCGCGTCGCAACAAGCCACGCTGAGGCCTTGCCCGGCGAAGGTGGAGGCGGCCTTCGCCGCAGTCGCTGGGTCGTAGTCGAAACCAACCACGGTACGTCCCGGGCCGCCGAGCGACACCGTCTCGAAACCGAGCCCGCAGCCCGCGTCGAGGACAACCCCCGCCGAGAGCCGGGCGCGCACCTCCCGATAGCCGGCGGCGTGCAACGCCAGCAGAGAGTCAGGGGTCGAACCTTCGACGGGCCTCTCGCCCAGCAGTTTCACCATGGCCGTATTACTAGCACCCGGCATTGCTAGCACCCGGCAAGCCCGCCCGACCCAACCCGGCCAGCGCTTAGTGCGTTCCGGCCCGTACAATCTCCCCTAGCGATAACTTAGCAAGGGTAAATAACTTGGATAGCGAGACAACTCCCAGTCGCAGCTCAGCCCGGTTCGGGTCGAGGATCCGCCCGGCGTGGGCGAACCACAACTTCGACTTGATCTTCGTCGCCAGGGTCGCGATGAGCTGCGGGCGCGCTCTCGCAGGCGTCGTAACTCCTATCTATTTGGCTCTCGAAGGTTTCAGCGCTTTCGAGATCTCCGTTTACGTGGTCGTCGTCTCCCTGGCTTCCGCTGGGATGTCGACGCTCATCGGTGCCAGCGCTGACCGCATCGGCCGCAAGCCTTTCATGGTGGGCTTGCCGCTTCTCACGGCCGGAGCAGCAGTCGTATACGCGATCACGGCGCTTCACCCAGTGCTGTTCCTGGCGGGAGCCCTCGGCAGCTTCGGCCGCGGGGCTGGAGCCGGCGCAGGTGCTGTCGGCCCTTACCAGCCGGCCGAGTCGGCGTTCGCCACCGACAGCGTCGCTGCCGAGCACCGCAACTCGATGTTCGGCCGCTTGGCTTTCGCCTCCTCGGCGGGAGCGACCGCCGGGGGGCTCCTGGCTCTCCTCGTCACCTCCAGCCACGTCCACGGGGCGGCAGCCACCGTCACGTTTCGCGCTTCGTTCGTGGCGATAGCAGTCGTGTCGGCGCTTGCAGGGATCATCGCCGTCGGTCTCGAAGAGCCTGCGAGGACTCCCCGCAAGGCGGGACAGCACCACCTGCACTGGCCCCGCCGCTCGAGCTGGCTCGTCTACCGCCTGTGGATCACCAACAGTTTCAACGGGGCGGCGATAGGAATGCTCGGGCCTTTCCTTACCTACTGGTTCTTCAGACGCTACGGCGTCGGAGCGGCCGAGGTGGGAGTCCTCTACTCGGTGGTCAACGCACTCACGATGGCTTCGAGCCTGTCGGCTTCGGGTTTGGCAAAGCGTTACGGTCTGGTACGCACGTCGGCGGTGATGCGCACCGCGCAAGCGCTTCTCATCGTTCCGATGGTCCTGGCTCCCAACTTCGAGCTAGCCGGGGCGGTGTACCTGGTTCGGATGGTTACCCAGAGGATCTCCCTTCCGCTGCGCCAGTCCTACACGCTCGGCTTGGCGGAGCCGGAGGAGCGGGCTGCGGTGGCTGCGATCTCCAACCTGCCAAGCCAGCTGGCCATGTCGTCGAGCCCACTTCTCACCGGCTACCTCTTCGACGAGGTCAGCCTTAACCTTCCCTTCGAGGTGGCGGCGCTGCTGCAGCTGGTCAACGCTGGCCTGTGGTGGCGGTTGTTCAAAGACCATCCTCCCGAGGAGGAACGCAGCCCCGGCGGAGATGCAGGGCCCTCTACAGTGGCCCACAGCGCCGCCGAGACGACAAAAGCCTTAACAGAACCCTCATAGTCTCCGGATACCACCATCACACGCGCTCCCGATACTGATAGCCGACAAAGCAATATGCCTGGAAGTTAGGCCAGGCGCGAAAGGAGCATCCCATGTCTGTCCTCATCAACACGCGACGCAAGGTGGCAGCAGGAGCGGTTGCGGCACTCGCGTCGGTCGGAGCCGGCGTCGGCGCCTACGCGCTCACCGCTCCCGCAGGAGCGAGCGCCTCGGCGAGCTCCGCCCCGGTCAACCTTGCCGTGTCCTCGCAGTCGACGGGATCGACCAAGACCCACAAGGCTCACGGCCATAGAACCCTTTTGCAACGGACGGTCCACGCCACGTTCGAGGTGAAAGGCAAGGGGAAAGGAAACTGGGTCACCGTAGACCTCGACCGCGGCAAGGTGGTCTCAGTGTCCGCCACGTCAATAGAGCTTTCGCAACCCGGCGGGGGCAATGTGACGGAGACGATCACGTCCTCGACGAAGTTCAGCGGGATATCGGGAGAATCCTCGATAAGGACCGGAGTCCGAGCCACGGTGATCTCCAAGGACGGTGACGCCCTGCGCATAGCGCAAAGGCCTGCCGGCCATCCTGCCCCGACTGCGCCAGCGACGCCAGCGACGCCAGCCGCCTAAGTCGCCTCAGAGCCTAAAGACATGGCGATGCCCCTGGGGATACGCCCCGGGGGCATCGCCATAACCGGTCCTAAGACACCGCCGGTCAGGTCGTCACGTCGGCGCCGGGAGATCCGCCCGGCCTGTTGGAACGGTAGTAGTCCTTCCATATCAGCCTGTGCACGGGGATCTTGCGTGGGATGTCGCGCAGGCCCGGGATGAAAGGTACGAGCGCCAGGAGGATCGTCAGGAAGCTCATGATTGCGACGACTTCCACGTCGCCGTTGCCGGAGTTGGCCATCGGGTTCACCTGGTACCACATGGTGTACAGCCACAGCCACGGCTGGCCTGGCCATGATCCGGTTTCGTTCATCACGCCCCACTGCGAGCCGGACATGTGCTGCGCCTCGACGATTTGACCCCAGTAGCTCTTGCCGTGCTGGGCTTTCCAGGAGTCCCCGATGAAAAGAAGCGGGTTTGTGTAGTTGGTCACGTAGAACGGCGAGTGCTGCACGAGGGCGGCGTCCAAGCCTCCAGAGCGGGCCATGCCAAGGAACGTCGACAGCATCACCGGGACGGGACCGTCAGCGGCACGCGGAACCGTCAGCCGGCCTGACACGACCTGGGCTTTCGCTAGAGCTTTGCCGTAAGCGGCGAGCCACGCTGAGCGCTGTGTAGCACTCGCGTCGTTGTAGCGCCCCAAGGCCGCCGTCAGCTGAGGCTGGCCACTCACGGTGCTAAGCGGTTGCAGCACGAAGTCCTCAGCAGAGTTGATCGGATCCGTGATCCCGAGGGCTTTTTGGATCGATATACCCCACAGGTCCTGCACCTCGCCGTTACCCGAGTTGTACGGTGGCCCGTAGGTGGCTGAATCGCTCGTGCCGTTGAGCTCGCTCAGCGCTATCTCCGTGAAACCTTTCGGCTGGGCGGACGCCCAGGCCTGCAGGGTCACGGGGCGAACGTCAGGAGAGGAGAAAAGCACGGCGAACAAGACCACCAAGACGGCGACCACAGCGACGGCTATGGTCCCCTCCTTGAGAATGTCGTACCGGCGCACCGGTCCCCGCCACGGCCTTGCTTCCATCTCGCGACGCTGACGAAGCGCCGTGCGCCGATCTTTACCCATGCCAGCAGAGGTCGCTTGTATCCCAGCCACTGTCAAAGCTCCTTTCCGCTCGCAGCCAGCTCTTGTGTAGCCAGCTCATGTGCAGCCCGGAGCGGGTTGGTCGCTTCGGCTACGACGCTGGGTTCCTCGCCGAGGTGCTCGGGATTGGCATCTATGGGCGGAACGACACCGCGGAGGCGGACCATGACGATGTGCAGGGCGATGATCCCCACCAAGAACACCGGCACCAGGGCGATGTGAAGCATGAACGCCTGACCGAAGTCCAACGTGTTGAAGAACGCCCCGATCCCAGAAGCGTTCATGGCGTCCTTGGCTTCGAAGGCTATCCACTGCGAATCGAAGTTGGTCTGCGAGAGGTACCCGGTGAAAGCCTCGAAGACAGAGATAACGAAAGCGAGGACGCCGCTGATCCACGTGAGCGCTCTCCGGCCCCGCCACGCTGCCATCCAGAACTTACCCCACAAGTGGATGGCCATGAAACCCATGAAGCATTCGACGCTCCACAAGTGCATCGAGTTGAAGAAATGGCCGACGCTGCTCGTATGCCACCATGCGGGACCTTCCAGCGCTAGCACGAGACCGGTCACCACCGTCAAGACGAACCCAGCGAGCGTAAGGACCCCAAAGACGTATATCCACGACGCTACGTAGGCTGGCTGGCTGTCGGGAAGCATCTTCTCCGGGGGCAGCCTTCGAAGCCAAACCTGGCGCAGCCGCGCCGTCCAGAGTGTGGGGTCCCCGGCGGGCGGGGGTGTTTGCGGTTCGTAGGCCTTGGCGACCGGCTGGGCGCCGGCCTGCGCCTTGAGCTTGTTACGGGTGTGCACGAACGGCAAGACCAGCGCCGCCACGAAGATCACCAGCATGACGACTATCGCCAGGAAGTTGGCGAGGGAGATGTACACGACACCCCAGTGGAAGTAGTAGGCGCTGGAGTTGAGGTTGATCACCGATGCAAGCATGAGCTTGACCTTATAAAGATTTTCTTAGGCGTCGTAGGGTCGAAGTACCCTAAAAGTCCTATGACCACCGTCACTTCGACTTTTGTGCCGGCTCCTCTCGTCGCCGGCTAGTCGAACAAGTCAGGGTCGCTCAGTGCTATCTCGTCCCACAAGGGTTGGAAACTGAACCATCCGGCGTCGTGGAAACCTGTCCGCTCGAAGGTGTAGCGAGCGTCGTCAGGGTCGATGAGGTGCGGTTTGCCGACCGATTCGGCGAGGATCTGAGCCTGGCAGGAGCGTTCCATCGTGACGAACCACCAGGCGGCCTCGTCAACGGAGTGGCCGACGGTGAACAACCCGTGGTTGCGATGTATAGCGGCCTTGTGCGGGCCGAGACCCGCTGCTAGGGCTTTGCCGGCGCTCTCGTCGAGCACGATCGCTCCCCCGCCTTCGGCCACCACGACGTGATCGCTGTAAAAGACGCACGCGTCCTGGGTTATCGGGTCCAGCGGGCGGCCGAGGGCGGACCACGCTTTCCCGTAGATGGAATGGGCGTGGGCTGCAGCTATCACGTCGGGTCTCGCCTGGTGCACGGCGGAGTGGATGACGAACGCAGCACGGTTGACCGGCCGGCTTCCTTCGACGACTTCACCCCGGTGGTTGACCAGGATCAGGTCCGAAACTTTGACGTGACGGAAGTTCATTCCGAACGGGTTAACCCAAAAGTGGTCTGTGAGCTCCGGGTCCCGTGCGGTTATGTGGCCTGCGACGCCTTCGGAGAAACCGAAACGGCCGAAGATCCGCAGCGCTCCCGCCAGGCGCTCTTTGCGGTGGCGTCTCTCTTGGTCCGCCGAGGTGAAAACCGGGGGTTTGGGCATGCTCAGACGGGCGGGGGCTGCGATAGCGTCCCCGCTCCCCGAAGCTGCGGGCGCCTGGTCTTGCACGGACTGTGATGTCACTTCGAAACCTCCCCTGTGGGCGAGATCATCTTTGTCCAACACGGCTCGCTCGCGCAATACCGGGACAGGTGCTATGCACCTGTGAGAACAGCGGCGCAGCGGCGCGCGGTGGCCAGGGCTTCGGCCCCTGTGGCGCCCAGAGCAGTGACGTGGCCGAGTTTCCTGCCCACGGCGGTGGATTTGGAGTACAGGTGGACGCTGGCAGAGCGCACCGCCAAGGCCTCGGCGAGCCTTGCACGCGGGTCGCTTGAGTCTCGGGGGCCTAAAACGTTGACCATGGCCGCAGCTGGGGCGACCAAAGACGTGTCCCCGAGCGGCCAGCCGAGAACAGCCCGCAGGTGGTTTTGGAACTGCGACGTCACGCAGGCTTCTATCGTGGCGTGACCGGAGTTGTGAGGTCGCAGTGCGATCTCGTTTATCAAGATCTTGCCTCTTGTGTCGATGAAAAGTTCCACGGCGATGATCCCAGTCGCGTCGACACTCTCGGCGACCGACCTCGCCAGCTCGCCGGCCCGCTCAGACAGCTCCGAGGTGACAGGTGCGGGCATCACCAGCTCGGTGCAAATGCCGTCTGACTGCAGGGTCGCCACGAGAGGATAAGCAGAGTACTCTCCGCTGCGGCTGCGCACCGCGACCAGCGCCACCTCCGCTGCTATGTCGACGTGCTCCTCGACGAGCAAGCCGGTCGACCCGAGAACCTCGACAGCTTCTCGCGCCTGGCCGGGGCCGTCTACTACGACCACTCCCCTTCCGTCGTACCCGCCGCTGCGAGCCTTGAGCACTACCGGCCAGCCGTGGCCGGCGGCGAATGCCAACACCTCCTCGCTCCCGCCGGCGCCCACCGGCGCAAAACACGGCACGGGAAGCCCCCGCGCGGCGAACCCCTGCCTGGCGACCAGCTTGTCCTGAGCGAACAGCTGGGCTTGCGAGCCGGGCTCCACCCTCGCCCCGGCTGCTTCAAGCGCAGCTATCCGAGCGTGGGGAACCCCTTCGTGGTCGAAGGTCACCACGTCGCAACGTCCGGACAGGGCCTGTAGTGCTTCAGGGTCGTCGGGGGCGCCGTAGACGACCTGAGCTCCAGCGGTCACCGCCGGGTCGTCGTGCCGTCTCGCCAGGACTACTAGCTCCACGCCGAGGTCGATCGCAGCCTGGTGGGTCATGCGGGCCAGCTGTCCCGCGCCGACCATTCCTACCACGGGGACTCGGAATCCCCCGCCGAGCTCCGCATCCGCCACGACCACGATGTTCCCCGTAATATGGCCGCGGTGTCAAGTGCGCCGAGACCCCCCGAGACCGTCCCCGTAGAAGTCGTGATGGGCAGCGCGTCGGACTTGGAGGTCATGAGGCCAGCCTTGTCGGTCCTAAGGGAGCTTCAAGTGCCGGCAGGCTTGCGGGTCGTCTCGGCTCACAGGACACCTGCCGACATGATCGCCTACGGTCAGAGGGCAGCCGAGCGGGGGGTTCAGGTGATAGTCGCCGGGGCCGGAGGAGCTGCCCACCTGCCGGGGATGCTCGCAGCGGTTACGCGCCTGCCGGTGATAGGAGTTCCGGTGCCGTTGCGCTACCTCGACGGTATGGACTCGCTCCTTTCGATCGTCCAGATGCCAGCGGGTGTTCCGGTCGCAACGGTCGGGGTGGGCAACGCACGCAACGCCGGGCTGCTAGCAGCGAGGATCCTCGCTCTCAGCGACCGCAGCCTCGCCGGGCGCCTCGAGACTTTCGCGGCTGCGCTCGCCGACACCGCCCGGGGACAGGACGCGTCCGTCCTCGCCGACCCACATATTGCTCCGGATGCCTAGCGGCCCTACGCCCGCTGTGCGGGCATTGGTGAACGCCGGCGTTCAATTCGAGCTTCACAGCTACCGACACGACCCGGACTGCGACTCCTACGGAGATGAAGTGGTAGCGGCCTTGGACGTCGACCCGCTGCGGGTGCTCAAAACCCTGATCGTCGAAGCCGACACCCGCCTGGCCTGCGCCGTGGTGCCCGTAGCCCACAAGCTCGACTTTCGCAGCCTGGCCGGCGCCCTCGACGTCAAAAGCACCCGCATGGCCGAGCGCGCCGCTGCTGAACGTTCGAGCGGTTACGTGATCGGGGGGGTAAGCCCCATAGGCCAGAAGCGCAAGCTGGCGACTATCGTCGACGAGACCGCTCTTGCGTGGCCGACCGTGTACGTGAGCGCCGGAAGGAGAGGCCTCGAACTGGAGATCTCACCGGCGGATCTCCTGCGGGCGACCAACGCCACTACAGCCCGGATCAGCCGGAGCTGACCGTCGCACCGCGACCAACCTGAAGCGCTGGTCGAGGCAAGGCTGACACCACGACAGGCAGGCAAGCATCCGGACGTGCGCAACGATGCAAAATATTCTACCATTGGTCCATTCAGTCCAGTGGCGAGCTGTTCGCTCGAAACACACGAACCCTGAGGGAGGAACAGACGTTGAAAAAGATTCGGACAAAGCGCTCTGCCACACGTCGGGGGGCGATGGTCGCGCTCGGAGCGTCCGTAGCCCTCGTAGCAGCCAGCTGCGGGTCGTCCACCAAGTCCGCCAGCTCGACGACGTCGACGTCCGGGTCGGGCTCTGCCACCACCTCGGGCTCGGGTGCATCCTCGGCGCCTTCGGGGTCCCCGGTCGTGTTCCACGCTGTGGTCGGCGAGACCGGCGCAGCATCGGCTCTGGGTAGTCGCGAGGCTAAGGCCCTCAAAGCCCTCGCCGCATCGGTGAACGCTTCGGGCGGGATCGACGGTCACCCGATGCAGGTGGACGTGGTGGACAACCAGTCGAACCCCGCTACGGCCGTTCAGCTGGCCAGTCCGTGGGTGAGCCAGGGAGTGCCGTTCATATTGAACGGAAGTATCGTCGGCACCGACAAAGCCGTGGACGCCCTTGCGACGTCCAACGGTCCTTTCATCTACGACCTGTCTCCCGGTACACACCCCAAGGCGGGAAGCATGATCTTCTCGGCCGGGCTTTCCACCACCGCCGACGCCGAGGCTTACCTCACGTTCCTCAAGTCCAAGGGCCTGACGAACATAGCCGAGATCAACTCCACCGACGCTAGCGGCACCGACGGCTACACCCAGCTTTCCACCCAGCTCGCCACGAGCGCTTTCTCGTCGTTCAAGCTGGTCAGCCACCAAACCTTCGACCCGACGTCGGTTAGCGTCACGACCCAGATGGCCGCTATAAAAGCTGCCAACCCCCAGGCGATAGTCATCTGGACGACAGGAACTCCACTCGGCACCGTCCTAAAGGCCATGCAGTCTTTGGGCATGGACTCGATACCTACGGTAACGACAGCCGGTAACGCTGCGTACTCCGAGCTAACTTCTTTCGCTTCGATCCTGCCCAAGAGCCTCTACTTCCCGACCGGTCCCCTGTACCTGTCTCCGTCGTCGCTTCCGGCGTCGATCGGCGCGGCGGTCGCCGCCTTCGACAAGGCTGTAACCGCCGCCGGAGGACACGGCGGCGACCCGTGGGGTCTCGCTTGGGACCCGGGCGAACTGCTCGTGGGAGCGCTTCGCAAGCTCGGTGTCAACGCCACCGCCAAGCAGATCCTCTCCTACATGGAGAACCTCCACGGGGTGGCCGGCGTCTACGGCACCTACAACACCAGCGTCAGCGACCACCGCGGAGTTCACGTGGACAGCATCTACATGACCACCTGGAACGGAAGCTCGTTCACGGCGGTCTCAGGCGCAGGCGGAACTCCGCTCGGCTGAGAAACATAGTTACTACACCGCCAAGCGCTGGCGCTCCGGCCCCGTCGCCGGTGCGCCAGCCGCCGAGCCGTCCGGAGCGACGCGAGGAGGATTGACGTGACCGAGTTTCTAAACATAGTGGTAGGAGGCCTGGTCACCGGGGCCGTTTACGCGCTGCTGGCGGTCGGTTTCTCGCTGGTCTTCAACGTGACCGGTGTCCTCAACCTCGCCCAGGGGGCGTTCGTCGCCATGGGCGCCCTCGTCATGTACGACTTCAAAGTGGACGTGCGTCTGCCACTCGCCGTGGCTTTCCTCGCCTCGGTCGTGGTGATGACCGTGGTCATGGGGATCATCGAGTGGGTGATAATCCGGCCGGCGGTCCACCAGATCTCCCACACGAACCTGCTTATGCTCATGGGTGGGATGCTCACGGCATTCCAGGGGGCTGCGCTTTTGATCTGGGGTAACAACCCCTACACGCTTTCGCCTTTCAGTGGCGCGAAGCCGATCGACGTCAAAGGCGTCTACATCGCAACTCAGGACATCTGGGTGGTCGCCGCTACAGGCGTTGTCATCACGTCGGTCTGGCTCTTCTTGACGAGAACTTCAGTAGGATCGGCGTTCCGAGCGGTCGCGGAGCAGCGCAGCGCCGCCCGGTTGATGGGTATAAGCGTCGACCGCACGATCCTCTTCGCTTTCTCGGCCAGCTCCGCCCTCGGGGTTATAGCCGGTGCCGTGATAATGCCGCTCACTTCGCTCGACTTCTCGTCCATGGCGACCTACACCAACCTCGGCCTGATAGCCGTGACCCTCGGTGGTCTAGGCACGATCGCCGGCGCAGCGGCGGGTGGTGTTGCGTTCGGGGTGGTCGAAGCGCTCGTGTCCGGGTACATCTCTTCACTGTTTGGGACAGCGATCAGCCTGATCCTTCTGATCGCCATGCTCATCTTCAGACCCCAAGGCCTTCTCGGCCGCTCGAGAGGTGGCCGGCTTGACGTTGCCGAAGCGAAAGCCGGCCGGATCGCGGAGATACC
>JAJZAM010000265.1 GCA_021799445.1 Actinomycetes bacterium
ACGTTGCGCCAAGGCGATCCGATCGTCGCCGGGGCGGCGTGGGGTCGTGTCAAGGCTCTCCTCGACGAAAGCGGTTCGAGTGTCAAGCAGGCTGGGCCGTCCACTCCCGTGCAGGTGCTCGGGTTCGGGTCGGTCCCCTCAGCCGGTGACGAGTTCCGGGTGACCGACAAGGCGAAGACCGCCAGGGACATCGGCGAGCAGCGCGAGCAGCGCTTCAGGGCAGCCGACCTGCGCCGATCGTCGTCGGCCACGGGAACCGGGGCGAAACTGGAGGACATCTTCGAGCAGATCCAACGCGGCGAGACCGCCACCTTGAACCTGGTCTTGAAAGCCGACACTCAAGGTTCGCTCGAAGCGGTCACCGAGAGCCTCCGAAAGCTCGAACGGGATGAGGTGAAGCTGTCGTTCATCCATCGAGCTGTCGGTGGCATCACCGAGAACGACGTCACGTTGGCGCAGGCGTCCAATGCCACGATCCTCGGTTTCAACGTCCGTCCCGACAGGGGCTCACGGGACCTGGCGGAGCACCACGATGTCGAAATAAGAACTTATGAGATCATTTATAAGCTCATCGAAGATATCGAGAGTGCGATGGTTGGGATGCTCGCACCGGAGTTCGAGGAGGTCGTCACCGGAGAAGCCGAGGTTCGCGAGATCTTCCGGGTTCCGCGCGTCGGGGCTATCGCCGGATGCTACGTCCGGCACGGCAAGATCACCCGAGGCTCCAAGGTTCGTTTCCTGCGGGACGGGGTCATCATCTGGAAGGGCGCTATCACCTCGCTCAAACGGTTCAAGGAGGATGCACGCGAGGTGAGCGAAGGCTTCGAGTGCGGCGTGGGCCTCTCCAACAACCAGGACTTGCGCGAGGGCGATGTGATAGAAACCTTCGAAGAGCGCGAGGTGCCCCGGGAGCTGTCCCGCCTGTAGGGGCAGTTCGGAGCCGCCCCATTGTTCACAGCAACGTTGACGGTCGAGCTGAGGCTTAGAGGTGTCAGCTCTCTCAAGGAGAAAAGGTCTATCGTGCGGCCAGTAGTCGACGGAGCCCGCAAGCGGTTCGCGGTGGCTGCCGCCGAGGTAGCCAGCCAAGACGCCTGGCAGCTCGCAACGTTGGGGTTTGCCGCTGTCTCCGGGTCGCGTTCACACGCCGAGAGTGTCATAGACGCAGTCGAGCGGTTCGTGTGGTCTTTCCTCGAGGTCGACGTCGTGTCGGCTGAGCGGGCCGTCGTGAGCGGCGAAGAGTCCTGAGATGACAGGCAGGCAGCCGAAGAAGACGCACGCGCACCGCCCGACCCGGGGGTACGCTCGCACGGCGAGGGTCAACGAAGTGTTGCGCGAGGTCTTAGCCGAGCAGCTTGAGCGCATGGAGGTGCAAGACGAGCGTCTGGGCATGCTCACCATTACGGGAGTCCAGTGCGAACCGGACCTTCGCCACGCAACGGTCCTCATGTCGTCTATGGGAGAACCTCAGGTAGAAGCCCTCGCGGCTCTGCGGGTTTCGCTCCAGGCGGCGATATCCCGTCAGCTGCGCTTGAGACGCACTCCGCAACTGCGTTTCGCGGCCGACCCGGCCGTCGCCGCCGGCCAACGGATCGAGGAGATCATCGCCCGCCTGCCCCGCAGCGCCGGCGTCGACCCTCTGGTGCGGGGAGGCGAACCCGGGGACGGCACCCAAGGAGCCACCGACAGCTCGACGGGTGACGACGGTGGCTGACGGGTTGGTGGTGGTGGACAAGCCTCCCGGCATGACAAGCCACGACGTCGTAGCCCGATGCCGGAAGATTTTCGCCCAGCGAAAAGTGGGCCACTCCGGAACCTTGGACCCGGACGCGACCGGTCTGCTCGTCGTGGCCCTCGGTCGGGCAACCCGCCTGATGCGGTACATGTCCGGCCTAGCCAAGAGCTACACGGCCGAGATAGTGCTCGGGGAGGAAACGTCGACGCTTGACAGCTCCGGGGAAGTTACCGCGAAATGGGACATGTCCGGGGTGTCCCTGCAAGACGCCGTGGGTGCGGCGAGGTCGCTGACGGGACCTATCCTCCAAGTGCCTCCGATGGTTTCAGCCGTCAAGGTGGGCGGGCGACGCTTGTACGAGCTGGCAAGGCAGGGGGTGGAAGTAGAGCGGACGCCGAGGCCTGTCAACGTCGAACGTTTCGATCTGAGCCTGGCCGGCGAAGGTCCTAACGGTCCGGTGCTCCTAGCCCAGATCACCTGCTCGTCGGGAACCTACGTGCGGTCGTTGGCCGAGGACCTAGGCAGACGCCTGGGTGGGGGAGCGCACGTGCGTAACCTTCGCAGACAGTCGGTCGGCCCGTGGGAGCTGGCGGTCGCAACCCCCCTCGACAGCGTCGACGAAGCTTCGGTAGTCCCGTTGGTGGACTGCCTGCCCTGGCTGGAGGCAGTCGAGGTCAACGTCGAGGTCGGACGCAAGGTGAGCTACGGGAAGCGCCTTTCACCACAGGAACTGCCCGCAGACACCCCAGGGCCGTGGCGAGTCGTCTCCACCCAAGGTTCGCTCCTCGCGGTCTACGCCGCCGACGGCACCGGCGGCGCACGCGCCGAGGTAGTAGTCGAAGCGGCCGGATGATAACCGCCGGGTCGGTGGTAGCCTTGCCGGCTTCGGTGACGTCTTCGTCTTCGCCTTCGCCTTCGGCGACGGTGAAGTAGTCTCACCTCGGATGCAGGTCCTCTACTATCCCGGCGAGAGCCGTTCAGCCCGTCCTTGCGCTGTGACAATCGGCGCGTACGACGGGGTGCACACAGGTCACCGTCTGGTCATCGACCGCGTGAAGAGCGTCGCCGCCGACCAGGGGCTCGCATCTGCGGTGGTCACCTTCGACCGTCATCCGGCGTCGGTGGTGCGCCCTGAGTCCGCCCCGAAGTTGCTGACCGACATGGACCAGAAGCTGGAACTGCTCGAACGTACCGGCGTCGACTACGTGCTGCTGGTGCACTTCGACGCGGAGCGTGCCGCGGAAAGTCCGCAGCGCTTCGTCGAGGAGGTCCTCGTAGGAGTCCTCGACGTCAAGGCGGTCGTGGTCGGTCACGACTTCCACTTCGGCCATGACCGCTCGGGCAACGTGACACTGCTCGGCGAGCTCGGCTCCAGGCTCGGATTCGACGTGACCGGCTTACGACTTTTCAGCGGAGGGCTAGGGCAGGAGCCGATATCGTCGACGCGGATAAGGGCGCTCCTCGCCGCCGGTGCGGTAGGCGAAGCGGCATCTCTGCTCGGCAGGCCCCACCAGGTGCGGGGGCTTGTCAGCGATGGGGACAAGCGGGGTCGCCAACTGGGGTTCCCGACCGCCAACGTGACCTTCC
>JAJZAM010000266.1 GCA_021799445.1 Actinomycetes bacterium
CGGTTATGAAAGACGCCTGCGACGAGACCAGGAACGCTATAGCCGCCGCGACCTCCTCCGGTGCAGCCCAACGCTGGAGGGGTATCGCAGCGGTGAGCACGGCCGCCTTGTCGGGCACCGCCTCGCGAAGCCGCTCGGTCATCGCCGTCACCGTCGGCCCCGGGCATACTGCGTTGAGGCGGATACCCTCAGGTCCCAGCTCCATGGCGAGAGAACGCACCAGATTTACGGCGCCCGCCTTAGCGGCGTTGTAAGCCCACATTCCCGGGTCGCCGCCCAGGCCCGAGGTGGAAGCTGTAACCACGATCGACCGTGGGCCGGCGCTGCGCCTCAGAGCCGGGAGGGACGCTCTCACGCCGAGCACCGGACCTTTGAGGTCCACTGCGAGGATCCTCTCGAAGTCTTCGAGGGGGAACGTGTCGACCGGGCCGGAGCCTGTGACCCCGGCGTTGAGGCAGACGGCGTCGAGAGATCCGAAGCTGTCCAACGCGAACGCTACGGCCCGTTCGTTGTCCGCCTCGCCGGAGACGTCACCTGCGATACCCGCGAACGTACCGGGCGGGGTGTCGAGCTCGGGTGCTTCCAAGTCCCATCCGACCACGCGGAAGCCGTCCTGTATGAGCCGCAAAGCTGTCGCCAGGCCTATACCCGACGCGGCGCCGGTGACCAGGGCTACTGGCATGGCGCTCCCGCTGTATCAGCCGGTTCCGCGGCGGTTTCGAAGTCCCCTACGCGTCCCCGAAGCAGCGCTATGAGCCCGGTCAGCTCGTCGGCTTCGGCTGCGGAAAGCTCGCCGAGGCCGAAGCGGGTCTTGCCGACCGCTTCGGTGGCCTCCTCTACCACGCGCCGGCCGTCATCGGTCAACTCGGCGAGGACCATGCGCTTGTCCTCGGCGTGGCGTACCCGGCGCACCAGGCCGTCGCTCTCCAGGCGGTCGATGGCGTTCGTGACGCTCGCGGGGTGCACCATGAGCCGGTCCCCCATCTTGCCCAGCGGGAGCGCCTGAGAGCGTGAGAAATACAACAACACGAGGGACTCGTAGCGCGCGAAGGTCAAGCCGAACGGCTTGAGCGCTTCGTCGACTTCCCGCAGGACAAGCTGCTGGGCTCTCATGATCGACGTAGCGGCGGCCATCCACGTCGGTGCAGGCCACCTCCGGCGTTTCCACTGCCGGCGTGCTTCCGCTATCGGGTCGAAGTCGAGGGTCCGGCGTTCTGCCATAGCCGCCGAGGCTAGCGCCCGGCGAGAGCTCCGGCGTCGACGGGAATCGTCGAGCCGGTCAAGAACGCGGCGAGGTCGCTCACGGCGAAGAGGACCACCCGTGCGACGTCGTCGGGCACACCTGCCCTGCCGAGCAGGTTGGCGGCCATCGCCGCCTCCACGTCGAGGCCGGCGTCGGCCAGCGGCTTCATCTGCTCCCTGACTCCGGGCGTGTCGATGACGGTGGGTGCCACTCCGACCACCCTTATGCCGAGCGGTGCGAACTCCAACGCGAGGTTCTTCGTGAGTCCCACCACCGCGTGCTTGGAGGTGCTGTACGCGCTGATCCCTTTGGAAGCGTGGAAGCCGGTGGTGGAAGCGAGGTTGACTATGACCCCGCCCGTCTGCATCCGACGGGCCGCCTCACGGGCCGCTGCGAACGTGCCGCGCACGTTGACGGTCAGCATCCGGTCGATGAAGTCGTCCGCGGCGTCGATGGCCGGTCCTGTCGTCGGGTAGATCCCAGCGTTGCTCACCCAGATGTCGAGACGCCCGAACGCTTCGACGGCGCTGTCGGCTGCGGCGCCGAGAGCGGTCGAATCCGTGATGTCCACGCGCATCGACCGGTGGCCGCCTCGTTCGCCCACCGGAAGGCTCGACGCGACGCTGGCCGCTCCGTCGCCGTCCACGTCGGTCACCAGAACTGAGGCGCCGGCCTCAGCCAGGCGCCTGGCGACCGCCTCTCCTATACCTCTGGCTCCGCCCGTAACGACCGCTCCCCGGCCCCCCAAGGACCAAAGTTCGGCGAGGGCGCGGTCTGTGAAATCGGCGATCGGCATTGGGGTCTCCCGGTGTCTAGGTTGCGAGGTAACCGCCGTCGACGGCCAGAGCACGGCCGAGGCAAGGCCAACTATAACTCCCTATTTGGTAGGACGTCCAAGGATCTTCGGGAGCGTCGGTCTTATACTCGTGTGATGAAACCCTCGGCCCTCGGCGTGAGATGACATCTGCGGTGCGCAGATCCGAGCCTGAGAGGTTCGAGGTGCACATCCCCGAGGACGATTTGGCGGACCTCCGTTTCCGTCTTGAGCGAACCCGGTGGGCGGACGACTTCTCCAATCACACCTGGCGATACGGCGTGGAACGGTCCTGGCTCGCCGACATGGTCCGCTACTGGGCCGACGTCTATGACTGGCGGGCCCAGGAGGCGTTGATAAACGCCTATCCCGCCTACCTGGTGCACATAGCCGGGATCCCAGTTCACTTCCTGCACATCCGAGGGAAGGGATCCAACCCTCTTCCTTTGGTGGTCACCCACGGGTGGCCGTGGACGTTCTGGGACATGAGGCACATCATCGGCCCGCTGAGCGACCCGTCAGCGTGGGGCGGTGACGCAGTTGATGCGTTCGACGTGGTGGTACCGTCCCTGCCAGGGTTCGGGTTCTCATCTCCGCTGCGCCGCGACGGTGTCGACGTGGCGGTGATAGCCGACGCGTGGGCTGAGCTGATGACGGAAGTCCTCGGCTACGAACGCTTCGGCGCCTACGGAGGAGACTGGGGGGCGATGGTCTCCGCTCAGCTCGGACACGCCCACCCTGAAGTGATGTTGGGCGTGGAGTTGAGCATGTCGGTAATACCCGGAGTGTCGCGTCGCGACGTCCTCCCAGAGCACTGGGCGCCGGAGGAGGAGTGGATGCTGGCTCGGATGGCCGAGGCCGAACCCGCTATCAGAAGCCACCTTGCGGTGCATGTCTGTGACCCTCAGACCCTGGCGTACGCGCTGGCGGACTCCCCGGTCGGCACCGCGGCGTGGCTGTGGGAGCGCCGCCGGGCGTGGAGTGACTGCGGCGGCGACCCATTGTCTGTGTTCGGCCGCGAGGACCTGATCACCAACGCGTCGATCTACTGGCTGACCGGCACGACCACGACCTCCATGCGCCTGTACGCCGAGCAGATGACCCGGCCGTGGCCTCTGAAATCGGGCTCGCCGCCGGGTATCGCCGCCCCGACCGGTTTTGCTATCTTCCCGAAGGACCTGGTCTTCCTTCCCCGCCGAGTAGCAGAAGCTTACTGCGACCTGCGGCGCTGGACTGTCATGGCCAAGGGCGGGCACTTCGC
>JAJZAM010000267.1 GCA_021799445.1 Actinomycetes bacterium
GGCGTAACGCCAGCGACGGGTCGATGGCAGGATCAGCCGCTCTTAGGAGCCCTACCTCGCCGTCCCGGACGACGATCCCCGGCTCGAGACCAACAGTCTGTGGGCGTCTTTTCGGTCCGGACAAAGCGGCGTTGATACGCCGCCACGCGTCGTCTGAATCCCACGCTACGGTCCTAGCTGCCCCAGCGACGGCCGCCATCAACGCGTCGGCGTCAGGGCCACCGCGCGGGTCGACAAAACCCCTGCGCAAAGCGACACGGTCTTGGTCTTGGAGGAGCAGCACGTTGGAGCTGTTGGCGCTGCCCCGCTGCAGCTCGACCCGTGTCGCGTGCAGAGTCTCCTCGGCCCTAGACATTCCCGTCGCCGACACGATCGGCTCCAGGGTGGGCTCGACCCGGGACAGGCTTCGAAGCAGTTGCGCGTCGCGAAGGCCGCCCCGGGCTTCTTTTAGGTCCGGTTCGAGCAGGAACGCGAGGTCACCGTAACGCTCGTGACGGGACTTGACCAGTTCGTCGGTTTCGGCCAGCCAGCGCTTCGAGCGATCCTTCCACGCTTGGGTGACACTTCGAAGCGCAGCTGCCCCGAGGTTCGCGTCCCCGGCTACCACCCGGGCGTCCAGCAGGCCCAACGCGACTTTGATGTCAGACTCCATCGCCGAGCGCAGCTCTTTCAGCGTGCGGACGCTGTGATCGAGACCGATCCCGCTGTCCCAGATCGGGTACCACAGGGCGTCGGCGAGGCGGCCCACGTCCCTAGCCCGTCCGTCGTGGACCACGAGGAGGTCCAGGTCACTGCTCGGGGACATGCCGCCCCTGCCGTAGCCGCCGACTGCGAGCAGCACGGCTGTCGCCTTGGGAGCCGCCCTTATCGAAGCGTCGAAGAGGACGCCGAGCCATCCGTCGACTTCAGCGGCCCAGGCGGCGCACCACCCGCTGCCGGTCAGCGTGGCGTCGTCCATCAGCGCCGCTTTTCGGGCTTTGATCAGCGCAGGGCTGACACCCGAAGTGGGGGTATCTGTAGGGTTCAGCTCCGCTCGCCCTGCCGTCTGACCGCCTCGGCGGCGGCTGCTATGGCTTCAGGGTCGCCTAGGTCACGCCGGGAGACGACCGCCAGGTTCGTGTCCAGCTCGTAGACGCGTGGCACCCCGGTGGGTATCTCCAGGGAGGCTATGTCAGCGTCGGTGATCGATTCGAGGTGCTTCACCAAAGCGCGAAGGCTGTTGCCGTGAGCGACGATCAGCGTCGTCGAGCCTTCCAGCAGGCCCGGTGCGATCACGTCGTGGAAGTAGGGGAGCAGTCGGGCGACGACGTCGGCGAGGCATTCCGTGGCCGGCAAAGCCCCCGGCGCAACGTGACGGTAACGGCGGTCGGAGCGTACGTCGAAACGGTGACCGGCCTCCATCGGCGGCGGCGGCACGTCGTAGGACCGCCGCCAAGCCTTGAATCGCTCCTCGCCGAAAGCCTCCCTGGCTTCGACTTTGTCCATGCCGGTGAGAGACCCGTAGTGGCGCTCGTTGAGACGCCAGTGCCTGCGAACAGGAACCCAGCTTTGACCCATGGCCCCGACTGCAAGCTCGGCGGTGGTGACCGCCCTGGTGAGCACCGAGGTGAACAGCTCGTCCACCTCGACGCCCTCGTCGGCGAGGAGCGAACCGGCACAACGAGCCTCGTCCCGGCCCTTCTCCGACAACGGCACGTCCCACCACCCGGTGAAGCGGTTCTCCAAGTTCCACTGGCTCTGCCCGTGCCTCAACAATACGAGTCTTCCCATGCCGGCGAGCGTAGCTTCGCCCCGGGGCTCAGTGAGCTACCGCCGCTACCACCTGCCCGGCCGGGGCCGCGACGAAGTCACGAGAGCGGATCAACACCAACGCCAGACCGGCCGAGGCGAAGCTGACGATCGCCGCTACCAGGGCGATCTCATTCAAAGAGGAGGTGAAGCTGGAGCGCATCACCGTGGCGAGCAGGGCTCGTTGCGACCCCGGCACCGAGGCGAGCAGCGCCGGGACGTTCCCCGACTCCAAACCACCGGAGATCGCCGCCGCGTGCGCGGCGAGGGGAGTTCCCCTGGTGAGCGCCGCTACCGAGCCGACAAGGTGGTTAGCGAACAGAGTCCCGAGCAGGGCGATGCCGGTTGCGATGCCCACCTGACGGAACGTCGAGTTGATACCCGACGCCATCCCCGAGCGCTGCGGGCTGACCACACCGACGGCGGTCGAAGCCAGCGGCGGGTTGATGAACCCCACCCCCACCCCGGCGATCAGCCGGCCGGGAACCAGATGCGTCCAGCTCGAAGAGGCGTCCAGGCCGCGCATGGCCAAAAGGCCGATACCGGTCAACGCAAGGCCGGGACCGATCAGAAGCCGGACCGGCACCTTGGACGACAACCTGCCCGCCAGTCCGCTCACCGCGAGGATCCCCCCCGACAGCACGAGCAGGCGCAGGCCGGTCTGCAAGGCGCTGTAGCCCAGGACGTCTTGGAGGTAAAGCACCAGGTAGAGCAAGATCGAGAACGTGCCGGCGGAAACGCCGAAAGCGGCGATAGAACCACCGGAAAAGGTGGGAAGCCGAAAAAGCGAAAGGTCGAACATCGGCTCGGCGACTTTCCACTCGACGGCGACGAAAGCGGCGAGGAGCAGCCCGGCGGCGGCGAACGCGCCGATCACGGTGGTCGACCCGAAGCCGGATATGCCCGACTCGATCAGCGCGTAGACGAGGCTCGCCAAGCTCAAGCTGAACAGCACAAAGCCCGCCAGATCCGGCCTGCGAGCGTGCTCGTTGCGCGACTCGACGACCTTCGCGACGCTAAGGGCGACAGCGACCAGCCCGAACGGAACGTTCACGAAGAAGATGTAACGCCACGAAAGGCCGGTGACGAGCGCGCCGCCGACGATCGGGCCGATCGCCACCGCCAATCCGGTGATAGCCCCCCACACCGAGAACGCGATACCGCGCTCCTTGCCGGTGAACGCGTTGGCGAGCAGCGCCAGGGAAACCGAGAACATGACCGCCCCGCCGACTCCTTGCAGACCGCGGGACAGCTCAAGCATGAGAGGGTTCTGCGCAGCACCGCACAGCGCTGACGCCCCGGTGAAGACGACCAGTCCGCCGACCCATAGCCGGCGTCGCCCGAACATGTCCGCGAGGGAGCCGGCGGTCAAAAGCAGAGCCGCCAGGGTCAAAGCGTAGGCGTCGACGACCCACTGGAGGTCCGCAAAGCTCGACTTGAGAGCGTCCTGGATGGCCGGCAACGCGACGTTCACGATGGTTATGTCGAGCAGGAGCATGAAGGTGCCTATGCACACGGCGGTAAGGG
>JAJZAM010000268.1 GCA_021799445.1 Actinomycetes bacterium
AGCGCTACCGGCCCGTTACGACGCGGTCGGTTGAGGAAGGCTGAGACCGACACGACCACGTTCGCTGGTGCGCTCACCAGGCCGAGACAGTTGGGGCCGAGCATGGGCATCGTCCCCGCCGCTTCCACCAGGCGCCGCTGCAGCTCGGCGCCCTCGGCGCCGTCCTCGGCGAAACCCGACGAGAACACGACCGCGGAACCGACGCCCGCAGCGGCGGCTTCGGCGACGATACCGACCGCGCCAGACGCTGGTACCGCGACTACCAGGAGATCCACAGGCCCGGCTGAGCTGAAGTCGTCGAAAGCTTCGACGCCGGGCTCGTCGTGGTTCGGCCGGTACGCCAGGACGTCCCCGTCGAAACCGCCAGCCCGCAAGAAGCGGTAGGCCATCTGCCCCCACGCCCTGGGCCGGGCTGACAGGCCGGCTATGGCCACCCGCCGGGGGAACATCAGCCTGTCAAGGGTCGACGCGCCTGCGACGGCAGCGTTGTCTGACACTTCCGGCTCGTTCAACGCCCGGCGTCGTCGGACTTGCCGGCTATCGAAGCGGAAACGTCGGCGGCTTCGCCGTAAATGGCCTTGGCCATGAGCGACAGCTCACCGTCCCGGCGGCGCCTGTACACCTCGGCGCGTGCTGTGTGCACGCCGGGCGATTCGGGCTCAGCCTTCGCTGCGATCTCCGCTAGGTGACAGGCGAGACGGTGCTCGCCCTTTTCGGACAGTTCTATCGCCCTAGCCGCAAGTTTGTCCGCCCCGCCGGCCAGAGCTGACAGCTCGGCCGCCAAGTGCTCTGGCTGGGCCGGCTTTAGTTGGGACGGATCGCCGTCCCACCAGCCCCCGTAGAGGCGCCAGACGTTGTGCACGACGAACTCGGGTTCGTCGTAGGTGGCTTGCAGGTAGGGCCGTTCGGCCAGTGCCGGGTCCAACCTGACGGTAGCGAGTATCTGCGCCAGGGTCGCCCCGGCGTTCATCAGGTCAAGGGTCTGCGCAACGAGGGACTCCAAGGCAGTGGCGACGTCGATGAGGACCCGGTGGATCCTGTCCCGGCCGGCGATGGGCAGGCCGTGCGCAGGCAGGAACAGCTCCGGCTCTAAGGCTGCCATTGCGCGCATCGCCTTAGCCCACTCCAGCGGGTAGCGCTGCACTTTCTGCGGGTTGCCAGCGTTGGGGAAGACCCAGGTCAGAAAGTCGCCGCCGCAGATCGCCCGCCTCTCGGGAAGCCACACCCAGGCGTGGTCGTCGGTCTCCCCCTTGTCGTGGTAGAGCATGGCTTCCCTCCCGCCGAGGTCGACCTCGAGGCGGTCCACGAAGCTGACGTTCGGCCACACCCAGTCGACGGTCCACTTCTGAGCGTCCTGGCCGAGGCTGCCCAGGCGCGCCCTCCCACGGAACTGCCTCGCGTTGATGCGGTGGTTGTAGCCCTCGGTGGCGTCGTAACGCCGGAAACGTTCGGCGACGTTCGCATGGCCGACGACCCGAGGGGCTCTGGCCCCGGCCTCCGCTGCCAGAGCTGCGAACATCGGTGCGCCACCGACATGGTCGAGGTGACCGTGGGTGTAGATGATCGTGTCGACAGGGTCCGCCGACCAAGCTCTAAGCGAGGTCTCGACCGCCGACGCCAACCTCGCCGAGGACGTGTCGACCAGCGTCAGGCCAGCGCCGCCCTCCAGCGCCACGACGTGGGAGAACGAAGCTACCAGCGCTACACCCCCTCCGAAATCGGCGAGACCGGCGTCCACCGGGTTCGTCGTCTTGGACTGAGCCGCGTTGAAGCCGCCCTCCCACCCTTCGTCCACGAGCCGAGCCGACCTTTGCAGCAGGTCGTCGGCGTAGGCATTGCCGGTCACCGGCGTCCCTCCCGTATTTAGCGTTCTGCTAGGGGCGAGGGTATCACGCGTGGGGTGCTCCCCGTCAAGGAAGCGGAACCAAATAAGCAGAACACAGTCCACGTTTTGGGCTGCCGAGGGGCCATACTTAGCTGGATGGGCGAGCAGATGACACAAGTCACATCAGCGGCGGAGGCGACCGAGACGGCTGGAGCCGTGGCCGAGGTGACGGAGGCGACCGAGACGGCAGAGCTGGCGTCGGATAGCAGCGGCGACGCCCCGGGTGGGCGGGCGTCGACCGAGGCCGCCCTTGAGGAGGCGGCCATGTCGCTGTTGGAGCGCGACGGAGTTCTGGCAGGTCTCAACCTGCGCGAGGTGGCCGACGAGGCCGGGGTGAACCGAGGACTCGTCTACCACTACTTCGGCTCTAGGGGAAAGCTTCTCCGCCGTGCCCTCCGCCGGCGCGGCGAGAGCTCCCTGCAGAAGATCAGGGAGATAGACCGGGTGCCCCTGGCGGACGGGCAGCTGCGCCTGCTACGAACCCTCCTCGGCGATCCCGAACCGGTCAAACTTCGCACGCTTCTCCTGATCGACGGCACCGAGCGGATGAAGATGATGCCGCTGCGGGAACGCACCCAGGGCCTCCTAAGCCAGGCGGTCCAGCGCGGTGAGCTCGACGCTGACCTCGACCGCCACGGCGTGCACGCCTTCTTGGTCACCGCCATCTACGGTTACGTCCTTTACCGCGAGGCGTTCGCTTCTGAGATGGGGGTGGCTTTACCCGAACTTGACGAGAGTTTTGCGGAGGTATACGAACGGGCGGTGCGATCTCTGGCCCCACCGCCGGCCGGACCTCAACAGCGGGGCGCTCAGTAGCTAGAGTCGTGCCAGGAGGTCGCAGATGCCTGGATCAGTCATAGTCGCTGGAGCTAGAACCCCGATAGGAAAGCTCTCCGGGGCTCTAGCCGGTTTCAGCGCAGCCCAACTCGGGTCGTTCGCTATTACAGCGGCGCTCGAACGCTCGAACGTGGCCGCTTCGCAGGTCGACTACGTGGTGATGGGGCAGGTGATCCTCGCCGGAGCCGGCCAAGTGCCCGCCCGCCAGGCGGCTATCGGCGCCGGCATCCCCATGTCCACCCCGGCGACTGTGGTCAACAAGGTATGCCTGTCGGGTCTGAACGCCATCTACCAGGCGGACCTGATGATAAGCGTCGGCGACGCGGAGATCGTCGTCGCGGGCGGCATGGAGTCGATGTCCAACGCTCCGCATCTCCTGGCCGGGGCGCGCAACGGTTACCGCCTGGGTGGGGCGGAGCTTCGCGACGCGTTGATGTACGACGGCCTTGAGGACGCGCACAGTCACGAGGCGATGGGAGCCGACACCGAGCGTTACATGGACAAGTTTACCAACGTGACCCGCAGCCGCCAGGACGAGTTCTCGGCC
>JAJZAM010000269.1 GCA_021799445.1 Actinomycetes bacterium
GCTGCATCAGCGCTCTCGCCGCCGACGGCGACTGGGCGGTGCCTCTGCTTCACTCGCTGCGCGACAACGCCACCGTCTACGAACTGGTCGGCCCGTACAGCGCTAACCCCGACCTCGCCGACGTTCTCGGAAGCAGCTCGATAGGGCCGGTCTTTACCACGGTAGGTCAGTCGGCGACGTCGCAGAGCTGGTACTTCGGTGGTGTAGCGCCTGTCAGCCAGGTGTCAGTAGGCGAGGCGTGGAACCCGGTGGGCTCCACGTCGTCCGTGGACTTGCAGCTCGAAACGCCGGCTGGGGCGTGGGAGACCGTCGCCTCTGCGGGCGGATCCGTGGGTGGTGGGCACGCAGCAGCCCCCTGGCTTTTGAAGTCTTTTGCGAAACCGATCGACGCCATGGCGGTTCGGGTGGTCGTCAACTCGAACGGGGGTTCGCTCGCCGCTGGCACCGCCGGGGCTGACGCCGTCAACGTCGCCGTCATCGGGCCTGCACAATCGGGCACTCCAAGCGGAGGGTCTGGCTAGGGTCCGTCTTGCCTAGCCGCCGGTCGGGGCGGCGAGATCGGGACGCCCAGCTCGCAGCGACCGCAGCGACCACCACGTGGTGACCACTACCCGCCCGAAGCGCAGACCGTAACGCAAGTTAGAGCCTTTTTTGGTCGTTCCCGCTGCTCTGGGCAGCACTGTGACGGGCGTCTCGACCACCCGGAAACCCAGCGCGAGAGCGCCCATCAGCAACTCCGCTGTCTGGTACTGAGGTTGGTGGAGCGGAACCAGCTTTATCAGTTGCGGGGTGAACGCCCGGAACCCGTTGGCGGGGTCGGTGATCTTGGTCCCGGTCAGGATTGACACCAAAGCCCCGAAACCCCAAAGTCCTAGCTGGCGGACCCTGTCGGTGGTGTGGCTGGTTCCGAGCCTGCGCGATCCGTTAACGAAGTCCGCCCACCCTGAAGCGACCGGGCCGACGAGGCGGGACATCTCTGAAGCGTCGAACTGTCCGTCGGCGTCGAGCGTGACAATCACCCTTGCGCCGATCCTCGAAGCCAGCGAGTAGCCGACTTGAAGCGCCCGGCCTTGCCCCAGGTTCCGTTCGAGGCGACACACGAGGGCCCCGGCGCTGCGCGCCACGCTCGACGTGTCGTCGCTGGACCCGTCGTCGACGACGATGCAGGAAACGGCGAGCCCTGACAGTTCCTTGGGGAGGGACCGAACTACCGCACCTACCGTGCCCTCCTCGTCGAGGGCGGCGATCACTACGACTACGGGACTTTCGGGCTGTCCTTCGAACTCGACGACGAAACGGGAGCGAGCGTCGTCGCTGACGACGTCCGCTTCCTGGGCTGAAAGGGTGGGTCGTCGGTCGGGCACGGCAAGCCACACTAGGCCCATTCAGCACCCGCGGAGCGCCTGTTGGGTGCAGCCAGGTCCTGGCTTTGCGCTCACCCAGGTAGGCTGCGATGCGCCATGATCGACACCCGGCTGCTGCTCGACGACTTCGAAGAAACGACCCGCAAGCTGGCGCGCAAAGGCGTCGACCCTGCCCTAGTCGAGCAAGCCCGCGACCTCGCCGAGGCTCGGCGCGTCCAAGTGCGCGCCGTGGACGCCGCCCGCCAGGAGATGAACGCCGGGGCGAGCAGAGTCGGCGAGCTGATGCGCGAGTCCAGGCGCGACGAGGCCGAGGCCCTTCGAAGTGAGCTTTCACTTCTCAGGGCGCGCCTCGAAGCCTTGGAGCAGGAACTGCGGTCAGTCGAGGAGTCTCTCGACGACGTGACGTCGAGGCTTCCCAACCTCCCCGCAGACGACGTCCCCGACGGGCGCAGCGAAGCCGATAACGTGGTATTGCGCACGCTAGGCTACGACCCGGCGGACTACGCAGGCAGGCGGTGGGAACCCCACTGGGACATCGCGGAGCGCCTGGGCATCCTCGACGCGCAAAGGGCAGCCAAGCTGAGCGGAACTATGTTCGCTCTGCTCAAAGGTGACGGCGCCCGGCTGCTTCGAGGTCTCACAGCTTTCGCGCTGGACATGCACCGCGACAGCTACGAGGAGATAGTCCCCCCGCACGTCGTCAGGGGCGAGGTCATTGCCAAGACCGGGCATCTCACCAAGTTCGACACTCAGGCTTACCGGCTACGCGACGACGACCTTTGGCTCATCCCGACGGGCGAGGTCGCTCTCATGGGGATGCACCAGGGGGAGATCCTCGCTGAGGCGCAGCTTCCGGTCAGGTACATGGCCTACACGACCTGTTGGAGACGCGAAGCCGGCGCGGCAGGCAAGGAGACCAGGGGCATGCAACGTCTCCACGAGTTCCACAAGGTTGAGCTTGTCAAACTATGCAAGCCGGAGGACGGCGAGACCGAATTCCAGTCCCTCGTCGCTGACGCCGCAAAGCCCTTGGAGGCTCTCGGCCTTCCCTACAGGGTCGTAGAGCTGTGCGCAGGCGACCTGACCTTCTCGGCTGCGAGAGTCTACGACCTGGAAGTTTACTCGCCAGGGGTCGACCGCTGGCTGGAAGTGTCTTCTATAAGCTTGGTGACCGACTTCCAGTCCAGGCGCGGCCAGATCCGTTTCAGGAGGCAAGGTGGTGGCGTCGAGCTCGTCCACGCTCTCAACGGCTCGGGGCTTGCGACGCCCAGGGTGTGGGCTGCGATCGTCGAGCACGGCCTTCGAAGCGACGGCACGGTGGTGCTACCACCAGCTCTCGTGCCCTACGTCGGTGTGGAAACGCTACGCGCCCGGAGCTGAGGGCTCGCCCCGGCCAGCTCCGGCGGCCTCCACCTGGTCTTTGATCCGCTCAAGGGTGCGGCGCATCCCCTCCTCGTTCGTCTTTCCCCGAGCCCAGCCCAAAAGGGCCCAGTAGATCCGCATCGGCGGGGTCGGCGAAAGCTCGAAAGACTCTGTTACGTCCGTGCCGTCCCCGGCCGGCACCAGCTTGTACGACCAGGTGTTGACAGCCTTCCCGCCCGCTTCGACGGCGAAAGTGAACTCCTTTCCCGGTTCGCACGCCTTCACCCGGCACTGAGTCCAATACACGGGACCCCGCCCGTTGCGCTTCACGTGACCCCTGAACCTTGCGCCAACAGCCGGGCCTGTAGCACCGTCAAGCCATTCGGCTTCGAAGGTCTCTGGACTGTAGAGGCCTATCTTGGTGACGTCACTTACGAGACTCCAGATTTCATCAGCCGGAGCTTTCATGTGCAACGTCACTGAGCCTCTCATAGCCGCAAGCTATCACCGCTTCGCCCCGTAGCGGT
>JAJZAM010000270.1 GCA_021799445.1 Actinomycetes bacterium
GTCGTGATCGGTGAGGCCGTACGAGTCCTACCCGAGGACGTGACCTCGAGCGAGCCCGAAGTGCGTTGGCGCGACATCGTCGGGATGCGCAACTTCCTGGCGCACGAGTACCACCGAGTCGACATCGCGACCGTGCTCGGCACGATCGACAGCCTCGCCGATCTCGAAGGAGCGTGCCGGCGCCTGCACGCTCGCCTCGATGCGCAAGATGGACCGATCTCCAGTGATGACGTGCAAACGTGATGGCAAGCCCGCTCCGGTTTCGCAACATCGGCACCTCGCCGGAGGACCCGGTCGAGACCTGACCCTTCGAGGGCGTGCTCGCCGCACTCGAGCGGGGCACGCTGCCCGACTGGCGCCGGCTCATTGCCGCCATCGACGAGGACCCCTGGGGCAGGGTCGCTCACATAGTGGAGCAGGCGTTCCGTCTGCAGCTCCCCTACGGCGTCGGCCCGCTATTCACCGCCGCGCTGGCGGACGCACGGAAGCGGGCAGCGGCGGCAGAGCGCGGGGCGGTCGCCGAGGAGGTGCGCCAGCTCATCGAGCGCTCTGGACTCTCACAGGCGGAGTTCGCGGCGCACATCGGCACCTCGGCCTCCCGGCTGTCGACCTACGTGAGTGGCAAGGTGATGCCATCAGCGGCGTTTCTCGTGCGGATGCGCAGGGTCTGCCGGCCGGACTGGCGCTGGTGCATGATGCAGCACCGATCTGGTCAGTCTCGGCCCACTCGAGCGCGGTGGCGACCTGCTCGGCGACGGGGAGGGCGGGCAGCGGCGGCACCGAGTTGCCTACCTGGCACTGGACGGCGCTGCGGCTCCCGGCTGCGAAGGCGAAGTCGTCGCCGGACGCACGACGGCGGTAATTCGATGAGCGCCCCGACCCTCATCGCCCACGAGCGCAGGCGGCGCGCCATCGCTCGGAGCGAGGAGCGTCGCGTCTCGGAAAAGGCGTCTGTACTCGCCGAGATCGAACGGCTCGTGGTCGAGGTTGGCTGGCCTTCCGCGGGCGGCCACTTGCCGGGTCCATTTTCGGAGGATGAATCCGCGGGAGGGGGAGGTGGTGCGCGAGAGTCGGCAAGCTCAGCGGAGCCAGACATCTCCCTCGCTGTCATCGTTTCGGCTATTGAGGCTTTTCCGGTATCATCGCCTCTCTGACGCCGGATAGGGCGGAGGGAGGGACCATGCGGAGACGGCGAACCGCAGTGCTGGTCGTTGCTTCACTCATGCTCACGCTTCTCACTAGCGCGAGCGCACCAGCCGAAGGTGCACTGGCACGGAGTCTTCTCACCAACGCAGCCGGCAATGGCCGTCTCGCAACGTTGATACCAGCCAACCCAGTTCCTGGTTGGACCCCCGTGACACAGGACATCCTCGATAGATCCGTCGCGCTCCTCCAGCAGATCGAGAGCGCGGCAGTGAAGATCACACCCCTGTTCACTGGCATGTCTGCGGTCGCAGCGTCCAACGCGTGGCGCTCGTCCCACGGACAACTGCTTCAGATCGAGCTCGTCGCATTCGTTGGCAAGCGGGTCAATGCGGCGTTCACCCGTGCTCTCCGGGATAATTCAGCGAAGGTGGGAGCGGAGACCGTGTGTGAGGGGGCTACGGCCCTGCCTCCTATGACGCTCAGGTCACTAGCCTCACCCGCAGGCTACTTGAGCGTGTGTCGTGCCAAGAGCGGAGGAAGTGTCGCAAAAGGAATCGCGTTCGCCAAAGCGAACGTGCTGGGCTTCGTGGCGTCAACAACCACCGAAGCTCAACTTCTTGCGGTCTCCCGACGTCAGTACGAGATGATCCCTGCAGTCGGCTTCGAGCAATCAGTACAGCCATCATCTGGCCACATCGGAACTACCGAAGCCGTGTCCACAACAGGTAGAACGTATGCAGTCACGCTCGACGCTCTCATCATTCCCGCACACCCTCTCACACCGACATCCTCACGGCCGACGTCCGGCGAACGTTACGTTGCGGCACGGCTTACGATCCGTGACACCGGCTCTGTGAACGTCGCTGGCGACGCCGACCTTTCGGCGACGGCCATCGGCTCGAATGACCAGATCTACACTTCGACGTTCGCGTCCGTAGCTGGATGTACGAACTTCGATTACGGCTCGTTCCAGCTTTCTCGCAGCCAATCCGTCGTGGGGTGCGTGACGTTCGAGATTCCGGACGCAATCCGCGTCTCAACGATCAAGTGGTCAACGTCCGCCGGCGGCGCAGCTTGGTCCGTGTGAAGGTGCCTGCTGCGCTGATCGGCAACGACCGAACGGTGCGTTCTTTGCTCGCAGAGATGCGGGACATCGCCGGCGAGGCCTACGGGAAGAACTCCGGCTTCTCGTCCCCGGGGGTGCCGTCCCTACACGGTTCAGGTCTGCTAACCGGCCGTCACCCTCGGGCCAGCAGCTCGGACACGAGGGGCATCGGCGGTCTGACGGCCCCCGGGGGCCGCGCCACATGCCATCCTCCTACCGGAGGCGTGGACTCGCTCCACGCGCGAGAGCCGATCACGATGAAATGCGACGAGATCTCGGCGGTCGTGACACCAGAAAGGTCCCTGAACACTCCCGCCTGGGTCCCTTCTTCCTCGTGATCGCGAGGGTCGTACGACACGATCCCGTGCACGTTCTCGATGCCATTCGACGCTCTCATGGTGTAGGTCACGCGTACCGGCTCGTCCCGCATCGCCCGGGCGACGCGGGCCAGGACCGCGGTGGGAACGAGTCGACTGCCTGCAAGGCGGTACGCCGATGCGGCCGGGGCGTGGAATGCGGCGGGAACCACCACCGTGACGGAGAGCAGCAGCGCCTTCGCATGCGCGATCCGGACTCGTGCCATGGAATTCTCTTTCTCAACGCACTGTCGATGCTGCTACCGAGCCGTTGTGACTTTCGGCCGAATACGGGCACCCGTACCCTTCTGTGCGCGAACTGACGACGGACACGCTCCACGTGGTGCGCTCTGGGACCGAGGCCTCCACGAGTTGGTCGAGGACCGTTGGAGCCATTCCTCTCCCCCGCCGCCGTGCTGACCCTCCCGCCCGTGCGCCGGTCTCGGTCACCCCTGCGAGCATCGTCGCGATGAGGCGGCGGGCGGGCGACGACAGGTGGCCGTGGAGGACGACGGCGAGATCGCCTCAGTGCTCGGAGTACTGCGCGAGCGGGGGATCCGTCTCACCGTCGACGACGCCGGCACCGGGTACGCCGGGTTCGCCCCCATCTTGAACCTGGCCCCCGGACTTCATCACGCTCGACC
>JAJZAM010000271.1 GCA_021799445.1 Actinomycetes bacterium
TGGGTCATGTCCACCGGCGCGGCGCAGCGCAGCGGTAGCACCGGAGGTGCAAACGCAGCTCCTTGAAGCCAGCGCTGCAGGTCCCTTCGGTACTCGAGAAGCAGGCTAGAGCCTTCGTACTCGGGATGTCCCTGCATAAGGATGACATTGCACGTTGCGATCTTCTTAGTTGCGACGGTCCATCCCGAGCGTTTGGAGGCGATCAGCACCTGGTAGCCAGCGGCTTCGACCAGCTCTACTGGGACGTCACCATATCGTGACTGGGGAAGTCGGAGTGTCGCGGGTAGGCCTTCTGTCAAAGGATGCCGCTGGCGGACTGACTGGCGCAGCACGCCCGCCCGCTTTGCCGGGAGCTGCCGTCGCTCGACGCCGTCGAACTCGGCTAGAGCGCAGTGAGCGGCAAGGCAAGAGGCGATCAGGGTCGACGTGTGGCTCAACGACCAGTCCAGCAGCCTGGCAAGTTCCGGCCATGCCGGCTCGTCGCGAACTAGACCCGGGTGCGGGGCGCCGCCAGTGACTACCAGCGCATCCGGGAGGGATTCGTAGAGACGGTCGATATGGCAGTAGCCATCTGAAGGGGTCAGACCGGCCGAGTGGGCAGGCTGATAGCGTCGGAAGTCGACTGGTCCCGTCGCCGGATGCTGCAAAAGTTCGAAGAACTGTCGCTCGGTTGCTCGGAAAGCGGCTGGTGGCATGTTGTTGACGAAAGCCACCTTGAAGGCACGGCTCCCGTTGGGAGAAAGTGTGACGCTCCTAGCCTCGGGACGGTCCACCCTGGCGTAATCGGCGTGGCTTGGGCCCCTCTGAAGGGCAGGTACCCCCGGTGAGTCCCCCTTCGGTCTATTTTTCTGTGGTCATGGCTCGGTCGTCGTCCCCGTTACCTGTCCGGTCGGCTGTGGGAGCCAAGGTGTCAGGCCAGCATCGGAAAGTAGCCTAGACTGATCTACCTTGCTAGACGCGTTAAGAGGAAACTCTTCCACTAGCACCAGCCGGTCCGGGAGCATCGCGGCGGGCAGCAGGTCAGCTGCGCGGTCGCGGATCTGCAGGGGACTTGCCGCGGGGTCTGCTACGACGAAGGCCGCCACGCCGAGGTCCCCGTCGTCGTCGAAGGTTGAGGCCGTTGCTGCAAGCACGCCCTCGATCCGGCCCAGCTGTTCGGAGACCTCCACAAGCGAGACCCGAACCCCCCGGTGCTTTACGACGCTATCGGTCCTACCGAGGAACTCCCAGCGTCCGTGCCGGTCAAGGCGTACCAGATCCCCAGTCTTGTAGAGCGTTCGGCCGGCGACTACGTCGGAGCGCAGCACCGACGATGTCAACTCTGGCGCTCCCAGGTAGCCGTTCATCAGCTGCACTCCTCCGACATACAGTTCGCCCGGCTCGCCGAGGGAGCTGACGGGCATCCCGTCGGCTCCCACGAGGTGGAAGCTCGTGCCCGGATGCGGAGGGCCTATAGGCACGTAGCCGTCCGCCAGCATTTCCGGGGTCAGCTCTAAGTCCGACACGCTGATCGCCGTCTCTGTCGGTCCGTAGCGGTTGAATACCCTGACAGAAGGTTTCGCTTCCCAGATGCTGCGCACCTCACCGGTTGAGACTGCCTCACCGCCTAAGCCAAGAACGTCGACGTCGGTGTCCGCCAACGCTCTCAAGCCGCCGGCGGTCATCAGCAGTCGTAGGAAGCTCGGCGAGAAGCTGACCGTGTTGATCTGGTGGCGGCGAAGGGCGTTGAAGTAGGATCGGGGGAAGCTGAGAGACTCACGGTCGGGTATCACTAGGTAACCGCCGAAGTACAACGTCGGGAATATCAGCGAAAAGGATCCGTCAAAGTGCACCGGGGAGACACACAACGCCCGGCTTGCCTCGTCGTTGTATTGGAGGCGGCCGATAGCGGCTACCGAGGTCGAGAACGCCGAACGTGAGATCATCACTCCCTTCGGAGCGCCGGTGGTCCCGGAGGTGTAAATGCAGTACGCGACGCAGTCATGGTCGCCGACAGGTGAGGGCGCCACGCCGGGCTGGTCGGCCAGCGAGCGGAGGTCGACGACCGGAGCCCGGGTGTCTAAGCCAGGAGAGCGACCTGTGACGACCACGACGACTGGATTGCAGTCTGTGACTATCGAAGCTCTTCGCTCCGGCGGATCCGACACTGACACAGGAACGAACGCGGCGCCGACCCACATGCACGCCATGGCAGCCACTACGAAGTCCACCGAGTTCCCGATGAGCAGAGCGACCCTAGTGCCAGGAGCGGCTCCCAGATCTCTCAGGGCGGCCGCTACGTGGCCTGCTTCGTCGGCTAGCTCACCGTAGGACAGCTCTCTGTCGAGATCGGCTACGCACTTCCGAGATGGCTGACGTCTGGAGAAATCTAGGATAGCAGACAGGACATCTGGAGCGTCTAGGCTCGATCCAACCGCTGAGCTGGCCGGAGAAGTCATTTCGTGCGCCCCCTGGGATTCGAACCCAGAACCTGCGGATTAAGAGTCCGTTGCTCTGCCGTTGAGCTAGAGGCGCCTGCACCGAGCCGCGATTGCCGGCAGGCTGATATCACGGAACGGCCGGAGAAGATGATAGTCCAAGCAGGACCCTGTGTCCCTCAACCCCCGACGATCAGACCGGCCGGCGGGATAAGCCACCGGCCGGTGCCGCCGGGTGGTATCAAATGGGGTGACCGAGGGGACTTGAACCCCCGACCTCCAGGGCCACAACCTGGCGCTCTAACCAACTGAGCTACGGCCACCAAGAAGGACTTATTCTTTCACATCCTGAGCTACGGTGGGGACGCTGGTGGGGACGGAGTCTCCTGGGCCGGCCTGCGAAGGTGCAGGAGGGGGAGACACCCTCAGCCCGGCGTTAAGCTCGAGAACGGCTAGGGCCTCCGCCTGCGTCGACTTGTCGTGAGCGAGGCCTTCAACGCACCAGCCGTCCCGAACGGACGTGTAACGCACGTGCAAGTGGCCGTGCGCGACCAAGGCCGGAGCCGTGCGCTTGATAGCCTCGTCGACTCTGCCCCGGGCGATGCGGTCGTCAGCGAGGACCGCCTCCGGGAATGGTAAGCGCTGCGATGAAGGCGCAGCCGGGGTGGGAGGGGTGTGGGTGACGAGCACGTCTAATCGTGAGTCGCCTAGGCGGTCCACGTCGGCTGAGGAGATGGATTCCTGAGGCCACCACGACCTGCCTTCCCGTCTAAGGAACCGGTCGAGGCTGACGGCTCCTCCGAGCGCTCCGAAGCGGACGCC
>JAJZAM010000046.1 GCA_021799445.1 Actinomycetes bacterium
CTCGGCGTGCGGCCCGGCGGATGGCCCGGCGCGCTTCTCGCCCAACCCGCGGCATGGTCCGTGCCGCTCGCCTTCACGACCATGATGCTCGTGTCGCTCCTCACGCAGGGTTCGGTACCCGAGGGGGTGGTGGCCAAGATGCTCGTGATGCACGCCCCAGAACGCCTGCGGATCGCCGGACAGCACTCAGAGCACCGCCCCCCGGCGGGCGACTCGTAGGGTCCGACAAGACAACGAGAGATGGCGTCCGGATCGCAAGGTCGGCGGAGGAGCGTCGTTGAGTGGGGTGACGCCAATCGGCAACCACTACGAGCACAACGGCTTCACGTATCGAACTGTTGAGCACTGACAAGAAGGGGAGGAGGGCACGACGATGGAGGAGAAGGTGAATGGTCGAGAGACAGCGAGCTACTGCCGACCATCGAAGCGCAGGCCGGGAAGGCGATGGCTTTCCACCGGCATGATCGCCGCGTTGGCCAGCCTCGGTATCGGCTTTGGGCTGCCGGCCGTATCGGCAGCGGCCTCCACCCCCACCTGGAGCGTCCATGGCAGCGCCGAGCAGGTGTACGTCCTCGGCTTCCCAGTCCACGACAGCGCCGAACTGCTCGATGCCCGGGGCCGAGTGGTGCGAACCGACAACCCCGACTACCAGCTCGTCGCCGCCCAGCGGCCCGACTCGCTCGGCGGCATCGTCTTCCCCCATGTCCCACCGGGTAGGGGCTACCGGGTCGAAGACGTCACGACCGGCCAGAAGTCCGCCCCGGTCACCGTCCACAGTAACGCAGCCGCACCGTGGGACCCGAGCATCTACAACCAGCACATAGCCGACAGCGGCTACCAGTACCTCACCACCCGAAACGGCACCAAGCTGGCCATCGACGTCCATCCGCCCACCACTCCCGCCGGAGTGAACGAGACCCTGCCCGGCGGTGTAACTGTCCCCGTCGGCCTGCCCGACAATCTCACCTTGCCGGCCGGTCTGCCGGACTACGCCCCACCGTACCCCACTCTCATCGAGTACTCCGGCTACGGATATGCAAATCCGGCTGGCCCCGAGAGCGGGATCGCGGCGCTCGCCAACCTGATGGGTTTCGCTGTGGTCGACGTGAACATGCGTGGCACGGGCTGCTCGGGCGGTGCCTACAATTTCTTCGAGCCGCTGCAGAACCTCGACGCCTACGACGTCATCGAGACCATCGCCCACCAGCCCTGGGTGCTCGACCACAAGGTCGGGATGATGGGGATCTCATATGGCGCTATCAGCCAGCTGTTCGCCGCCCAGCTCGACCCTCCGGCTCTCGAGGCGATCTCCCCGCTGTCGACGATCGACACCACAGCAGCGACGCTCTACCCCGGGGGGATCTTGAACACCGGCTTTGCGGTGGCCTGGGCTGCGCAACGCCAGTACGATGCCGAGCCGGCCGGACCGCACAGCGGCCAAGCCTGGGCATACCAGCGCATCGAGCAAGGAGACCGCACCTGTGCAGCGAACCAGGCGCTGCACGGCGAAGCTCCGAACCTCATGGTCAAGATCGCCAACAACGACTACTACAACCCTGCCGTCGCGAATCCGCTCGACCCGATCACCTTCGTCCACAAGATCCACGTGCCGGTGTTCATGGCCTGCCAGTGGGAGGACGAGCAGACAGGTGGCCAGTGTGCCGACCTCGTCTCCCACTTCACTGGCACCAACCGCAAGTGGTTCACCTTCACCAATGGCGCCCACATCGACTCGCTCGACCCCTACACCTTCGACCGTTGGTACGACTTCTTGGAGCTCTTCGTCGCCCATCGGGCCCCGATCGTCAACCAGGCGCTCATCCGTGCTGCGGCGCCGGTCATCTACCAGCAGGCGATGGGGGTGCCGAGCAACGACCTCGTCACCCTGCCGCCGGACCGGATCCAGCTGATCCCGACCTACAAGGCGGCGCTGACCGCCTTCGAGAAGATCCCCGAGATCCGGGTGCTCTTCGCCAACGGTGCAGGACCCTCGCCCACCGGGCAAAAGCTGGCCGGGAACCCCTATCCGGCCTTCGAGCAGTACTTCTTGCCGGCGCCAGCATCAGGTCCGGGAGCTGCACCCGGCGGGCTGGTGGCCGGCACGACCCCAGCAACCTTCTACCTCGAGCCCGGAGCGCACGGTGCTCTTGGCGTCTCGCCCCCGACCCGTGCGGGAATCGACAGCTATGTGTCCAACAGCGCCACCCTGCCGCTCACCGACTTCGGGCCGAACACCGGGGGCGGAGGGCTTTGGGGGGTGGCCTCACAGTGGCAGTACCGATGGGAGCACTATCCACGAGGCACCGCCGTGTCCTGGGTGTCGCCGCCGCTCGCCCACAACCTCACGGTCATCGGTTCCGGAGCCGTCTATGTGTGGGTAGCTTCCTCGGCCCGGAACGTCGACTTGCAGGCGACCATCAGCGAGGTGCGGCCCGACGGGAACGAGACATTCGTCCAGAACGGATGGATCCGCGCCAGTGAGCGGAAGCTCGCCACCGGCTCCGACAACATCGACGCCCAGCCCAGCACCCTCCTCAACCCCGTGCCGAGCTTCCTTGCTGCTGATGCCAAGCCGCTGCCCAAGGGTCGCTTCGTCGAGGTGCCGATCCCCCTCTACTACGAAGGCCACGTCTACCGTGCTGGATCGAGGATCCAGATCACCATCTCCGCTCCCAACGGTACCCAACCGGTCTGGTCGTTCAGCCAGACCGTTCCGCCGCTTGGCGTCAACGCCACCGTGCGGATCGCCATGTCGCCGTCGATGCCATCGAAACTGGTGCTGCCGGTGGTATCTGGGGTCTCGGTGCCGACGGGCTACCCGCCGTGCCCGAGCCTGCGCAACGAGCCGTGCCGGCCCTACGTGCCGCTCACCAATACGGTCGTCGGCCCCTAGCCCAAGTCATGCCGCTCCTCTGCCTTGTGGCAGCGACAGTAGCGGAACGAGCTTAGTGTGGCATGTCTGCTCAGTATAGAACTCGGCGGGAGCTCCATTTCGAAGCGCGATCGCGGCGGATGACAAGACCTTCTTGCCAAGGATGCGCTCTTCGGCGATATTGTCCTCCATTGTTGCTATTTCCGCTCGCAGGCCTTCGGTGATCACCGAAGCAAGAGGGTCGAAGGAAGCACCTATCTTCCGAGGTACCAGCTGCCTCGCTGCGCTCAACCGCGAGACTGCGTTCGAATCGAGTGCGATCTGTCGGCGTGCACTGGACGGGTCACTTGCCATATTCGGGAGTTGCTTGCCATTCTCCGCCTGGACGATGCTGACAGCGAGCTTTAGATCGTTGCAGTACCGGGCTGCTCTAGGAGCTATTTGCGACTGCGAGTTGGGCGTGTCATGGGGAAGCGACGCCCCTCCGGCAGGCCGTCCCATAGAGAGATGCGCGCTCGAGCACGCGCTGAGCACGCTCGCGCAGAGGAACAACGTCGCGAGCCATACCTTCCTATCGCGCATGCGCTCAACGCCCGCCGTCGGTAGTCGCAAGAATGACGGCGGGCCCGCTCGAACTGCTCGAAGTAGCGTCGTTCTCCGGCCCTACGGCAAAGCATGAAGAGCTACTCGGGCACGCGAGGCCATTGAGGAACCCGCTCGAGAGCCCTAGCCCCGAGGGATAGGACTGGGATGTCCAGGTCGCACCACCATTCGTGGTCGCGAGAATTACAGCTCCCGAGCCTCCACCTCCTACAGCAAAGCATGAAGAGCTGCTCGGGCACGCGAGGCCAATGAGGACCCCGCTCGAGAGCCCTAGCCCCGAGGGATAGGATTGGGATGTCCAGGTCGCACCACCATTGGTGGTCACGAGAATTACAGCTCCCGAGCCTCCAGCTCCTACGGCGAAGCATGAAGAGCTGCTCGCGCATGCGACATCGATGAGTTGTCCGCTAGAGAGCCCGAGCCCGGAGGGATAGGACTGGGATGTCCAGGTCGCACCACCATTCGTGGTCGCGAGAATTACAGCTCCCGAGCCTCCAGCTCCTACGGCAAAGCATGAAGAGCTACTCGGGCACGCGAGACCCTGGAGGAAACCGCTCGAGAGCCCGAGCCCCGAGGGATAGGACTGGGATGTCCAGGTCGCACCACCATTCGTGGTTGCGAGAATTACAGCTCCGTCAGTACTTGACTTGTTTCCCCAGCCTACCACGAAGCAGACGGAAATAGTTGGGCAAGAGATGCTCACCAACTCGCCGTCAGAGAGCCCGAGCCCGGAGGGATAGGACTGAGATGTCCAGGTCGCACCACCATTCGTGGTTGCGAGAATCACAGCTTGGGATGTTGTGCCATCCGCACCCGATCCCACGGCAAAGCAGTTGCCTGTGCTCGGGCAGGCGACATCGATGAGCTCTCCGTTCGAGAGCCCGAGTCCGGAGGGATAGGACTGGGATGTCCACCCCTGCGTGCCTGTGGGGCTCGTTGAGGCTACCGGAGCCGTGGGTGCGGACGTCGCAATGCCAGAGCCTTTGGCATTGGAAGCGGTGACGACGACATCGATCGAGTCGCCTTCGTCGGAGCTGGCCACGCTGTAGCTGGAGGAGGTAGCTCCTTGTATATCCGTGCAAGACCCAGCCGAGGCGCAGAGCTGCCACTGATAGGAGTAGCTCGTCGGATTGTTGGTCCAGGTCCCTGTGGAGGCTACGAGCGAGTCGTTGACCTCAGGGGGGTTGTGCCCCTGCGTGTCGGTGATCGTAGGTGTGGCGGTGTTGGCGGGCATCTGAGGAGGCGAGCTTGCCTGGAGGAGCACTGAGCAGATCTGGAGGAGGTTCGAATCGCTGTAGTTGAGATCGAGGAGCGGGAAGCTGAAGCCGATGCCGCCGAAGAGACATCCATTCAAAGTCCACCAAGGCGTCTTCGAGGTGTTGGCGTTGAAAACAAGTTTCGCCCCGACGTCCAAAGTCGGCCCAACCAGATCGTAAAGGAGGAAGCTCGTCTTGGCCATGAGGCCAATCGACGCTGTCGCGTCCCCATCAGCCGAGAAGGACTGTGAGAACGAGTTCGTCGCGCCAGAAACCGGGCTGTAGGAGCCATTCGAGTAGTCGACCCCAGCAGTGAGGGTCGCTGTCTGGGTGACAGAAGCGGAGACCTTCGCCGTGATGCCGGCGCTACCCTGGAGGTAGAGCTGGAGCACCGGCGTGATGTCGACCGGGACCAACCCTGCCACAAAGTCGACGCTCGGGAGCGTGATCGGCCCGCCGAGTGGGATGCCGCTCCCTGACGTGCCGCACTTGGCTCCAGCCTGTGCAATGGCATCCAGGCTTGCCTTCTCAGCGAGGGTGACAGTGAAGGAGGCGGAGGTGAGATTGGTATTGAAGAAACCTCCCCAGGTCGTGGAAAGGTTGAGCGTCGGAGTGAAGGTGACGCTCGGGGTAACAGACACCGATGCAGACGTGCTGCATGTGAGGGGCGCAGAGCCCCCAGACCAGCTCGTCCGCGGTTGTCCGACGCCGGTTGCTCCTTGGGATGCCTCGCTCAGGTGCCAGTCCGCCGATGTGGCCCGTGATATTGCAGCTGCCTGGGAAGGCGCGCTCAGCACCGCAGTTAGGTCGATCGCCCCCCGAGTCATAGCTTGGGAGAGCGTGGCCGCTGTGACTGTAGCTACCACATCTCCATTCGATCCGGTAGTGACGCTCCTCACGCTTACCAAGAACCCTTCGGGTGCGTCAGAGGAGGGACCGGAGGCGAGCACGTCTCCGGCCGCGATTGCACTTGCAGAGGAGCTGAGCGTGAGAGTTTGGGTCCCACCCGGAGATCCACTGAGGGATAGAACTTCACTTGGTGGAATGACCTTGGTGGTAGCGGGAACGATGTCCGCGTAGTCAACCGACACAAAGGATGCCTCACCCGTGCTGAGGCTCACAGTTGTGGAGTAAGTCGAAGGATAGTAGGTGGCATCCCCCGAGGAGATGGAGGCTGGTGTTATCGTGTAAGAACCAGGCGCGATCCCAGTCAGATCCTGGCTCGCGCTTAGCTGCTTCGAGTAGCCGTTCGGGCCACTCACCTGGATCGACGCGGGCGTCCCTGAGGGCAGGTTCGACACCGAGATGTCGAGGCTCGTTACGGCTGGCACATACCAGCCCTCCACGTCAACAACAACATCAGTAGAACCGGCGTAGTTGTAAAGACTGAGAGCACCCGAGGACCCAAGCTTCGCCACCACAAGGTTAGCCCGAGTAACACCGGCTGACCAGTTGAGATCCGAGGCGAGCGGGCGCGAGCCGCCGACAGGGTAGATCGTCAGATACCCCCCCGCGGTCGTGTCGGTGACAGTCACGTTCAATACGACTGCCGTTGCGGATGCCGGCACGCTGTCTTGCGGGATGCCCGATACCTGGATGTTCCGGGTGCTGCCAGTGCCGAGGGCACCCGCTCCGGACGAGTCGCACTGGTTCGAGATGACATCTCCCGAGCTGTTGGGCATCCGCGTGTCGCAGATGCGTGCGGGTGACGCCGCGACAAAGAGCCCGCCGGTCATGGACGCAGAGGCACCATCGAAGTATCCAGCGAGGTCCACCACCACGTCAGCGGAGCCCGCGTAGTTGTAGATCGCGATCGCCCCCCCACTTCCGAGGGCCGCGACGACTCGGCTCGCGACGGTCTCTCCTGGCGCCCAGTTGAGATCCGAGGCGAGCGGGCGCGAGGCGCCCGCGGGGTAGATCGTCAGATACCCCCCAGCGGTTGTGTCGGTGACAGTCACGTTCAAGACCGCTGCCGTTGCAGATGCCGGAACGGGAGCGCTGGAGGCACCAGGAGGCTCGTAGCCCGCGACGTCGACCTTTCGGGTGCCACCAGTGCCGAGGGTACCCGCTCCGGACGAGTCGCACTGGTTCGAGATGACATCTCCCGAGCTGTTGGGCATCCGCGTATCGCAGATGCGCGTTGGTGCGACCGGGACGTAGCTCCCCTGCGGCGTCGAGGCGGTCGCTGGGACGTAGTAGCCCTCAGCGTCGACGATGATGTCAGCTGCTCCGGCTCCACTGAAGAAGCTGACGCCACCGCTCGCTCCGATGGCAATCGTCACGAGATTGGAGACGGTCTGTCCTGGCGCCCAGTTGAGATCCGAGGCGAGCGGGCGCGAGGCGCCCGCGGGGTAGATTGTGAGATACCCTCGCGCGGTTGTGTCGGTGACAGTCACGTTCAAGACCGCCGCCGTCGCAGATGCCGGAACGGGAGCGCTCGAGGCGCCGGGGGGCACGTAGCCCGCGACGCCGATCGAGCGCGTCGAACCCGCGATAACGGGTCCCGGCCCGCCCGCGTTGCACTGGTTTGAAAGCACGTCGCTCGATACGCTCACCTGCCGGGTGTCGCAGATCCGCACAGGGCTTATAGGGATATAGGTGCCGCCTGGCCGTGCTATCCCGGCAATTGGTGTTGGAGCAGGACCCGATGAGGATGCCCCTGCGGGAGCAGGGACGACGAGCGTGAGCGAGATACCCGCTAGCCCAGCGGCTACAGCTACTTGTAGGATATTCCGCGCGCCAGCGTTGGCCCCGAAGCGACCTCTTCCCCGTCGCTTCCTATCCATCTTCACATCTCCTCTCTACCGCCTACGGAAGTAAGCCTTCTTCCGTCCACATGCTCACCTGACGAGGACAAACGCGCCGGTCGCAGTGTTGCTCAGAAGATTCTTCGGGGCCCCCGCCACGAGCAGGACGGATCACAGTGTTCGCCGTGCGGTGACGGAGCGACAGGGAGCTGCATGGTTGCAGCGGGAGGTAACCTCCCTCCCGCTGCTCACCAAGTCGGGGATCCCCCGAGTGCGCCTTGAACGCTCTGGACTCAGGTCTGTGTCTGGTACCAGAATCGCCCGTTGGCACCCGTCGCCGGCCCGTAATTGAGCGCGATGGTGACTACCAACGAGTGTTCGAAGGGCAGTCCGATCCGTGGGTAGAAGTACATCTCGCTCGGAGAGTTGCTCCCCCACACCGGCGTGCTTCCACCAAGGCAGCAACCCGCACCATTAGTGCCATCGTAAAAGACGGTATTCCCGTCGATCTTGACCGACACGACCAGGGCAGACTGCGAACCTGTTGCCACTTCGAATCCGTCGAAGACGCCAGCACCGCTCACGTTGAGCGCTGTCTGAGGCGTCGAAGTGATATTCCCAGTGCCCCATTCGATCTCATGACTCGTCTGGTTCAGATTACTAGCAGTCTGCATCTGCCCGGCCGAGTTTTCCGGCAGGTTGTTCACGCTCACCGAGCCGTTCACACCGACCCCAGCCTTCGGAAGCGCTACCCGGATGCGACCGGCAGCATTCACGTTCTGCTCTCTTACCGCGACGGCCGGCACCTGGACGGATAGCGCTCCTGCTGGCTGGATGAGCGCTGTAGCGGCTACAGCGAGTCCACCGCTGCCGAGGGCGATGCCTGCGGCACCAAGGCCGAGGGCGAGGTGCCTTGTCGGTCGAAAGCGAAAGAGCGAGTGCCTCATGTTCATGGTCTCCTGTTCGTGATCTCGGGGGCACCTAAGGCCCCGTCCAGCCATCCACGGGGGCCGAGTGGCGAGAGCAAGAGCATGGCCAGGTTCCCCCTCGACCGCCCCTTCTTCGCGACGCGAGCCGCCAAGTGACATCTAATGCCTGATGCGAGGCAATGTCACGGGACAAGTGGTCCCAATTTCGGCCACCAAACTGGACATCTGGGCCAGGTTGCGTGCTCGGGCCCGGGGCAGGAAGGTTCAGCCCTGAGAAGGCCTGTAGGCGAACCTGAAATGCGAGTTAGCGAGGCGTTGAGATGACACGCGCGTAGTTCGCCGTGGTAGGCAACAGGGCTCAACCAACGTTCGAAGGCAGGAGGAGCCCCGTTGCCCAGACTGGAACTTACACGGAGCGTGACCGTCGAGCTCGACGGCATCGCCGGGATTGACGAGCTCGAAGCTGCCGCGCTTGGCTTCGCCCGGAGCGCTCCGGGGATGGTCGTCGCCGAAGCAGTCGAGGCGATGGTGGAGGATCTCGTGGGTGAGGTGTGCGGACCGTTCGGTTTGCCGATTGCAGACGACGAGCAGATCGAGGCACCCTGGGTGTGCCCGGGTTGTGGCGCCAAACAGGGGTTCCGCCGGCGCGGACGACAGGTAAGGCGCAGGAAGCTCACTTCGCAGGTGGGGGTGATCGAGATGGCCGGGAAGATGGTGTCCTGCCGGCGCTGTGACAAGCGCTTCGCCCCGATTGGCCAGCTGATCGGCTTGGCTCCACGCGAGTGCCGCACTGAGGGGCTCGCCGCCGCAGCCGCAGCGCTCGCGGTCGAGGTCGCCTACGCGAAGGCATCGCGTCTGCTCGCCGAGGTTGGCGGGGTGTCGCTCTCTGCGAGGAGCATCCGCCGGGACCTTCTGAAGGGCGCTTCAGTGCGCCTGGGCCCACCAGAGGAGCTGGAGGAGCTCCCGGTGCTCCTTCTCGATGGCACCGGTGAGCGGGCTGGGGAGAAGAAGAACGGGGTCGAGCTGCACCTGGCGGTCGGGATCGTTGCCCGAAAGCAGGCGGGCAAGCGCAGGGTATGCCAGGTCGAGCTGTTGGGCGCCACCTTGGGCGAGGGATGGGGGGTCCTCTTCGACCTGATCGGGCATCTGCGCCCAGGCCTCGTCGTAGTGGACGGCGAGGAGGAGCTCTCGACTCTGTGCGCCAAGTACTTCCCCACCACCCCCCGCCAGCGCTGCCTGTGGCACCTGGCCCGAGCGATGGTCCGCCTGGCCCGCTACAACGACGGGGTGGGATCGAAGATCATCGACCAGGCAGCTGCAGACCTCCAGGCGATCTTCGATGGCGCCTGGATGGAGCGGGACCTCTCCAACGCTCTCGAGTGCCTGGACCTGCTCGCGGACAACCTCGAGCTCGACTCTGCGAAGGCGGCAGCCACCCACCTCAGAAACGCAAGGGACGAGGTCTTCACCTTCCTCTCCAACCCTCAGGCCGGAACCCTTCTCGCCGGCCACAAGGGGCGCCCAGACGTCGGCACCGGGGTTCTCGAAAGGGTGATGCGGGAGATGAACCGGCGCAGCGACGTCGGGGTGCGCTGGTCGGTGGAGGGCATACGGCGCCTGCTCATGACCAAGCTCGAGCACAAGTACCGCCGTGGCCGGTGGGCGCATAGCGAACCCCCTAGCGCCACCCGAGCGGTCAGGATCAAGCTCACCGACCCTGCTTTGCACAGGGCAGCTTGAAGACGAGCCCGCCAACGGCTGGCACCGCTTTCCAGATCCCCCCACCTGCCGCACGCCCCCCAGGGGGCGCTTGGCCTCGGAAAAAACCGGTAGCGAGGCGCGCCCAGGATCACGAGAGTCCCCGGAGACATCCAGCGTCCGTGCCCTTCTCGCGCGCCACGAGGCCCTAACGCGAAGCACAGAAGAGCATGACGATCCCCGTTCTTGGGGCGAGGTGCTCCCTCGGTCCCGCACAACACGCCGAACCCCGGCTACCATCACTCAGCGCAGCCGCCATTGGCTGCCCACGACATAGTCCAACGTCGGGTGAGACCTGCGCCTGAACCGGTCCGTGTCATCTCAACGCCTCGCTACTAAAGTGTTGCCGCCAACAACATGGTTCCCTCGTAGCCAGATCGAGCTCAACCCGCCGGTCCGACCGGGACGAGCACGCTGTTGCAATTGAGGCCGTGCGCAGGCCAGGCGCGGAAAAAACCGTCACCCTTTACGATCAGCTCCACGTCGCACTTGCCCGCCTGGCTGTGCAGGCGCGGGGTAACCGGGGAGAGAGCGCCGCCGGTAGTCCAGTTGTCCAGAGAGCTGAATACTCTTACGATGCCGGCTCGCGTTGGGTTTCGCCCCCCGGCCACCAACGCGAAGATGAACATCTCCGCGTTGGCCCACGCCTCGAGCCCGAAGCCGTTGGGCTGCCTTCCGGGCTCGTACGTACGTAGCTCCGACTCGTATTGCTGAATAACGGGGCTGGAGCTCGTCAGCGGCAGGAAGGGGATCTCCGCCTGGAAACCCTGGGCTGCCCCGACACCCGCATCGGTGATCTGTGCCGAGGTGTAAGTGTCAAAGCTCCCACCTGTATAGCCTGGGTGCCAGTTCTGCTGTTGCATCGCCTGGAGAAGCTTAGCGTTGCCGTTCACGTCGAGGGTAGTGAACACACCGTTGCAGTTATCCTTTCTCATCTCGATCACGTCTCCCTCGAGTGATGCGGTGGCAGGAGAGATAGAGAAGTCCTCGTAGCAGATCGTGGATCCATCGTGGTGAAAGAGATGCGCGTAGTTGGAACCGGCATTAGCCGACATCGGGATGTTGTAGGAGAGCACGGCCAGGCGGGTCGGGAAGTCGTGATATGTCTGGAGACCTCTCGGGAGCGTGTCCCAATAGACTGCCTGGCCGCCATTAGACGCTCCGACGGAGCCGCTTGCCGACCAGTAAACGTCGGACATCGAGCGGTTCGGATTGATTGCAAAACCCACGTCAGGGATGCCGGCCTTCACCATCGCCTGGACACCGCCGTCGTCAGCGTCGGAGGTCGAGCCTACAAAGGCGAACACCGGGCGGGCTATCAGGTCTGCTATATCTGCGGCATTACGCGAGGGATCCTGCCCGTCGTCCAGCACAAGGAGATCAAGCTTGCGCCCGCAGATTCCGCCGTAAGCGTCGACGGCATCGAACGCAGCGACGACAGCCTGCGGTCCGGCAGAAAAGCTCCCGGTGAAAGGCCCGGTGATCCCGCTCACGTTACCTGCGACGACCATCGTAGGGGTGACCCCGGGAGCTGAGGCGGTGTTGCCCGCTGCAGCCGGACAGTACGCTGCCTGGACAGCCGGATTGAAGCTGAAATTCGCCTGAGTGAGCTGCGAAAGTGGGGGCGGCTGCGAAACCGAGGGCGGCTGCGAAACCGACGTGCTCGTTGCCACCTTCCCACCTGACACCCGGAGCATTCCCCCCGATGAGGCTCCGGGCAAGCTGCCAGCAGCCAGGCCTGCCGATGGTACCGAGCTTGCCGATCCGGAGCTAGCGGTCACCCCGCCTTGGCTGACCCCGTTGCTCACACCGAGGTACGGCGCCACCCGTGCTCCGCAGGAAGGCAGACTGAGCACCACAACCGCCAGAAGCAGCACCGTGAACAGCCGACGGGCGTTGAGAGTCCCAGGGACTCCAAGCAGACGTTGCACCTTGGCCGCCATGGTTGCCACCTCGCTCTAGCCGTTTTGTACGCACCTGTACGAACTAGCTGTTGGAGCAACGCAGCCCGCCCTCGAACCTTGCGGGTGCTCCCTGAGCGCAACCATTCAGGCCCCCGTCTGACCTGGCCTTCCACCTGGCGATAGGCGTGGCTGGGTATGCCGGTCGAGCGGCGGGGGCGGATCCTTCGATGGCCGGACGGGCGCGGCTCGGCCGGGTGTCGCAGGTTGGATGATGCTGGCCGTCGGACGGCGCGAGACGTATGCGCTGCACGCGGCTGACGACGCTCCTGGTAGCGGCCCTGTCCTTGCGAATCGGACCCACAATTTGTGGGGCGCGCCTCACGCCGTCGGCGGCAATCGACAGTCAGCCGCGACCGACGTCAGTCGCCCACGGCTATCTCACCTTGGCGCCGGCGACAGCCTTTCTGAGCGAGTTCCTCCAGGTCGACGAGCCGGTGCTCAGAGTCGGCTACGGAGTAGAGAAGGTGCGCTTCCCGCCGCTTTGCCCGTCGGTAGTTGTTGCGCGCCAGTGGCCGGCTCACCTCGGTCGAGCTGAAAGGCGATCATCACCTCAGCAGTTTCGAGCTCGTCTACGAAACCGATTGCGTAGATGCACCTCCAAGTGTGGGTGATCTCGTGACCTTGGAGACGCGCGGCCTATGGAACACTAGCTCGCTGTAGCGCAATCCCTGGCTGACGGTCTGCGAAGAGACGCTCAGCCTCTCGCACCGAGCGCTGCGCCCCCTGGCGGGCGGCTCGTAGGGTACGAAGACTTGGCCACGCACAGACGCGACAGAACGCCCGGTAGGCGGAGGAGAGAGTCACTGCGCGTTGGTCGCCGTGTGGAAGTCCAGGCGTCAAGGCGCAGGTTACGGCCGATCGATGACGTTCTCGGCACCCACACGTCAGGCCGGCCGCCGGTGAGTGGATCCACGAAGACCATGGCCGGACTACCGTCCAACGGCAGGCGAAGTGGCGGTCCACCCGTTAACAAGCCCGGCGCAGCTGAAGGACCGGCTCGTGGCCAACCGGCCGAACCCTAGCCACCAGCCGTCGCACCTCCAATCAGCTCCTGACACCGATTGGCGTGGCCGCGGCGTCAGGAGGGATCGTGACCGGTCAGGAGATAGCGGCGGCGGTACTCGTAGAGCCCGTCGAAGACCACGGCGCCCGCCTCGAGAAGCTCCGGGTCGGCCAGGAGGAACGACAACCCGCGCGTCAGCGCGTCGAGTCCCGGTGCTTCTGGCGCGTCAAAGCGCGCATCGGCGAGGTCGGCTTCGTGGACGATCCTCGCGAGATCCCAGAGCACGGGGTCGTCGAGCCCGTAGCGACGGAGCATCGTCTCGAAGGTGCAGTCTGGCCCGTGGTGGGAGAGCTCCGCACCGGGAACATCGAACGCGATCGCGTCGCTCGGCAGCGCTGCCCGGTCCTCGACGAAGGAGAACGCCGCCTCGGCGTCGATGAACCGGCAAATGAGCCAGGCGCAGGCAAGCCGATCGATATGGCAGTGCGCCCGGGTCACCCACCGCATCAGGGATGCTCCGGCAGGGCGGCGATCGGCCCAGCGCAGCTCGGGCACGCGTCTTTGTTCCTCGGCCCCTCCGAGGCGAGCGCCTCGATCGCCTGCACGGCCCGCTCGCGCGCCGCGGGAGCGACGTAGTCACGCTGGCGGACCTGCTCGAGCCGCCCCCGCAGCCTCGACAGCGCCCGCGCCCGCAAGGCACCAGTGGTGTGGGCCGCCTCCTCGGCCTCTAGGGCCAACGCCTCGTACTCGGCAGCACGCTCGTCGCCAATGCGCTCGATGAGAAGGGCCGAGGCCTGCGTCGTCGTCGGGCGGCCGGTCCACACGCTGGCCTCGCCGCCCGCCTCCGCGATGCCGACAGCCAGCCACTCGAGCTGCTCCTCGGTCCGCTCGGTGTGCGGGAGCATCGCGACGCCGTCGACCAGCCGGACCGCGCCGAGCTGGCGAAGCCGACGCCACAGGGCGATACGGGGCGTCGAGGGCTCTCTCGGAAGATGGTAGGCGAGCATCACCCACGAGCGCTCCGCAGTCACCTCATGAGTCTAACCCCACCCTTGTCGGGGGATGAAACCATGGTTACACTCACTAAGGCCGTTGGCTCGTGACGGCGCACTGGAGGATAGGCAGCGTGGGGTTGAAGAGGATCGCAATGGTCGACCTGCCGTCTGGCGGCGACTACGAGCATGCCGACGTGCACCTGCCGAGCGGCCGGGTCTACCTGGCGAACACCGCGCTCGACCAGATCGAGGTCCTCGATGGACAGGGAGCAAGCCATCTCGGCAGCATTGCGGGGTGCGCAGGCGGAAGCGGGCTGCTCGCCGTCGGCGATGCCGTGGTCGCCGCGGCCCGCGGCTCGGGTGAGCTGCACAGCGTCGCGCTCGACGGAGAGCCCGATGTCGTCCTCGTCGACTCCCGGCGAGCCTGTGCCTACGTCTGTGTCGGCGAGCCGCCGACCCTGCACGTCGTCGACCTCGCCGACCGTGCGATGCGCAAGGCCATCAGCACCGGCGCCGGAGCCAAGACCGCCGCCCTCGCTGCCGAGCGCCACCTGCTGTACGTCTTCCTGCCGAAGGCCGGACAGGCGTGGGTCTACGCGCTGTGATCGGTGGGGACAGGCGCGTGGAGCGCAACGGGGACCTCCGCAAGATCCTTCTCGCCCGCGGCGCCCGGGGACTCAACTCGGGGTACTTCGCCGTCGTCCTCGGCGTCGAGCTGCACCACCAAAGGCTCTCGGGCGTCGCAGTCGGCCTCGTCCTCGCAGCCGTCCTCGGCGGCGCGGCGTTCGCCCTACTCGGTGTGCGGCGCTTCGCCGACGGCGCTGGTCGCCGGCGCCTCTATCGCGCCGGCTATCTCACCCAGGCGGCGGCAGGCCTCGTTCTCGTGCTCTCGCCGTGGTGGTGGCTGCTCGTCCTCGTCGGCCTCACCGGCGCTCTCTCTGGCGAGATCATCGATTCGGGCCCCTTCGGCGCGCTGGAACAGGTCATGCTCACGACCGCCGTCACCGAGGAGCGGCGACTGCACAGCTTCAGCCGCTACGGCGCCGTCGGCACGGCGACGGGCGCCCTCGGTGCGCTCGGCGCCGGGCTCCTCGAGTTCGTCGGCACCGGCGCGATTAGCCGGTCTAGCTTCCTCCCGATCGTCCCGCTG
>JAJZAM010000272.1 GCA_021799445.1 Actinomycetes bacterium
TGGGGATCCAGATGGTGGATTTCACAAAGGGGCGAGGACTTCTAGCTGGCCACACGCGAGGACATCCAACTGGCCACACGCGAGGATTTTTCCATGGCCATGGACAGTGGCCCCCCTTGTGGCGTGGCCGTCCATTTTGAGGGAGCCCGTTCTGAGTGCGGCCGGAACACTCCATGCGAACACATCGCGAAGGAATGACCGGTAGCCGAGCATCTCGGTCGCCTCTCTCAAGATGTTGAGCAACGGTGAGGTCCGCCGTGCCCAACAAACCAGGACCGCCCGAGGAGCGGTCTAATGCCAGGGTGGCTGGCGACAACTGAACCACCGGGGCCGTCAATGCTCCCCCTCTGGCCGGGCCGGCCTTGACTGCCCCTCCCACCCGGTTGACGCGCGCCCCGACACCCCACCCGCTCACCAAAACGCCAACAACAAACGGACATCGACTCCGTCGAAGACTTTTGATCTCGAGCGCTACTTCGGGAACGGCGTTCGGCGGGCTTTGCCTAGGAGTGCTGACCGCCCTTGGCGGCCGGTGGCAGGTCCCGCTCCTACATGGAAGCAGTGGTGGGAAGCTACGACGTGGTGGGAGAATCCTCGATCCTCCCACGGCGGTCGGGTACAGTAGCAGACGTGTCAGACCGTGCGAGCTTCGCGACGGGGTACCGGCTGCGCTTCGACGCCAAGCGTCGCCCCACCTTCCCTTCCTCCCTCCTCGAGGATGCGGGCATTGACCCGAGTCATGAGGTCGTTGCCCATGTCGAGGGTCCGGGACGTGTTGTTCTGGAGGACCCGTTGGTGCTGCTTGCTGCATTCCAGGCTGAGGTCGCCCGAGAACTCGAGGAGACCGGGTACACCGGTGACCTCGCCGACGAGCTGATCGCCGACCGGGCAGCCGAAGCGCTTTCCGACTGACCGGATGGGGGTCTTACCGCAAGGAGCGCTGCTCGCTGACGCGTCCTATCTTCTCGCCGTCGCTCAGTCCAACGCTCAAGCGTCCCGGTTCATCTCAGCGCTATCGCGCACAAAAGTGACAGCGGTCAACCTCGGAGAAGTCATGTACAAGCTGGCGGAGCGCGCCCGGCGGCCACCACAGCAGGTCGCAGGGATGTTCGGCGCCCAGGGTGTCACGGTTGCACCATTCGAGCTGACAGCGGCGATGCACTTCGCAGATCTCAAGCGGATCGATGCCCTCAGCCGAGCGGAGCAGGAGAGACGTGGTGCGCAGCGTGTGAAGTCGCTGTCACTGGGGGACATGTGCTGCCTGGCCCACGCTCTACAGCACGACCTCCCCGTGCTCACCGGAGACCAACATTGGTCAACCCTCGAGGCCCACGGTCTGACGCTAGAAATCTTCGACTTTCGTGACCCGGCCCTGACGGTGTAGGAATCGGCTCGTCACAGAACGGACGGCGACCACGACAGGATCGGAGCGGAACCAACGCACCGGATTCGGTCCGGACCTCTGAACGGACCGCCAGCGGATTTACTCAACGGTCGTCAGGTACAGCTCCAGGCAGTGGACCACGAGCCGGTCGCACGGCTGGGCGGCGTCGACAGCGGAAGCCCGTAGCAGGCCGCGTAAGACCACGTCCGTTTCGTCGAGCATCTCGATGCAGGACCGGCCCAGCCGAGGAGCACTTCGAATTTGTTGTCTGCGATGTCCTTGACTGAGCGGGCGAGCGTGGTGATGCCCGAGTGCCTCAGGTGGAAGATGCCGTCCGCCATCCGACGCGCTATCGGCGCGGTCCAGGTAAAGCTATCCATTTTGTTCTCCTTTGAGTGCCGCCCCCCGGCTACCCCTGTGGTTGTCCTCACCGCGCCCGAATCCACGGACCGGAGGGCAGGGGGTTATCAGGTTCTGGCCGTAGGACCAGGCAGTCCCAGCACGGCCCCCATCGACCTATCGGGTGGTCACCGACCGCCGGCAGCTACGGATCACTCCAACGTCGACCTGGCGATCCGGTCCGCTCAGGGCGAGGACTCGTACGTTGCCCTGACGGCGAGACCCAGCTCCCCGGCCGCCCGTTCGACCACCCGGCCGACGTTGGCAGCGATCCCGAACCACAACTGGCCTCCTCGGGAGCCGTGGAGCGCCTGGAGAAGCCGCCAATGCCGGCTGGCGGGCAAGGCGAGTTCGTCGTTGGGAAGCCCGGTGGGCCAGTCTCCGCCGAACACTCGTACCGCCAGGTATTCGTCGACGACGATCACCTGGCGGCCTCGGCCGGGTCAGTCCTCGGGATCAGGCTCTCCGCCTCCGAGCAGCGGATCAGCCGCGCTCACCGCGTCGAGGGCAGCCTGGAACTGATTTTGAAGGTCTCCGGTGGTCAGGCGGCGCAGGAGCTCCCGGTCTGCGTCAGTAAGTCGCGGATCGCCCGCCGGGCGCCGCCTGCGGCGCTCCTCCAACAGCTCCTCACTGGTGATCAACCCATTATTCTTTCACCCCGGCGCCCGTTCGGAGCGCCCCAGGAGCGAGGGGCCGGCATCGTTATCGTTGACGAACAAGCTCGGCCTCTGGCTACACCTCAACGTGACGCCGCAGTTCGTAGCCCTCACGCTTCGCTGACCGGCGGTAACAGATAGCTCGCTGAGCCATTCTCCCCGGTCCACCGGCTGGTAGCCACAGATCGGTGGTGCCAACTTCGTAGTACGGGTTGTCGCGAGTCCCTCTCAGACACGAAACAACCCCTGAACCTACCCTGGTTGTGTTGTCACTGTCGATTGGAAAGGGTAGGTTGTGTTTATGGCTGGTTCGAAGAGGGCGTATTCGGCGGAGTTTCGGGAGAAGGCGGTGGCTTATGTTTTGGAGCATGATAAGTCGATCGCGGCTGCGGCCCGGGAGTTGGGTGTGGGCGAGTCGACGTTGGGTTCGTGGATATCCGCGGCGCGGGAGAAAGATGCGGGTGGCGTGTTGGGCCGCGAAGAGCGCGATGAGATACGCAGGCTGAAAGCGGCGAACCGTGAACTTGTCATGCGCGTCGAGTTGCTAAAAAAAGCGGCGGCCTTCTTCGCGACCGACGCCCTGAGCTGATCTTCAGGTTCATCGAAGCGGAGAAGGCGAACTTCCCTGTAGCGTTCATGTGCCGCGAGCTCGGAGTGACACGCCAAGGTTATTACGCGTGGCGGGCCCGGCGGTCCGCCCCGCCAGGACCACGCGAGGCGTCCCGGCAGACTCTAAGCGTCGTGATCGCCGAGATCTTCGCGGAGC
>JAJZAM010000047.1 GCA_021799445.1 Actinomycetes bacterium
CGACCTCGGTGACGACCTCGGTGACGGCCATACCCTGTGCCGTTGCCCACGTGGTGAGCCTTGCCACCTGGCGGTCGAGGTCGCTTCGTTGGTCGTAGCTCGACACCCGTGCGTAAAGCACCACCCTGTCCCCGCCCGACCTGTCGCCGCCTGCTACATCCACCAGGATCAGCCGCCCTACCCGTTGGGCGGGGACAGGGGGCCTACCCTCTCGGAACCATCGGTAAGCAGTGAACTTGCTCACCCCTACCTTCTCCGCCCACTCCGAGAGGTTCACGATCAGATAGTCGCACATACGAACGACAGCTACTACCAACTACCCTGGCAGCAGTTACGTACCCCCGGAGTGTTTCACATCGGTCGTCGGCTAGAGGAGGCGACGGATATCTCCGCTGATGTGCATCGAGCAGAAGCGAGGCCCGCACATCGAGCAGAACTGAGCGTTCTTGGCTGCTGGGGCGGGGAGAGTCTCGTCGTGATATGACCGGGCGGTGTCAGGGTCGACTGAAAGGTTGAACTGGTCTTCCCAGCGGAAGTCGAAGCGTGCGTCGGATAGTGCGTCGTCCCTAGCCTGCGCCCCGGGGTGACCCTTGGCTATGTCCGCGGCGTGCGCGGCGATCTTGTAGGCGATGACCCCCGCTTTGACGTCGTCGCGGTTTGGCAGGCCGAGATGCTCCTTGGGCGTCACGTAGCACAGCATCGCCGTGCCCTGCCAGGCGATCATGGCAGCTCCGATAGCAGATGTTATGTGGTCGTAGCCGGGAGCGATGTCAGTTGTGAGCGGACCGAGGGTGTAGAAGGGAGCGTCGTCGCACAACTGTGCCTGCAGGGCCATGTTCTCGGCGATCTTGTCCATCGGGACGTGCCCCGGCCCTTCGATCATGACCTGCACGTGGCGTTCGCGAGCGACGCGACCCAACTCGCCCAGGGTGCGCAGCTCGGCGATCTGCGCTTGGTCGTTTGCGTCGGCGACGCACCCGGGACGCAGGCCGTCGCCGAGCGATACCGTGACGTCGTAGGAGGCGAGGATGTCGCAGAGCTCGGCGAAGTGGGTGTAGAGGAAGTTCTCCTCCCGGTGGGCCAAGCACCACGCTGCGAGGATCGACCCTCCCCGGCTGACGATACCTGTCTTGCGCTGAGCTGTCAGGGGAATATGACCCAACAGCACACCGGCGTGCACGGTCATGTAGTCGACCCCCTGGTCGCATTGTTCGACGACGGTATCCCGGTAGATCTCCCACGACAGAGCCTCCGCTTTGCCTTTCACCTTCTCCAACGCCTGGTAGATGGGGACGGTCCCAACCGGAACCGGGCTGTTTCGGATCACCCACTCCCGCGTCTCGTGGATCTGGCTGCCCGTCGATAGGTCCATGACCGTGTCAGCACCCCAACGCGTCGCCCAGGACATCTTGTCCACCTCCTCTTCGACCGTCGACGCGACCGCCGAGTTGCCGATGTTCGCGTTGATCTTCACGACGAAGCGCCTGCCGATGATCATCGGCTCGGCTTCGGGATGGTTGACGTTGAGGGGCATGACAGCCCTGCCTGCTGCCAGCTCGTCGCGTACCACCTCGGGGCTGACGCCCTCGCGTACAGCGACGAACTCCATCTCAGGGGTTACAATCCCTCTCCTCGCGTACGACAGCTGGGTCACAGCACGCCTACCGTCGCCCCGAAGCGGCCGCCTGGCGTGGCGTCCCGGTCCGTCGCTGCTAACCGAGGCCGCCGGGCGGGTTTCGGTGTCGCGTCTGTCCTCAATCCACTTTTCGCGCAGAGCCGGAAGGCCTGCGGCGGCGTCGACGGCCAGGTGAGGATCCGACGCCGGTCCACTCGTGTCGTAGAGGTCCAGGACGTCGCCGTTCGACAGCGTCACCCGCCGAACCGGCACAGCCACGTCGGGGCGTGACCCGCGCTTGTAAGCCTTGACCGCCCCGACAGGGGACCCAACCGGAGGTTTCGGTGTCATGTCTTGCTCCCTTCGCCGGTATTACCCGGACAGGTTCATCCGGTCGGCGGCCCTAGCCGCCCTCTCAGCCCGCTAGGTGCGAGCTCCCGGTTATGTGTTGTGCTGACACAATAGCCCGTGTTCCGCCCTCATGGTCGCCAGCCGAGGAAGCCGGTCAAGGCCTCCAAGAGGGGCTGCGCCCCATGAAAGCGACGAACCGCTCCAGGGTTGTGGCGTCGTCACCGGCGGTTTGTTCTGCGCCGAAAGGGCTGCCTGGTCCCATCATGTCCCGGTACTCCGGGCGTAGCATCGACCGGGCAGCGCCGAGCGCCGCCGCAGCAAGGTCCTCGTCGCAGCCCGCCGGCTGGCCGGTCGCTACCGCGAGATCCCAAGAGTGGGCGACCAGCTCGCTCAGGTACATGTCGACCAGCGTCGAACCGGTGTAGGTCTCACCCCAGGGCATGGTGGTGGTCTCCGACAGCCGGTCGTCGCTCCAAGCTCCCGCCGCAGCCCTCCCAGCCTGGTCTAGTTGGTCTGCTGCGTCGCCCAGCTCGACGTGGGGGAACTCCTCGCCGCTCGGCGTCTCACCTCGGCCTAGCGACACGGCGCGCCATCCGGCGCCGACGAGGTGGTCGACTAGTCCGGCGACGTCGAAGTCGGGGCAGGGGGTAGGCCCGGACAGCTGGTCGGCGCGCACTGCGGAGACGACCTGCGCTGCGCGGGCGTAGGCGTCGAAGAGGGCTCGCCGGCGGTCGGAGATGTCGTGGTCTGCGTGGAGCTCAGTTGATTCGGTCATGACCTCATTGTGAAAGGCTAAGTGGCCACCTTGTGTCCTATTTCTTTTCTCGTTGTGTAACGTCGCTGGTGTGCGCGCTGACAGGCTCGTGGCGATTGTCCTTTTGCTGCAGGCTCACGGCCAGCGCACGGTCGCCCAGCTGGCGGGGACGTTGGACACCTCGGAGAGGACGATACGCCGGGATCTCGATGCCCTGTGCGCGGCGGGCGTCCCGGTCTACCCTCAGCGCGGTCGGGGCGGCGGCTGGGCGCTCCTGGCGGGGCACCGTATCGACCTCTCAGGGATGACGGCGGGTGAGGCGCAGTCGCTGGTCCTAGCAGCGTCGGGAGCGCCCGACCAAAAGGGCGTGGACGCCGCGCTCCGCAAGGTTGTGGCGGCCCTCCCCCCGGCCACCCGCGACCAGGTGATGGCGGCGATCGCCAGGGTCCACGTCGACCCGACCAGCTGGGGTCCGTCCCGGCGGCCGGGTGCCACGGCGGCCAGTGAGGTAACCCGCGAAGAGCACATCCTGGTCCGTCTGCGCGAGGCTTTGGAGCGCAACGTGGCGGTCGACGTGTACTACGCGAAGCCGGGAGCTGACCCCTCTTGGCGGCGGGTTAACCCCCGCGGTTTGGTGGTAAAAAGCGGCGTATGGTACTTGGTCGGGGTGGGCCCGGCGGGTCCGAGAACCTTCCGCGTGTCGAGGGTCGAAGCGCTGGAGCTCACGTCCGAGCCGGCGTGCACGCCCGCCGGCTTCGACCTGGCCGCTACTTGGCGCGAGTCGCAGCGCGCGTTCGACGCGCTAAGACCGTCCGCCGAGGTGACCGTCGAGGTGTTGGTCGATGCTGGCGCATGGCCCCGCCTGTCCAAACGTCTCGGCGCGTGGTGGGATCTCGCCGACCTTGGGGTCGCCTGCGACGGCCGGCGCAAGGCGCTACTTCGGATCTGCAGCCCCCGCCAGGCGGCGTTGGAGCTCGCCGGCTTCGACGGGACCGTCGAGGTGTTAGACCCCCCGGATGTGCGCGCCGAGCTTGCGAACTTGGGACGTTGCCTGGTCGAACGCTACACGTCGGGCAGGCCGGCGGTGTCAGACTCTGGCGGTGTCCTTGCGGAACCGCCAGATGGCGCCGGCAGTGAAGATGACGAGCCACGCGACAAGGTTCGCCGCCCAAGCCCAGTCGAAGGCGCCTTGGACGAGCGGGTAGTGCACGAGTTGGTTGAGCCCGTATAGAGGCGTGAAGGTGGCTAGCACCCGTAGTGCGTGGGAGAACTGGCTTAGCGGGATGAACAGCCCGCCGCCGAAGGAGAACAGCATCAGGGCGAACCCGATGATCTGCATGACGTTCTCCGAAGGCAGAAGATAGCCGACGAACAGCCCGAACGCAGCGAACAGCAGCGACCCGATCCAAAGCGCCAACCCTGTCGCCACCCAGATTCCTGCGGGCATGACGGGCTTGTGAGTCGCCATGCCGACGACGTAGACGGCTAGCACCGCGGCGAGTCCAAGCACGAGCGAGGTCGTCATCTTGATCGCTATGTAGGCGGCCGGGGCCAGCGGCGTGATCCGCAGCTGGCGGCTCCAACCCAACAGGCGCTCAACCGATACCATCGCCCCGCCGCTCGCAGTGGCCAGGACGGCGCCGTAGAGCGCCATGGAGATCATGATGAATGCGGACTCATTGCCCTGGCCCACCCGATCGGTCGCGTAAGCGCTGTTCAATCCGAACAGCAAGAAGAACAGCACCGGCACGACGATCGTGAACATCACCGTCCTGCGGTTGCGTAGCAGGCGGCGGATCTCCAAGCCCACGACAGACGCCGAGAAGCCCCCCAGGGGAGGCACAGGACGCTCCCGAGGGTCGGCCGGCAGAGTCGGTGCGCTCACCTGCCCACCCCTGAGCGTATCGGCCCTGCAGCATCGGTGCTGTCAGGGTCCCCGGTGAGAGCCACGAAAGCCTCCTCCAAGCCGAGCGCGCTGACCTCCAGGTCCTTGGCGGCGGTCTCGGTGAGCAGGTACCTGGCTACAGCGTCGCTGTCCGCGCAGTGCACGACCACGCTCGAACCGCGAACCTCCACCCGATCCACCCCGGCTATCGAGCGTAGCGCCGCCTCGTCTGGACCCGTCAGCGTGGCGCGCACGGTGCGCCCCGAAGCTAAAGCTTTGACCTGAGAGGCGGTGCCATCGGCGACGATCTCCCCCCGTCGCACCAGCACCACCCGGTCCGCGTACGCGTCGGCCTCCTCCAGATAGTGCGTGGCGAACACGATGGTCCGCCCGACGTCGGCGTCGTGGCGGATAGCCGCCCAGAAGCTTCGCCGGCCCTCCACGTCCATACCCTGGGTCGGCTCGTCGAGCAAAAGCAGCAGCGGGTCGGGAAGTAACGCCATCGCGAAACGTAGGCGCTGCTGCTCCCCTCCCGAGCACTTGCCCACGAGACGCCCGGCGATCTCAGTGATCCCCGCCCGCGCCATAACCTCCTCGGCTGGCCGGCTCGAAGGAAAAAGGTGGGCTGTGTAGGCGACGGTCTCCGCCACCGTCAGGTCTTTGAGCAGACCGCCGGATTGCATGACAGCTGACACCAGGCCACGGCGTACCGCCTCCCTAGGCGACATGCCGTAGACCGACACCCGCCCGGCGCTCGGATCGGATAGCCCGAGGACCATGTCGATGGTCGTCGTCTTGCCGGCCCCGTTCGGCCCGAGGAACGCGACCACCTCCCCCGGCTCGACGCGAAGGTCGATCCCGCGCACCGCTTGGACGTCACCGAAATGCTTGCGCACGCCGGCGAGCTCGATCGCAGGTGGCAGGGTGCCCGAGGGATCTCGGCTCGCCCATCGCCGCCTGTCGTCAGTGCCGGTTCCCACCACGGGTAGACTAACAGTCGAATCGACCCCTTGCAAGGACCTGATGGCACAAGACCGACCTTTGACCGACTTCGAGCACGTCCTCGTTGGCTTCGTCGTTCGGACTCCCAGCTCCGCCTACGACCTAAAGAAGCGTTTCTCTGACAGTCCCGCCGGCGTCTACCAGCCGAGCGCGGGGGCGCTCGTACCCGCCATGCGACGCCTGGTGCAGCGCGGCTACCTGAACGTTAGCGGCGCGGCCGGCCTGCGCAACCGGCGGGTCTACGATGTGACCGCCGAAGGACTCGAAGCGCACCGCGCCTGGCTGCGCCAGCCCGTCGATCCCTCGAACGTCGGGCGGGACCTCGGGATCCACCTCATGCGCTTCGCCATGATGGAACCCGAACTGGCCGAACACGAAGTCGTCGAGTTCCTCGCTGATCTCGCCAGCGCTCTCGAAGACTTCGTGAAACACGTCGAGGACTACCTTTCGGCGACCCCCCTTCCGGGACGCCACCCGGCGCTCGCTCTCGAACACGGCATAGCCGTGCACCGCGCCAGTCTCGATTGGACAAGAGCCGCGATCCGCACCCTAGCCGACCCCTCCAGCTTCGACTCCGACGCCGGGCGCGACCGGCGCCGCCGTCACAGTTCTAGTGGCAGCCCGGCGTAGTTCTCCGCCAACCCTTGCGCCCCGGCCCGGCTAGCGGTCACCCAGCGAAGCTGGGAGAGTTGGAGTGCTGCGTCGAAGTCGTCGCCGTGGCGGTGCAACATCATCGTCATCCACCAAGAAAACTGCGTGCAGCGCCACACTCGGCGCAGCGCCCTGTCGGAGTAGGTGTCCGCGAGGCCACTGTCGCCGCGCCTTAGCATCGCCGACAGCGCCGGGGCTAGAAGCCCCACGTCGGCGATGGCGAGGTTGAGGCCTTTAGCTCCCGTCGGGGGGACGACGTGGCCGGCGTCCCCGGCCAGGAAGAGCCGTCCGTGGCGGAGAGGAGCCGTCACGTGGCTGCGCATAGGGAGGATCGATTTCTCTCGGATCGGGCCGGTCCTCAGGCTCCACCCGCCGGGTTCGTCGCCGAGGCGCGCCGCCAGGGCTGCCCAGATGCGATCGTCTGACCACGCTGCTAGGTCCTCGTCGGGTGAGACTTGCAGGTAGAAGCGGCTGACGGTTTCGGAGCGCATCGAGTGCAAAGCGAAGCCTTCGGGATGCCAGGCGTAGATCAGCTCGTCAGTCGACGGCTCCACGTCGGCGAGGACGCCAAGCCACGCGAACGGGTAGGTCCTCCCCCACGTGCGCCGGTCGGTGACCGCCGCCGGGCTCGGCCCGTGGGATCCGTCGCAGCCTACGACGACGTCAGCGTCGAGACGCTGCGCCACCCCGGCGGCGTCGACGAAGCTCACCAAGGGTCGATCGGTGTGGACGTCGTGGATGGACGTGCCGGACACCTCGTACTCGACCTGTTGCCCGGCCGCCCGCCGTGCTTGTATCAGGTCCTTTTGAAGCTCGGTCTGCCCGTAAACCCAAACGCCGCGCTCGACGAGGTCGACGAAGTCGACGCGGTGGCGCTCCCCCGGCCAGGCCAAGACGATCCCGCCGTGATGCAAGCCTTCCCGCTCAAGGCGATCCCCGAGACCCACTTGGCGGAGAAGGTCCACTGAGGAGCTTTCGAGCACCCCTGCGCGCACCCGCGACGCAACGTAGTCCTCGGAGCGAGCTTCGAGCACTACCGACTCGACACCTTCCCGCTCAAGTAGATGCGACAGGAGCATTCCCGAAGGGCCGGCTCCCACGATCGCGACCTGCGTACGCACCGCCGCATGATAGCCCCCGGCGACCGGCGAGGCCCGGGCCTCGCCGGGTGGCGTCGCCGCTGCGGCTTGTCTAGTCTTCCGAACGTCGTGACTAGCCCGCTGGTTCCCTATCTGTCGACGCCGGTCTCGGAGGGCGTGTAGGTGATCGAGGTCTGCGGCGACGCCGGCGACGCTCTGCGCGACCTGCGCGACGGGGCGACCGTTTTGGTAGGTGGGTTCGGTGAGGCCGGGCTGCCGTTCGGCCTTCTCGAAGGCCTTCTGCGCTGCAGCGCCAGGGACTTGACGGTAGTGAGCAACAATGCCGGTAACGGCGACAGCGGCCTCGCCGCAGTCCTAGCAACGGGGCGCGTGAAGAAGATCATCTGCTCATACCCCCGCCAGGTCGACTCGTGGGTCTTCGACCGCCTCTACCGGGAAGGCAGGATCGAGCTAGAGCTGGTCCCTCAGGGCAACCTGGCTGAGAGAATCCGAGCGGCGGGCGCTGGAATAGGCGGCTTCTACACGCCGACCGGGGTCGGCACTCCCCTAGCCGCCGGCAAGGAAGTCAGGAACATAGCCGGCCGTGACTACATACTCGAGCTCCCCATACACGGCGACGTCGCTTTGATAAGAGCCGACACCGCAGACGAGGCGGGCAACCTCACCTACCGTAAGACCGCCCGTAACTTCGGCCCGATCATGGCAACGGCTGCCAAGATAACCGTCGCCGAGGTCAGCCGAGTAGTTCCCGCAGGGGCCATAGACCCTGAGAGCGTCGTGACGCCTGGGATCTTCGTGAACCGTGTCGTGCTCGCAAGCGGACCGGCCCGCTCAGGACCGGCCCGGTCTGGATCAGCCCACCCGGGATCGCGGGAGGCCACAAGGTGAGCAGCCCTTTGAGCAGGGCCGACATGGCGAAGATCGTCGCTCGTGACATTCCAGCGGGCTCCTACGTGAACTTGGGTATCGGCCAGCCGACCCTCGTAGCGGACTACCTTCCCCCCGACAAGCACGTGGTGTTGCACACCGAGAACGGCATGCTCGGTATGGGACCCCAAGCCTGCGGAGACGAGATCGACCCGGACCTCACCAACGCAGGCAAGCTGCCTGTCACCGAACTGCCAGGAGCTTCCTACTTCCACCACGCCGACTCCTTTGCCATGATGCGAGGCGGGCACCTTGACGTGTGTGTCATGGGCGCATTCCAGGTTTCCACCGCCGGGGACCTCGCCAACTGGCACACCGGCGACCCTGACGCCATCCCCGCCGTTGGGGGAGCTATGGACCTGGCCGTCGGCGCCAAAACGGTCTATGTGATGATGACCCTGTTCGACAAAGACGGGAACGCGAAGGTCGTCCCCGAGTGCACCTACCCCCTGACAGGCCTCGCCTGCGTCAGCCGGGTCTACACCGACCTCGCCGTGTTCCAGCTGAAGAACGATCAGGTGTACGTCACCGAGACCTTCGGGACGACCGTGGGCGAGCTGTCCGCCAGATTGCAAATACCCCTAGTTGCGGGACCGTCCCCGGACTGAGATCGGTTGCAGCGTCAGCGCTCAGCGCAGGTGAGCGACGACAACGACACCAACTGCGACCCGTCAGGGGCGAAGTTCTCCGGCGCGAGCCAGCGCTCGTAGGCTTCTCTCACCTGCGGCCATTCGCCGTCGGTGATAGAAAACCAAGCGGTGTCCCGGTTACGCCCCTTGACCACCACAGCCTGGCGGAAAGTCCCCTCGTAGACGAAGCCGAAACGTCGAGCCGCTCGCCTGGACGGCGCGTTCAATGCGTCGCACTTCCACTCGAAACGGCGGTAACCGAGCTCGTCGAAGACCATGCTTGCCAACAGTGCTATAGCTTCGGTAGCCGCTGTGGTCCCCTGCAGCTCCGGGCTGAAGGCGAGGTGGCCGACCTCGACACAACCCATCTGGCGGTCCACGCGCTGCAGAGCCGCGACGCCTGCGGCGCGACCGCCCCTGGGCACTATGGCGAAAAAGAGCGGGTCGGGACGACCCGCCACGCTGTCGATCCACGCCGAGTAGGTCTCCAGGTCCGGAAAGGGGCCGTAGGCCATGTAGGTCCACATCCCGGCGTTCCCGTCCCGCTGGTTGGCGGCGAACAGGTTGGCTGCGTGGCGCTCGGAGTCGAGAGGTTCGAGCCGGCACCACCGTCCGGTAACGACTTTCGGCGTCGGCGCAAAGCGAGGCGCCCAGCCTGGGACTAGCGGGCCGACGGGCTGACCGAGCTCGTTAAGGTCGATCATCCCACAGCGCTCCCAGGTCGTCCAGCATCCTAGCCGCCGTAGGACCCAAAGCATCGGGGTCGTCGTTAGCCACCCACTCCGCGAAGGCCCGGTGGAACACGCGAGCTCCCATGTCCGCGGCGAGCACGGCAAGCGACGTGCTCGCCGTGCGGTTCGCCAGCGCCTCAGCCACCTTGGAGGCGAGGCGCTCCAGTTTGATCAGCTCACGCTCTTGCAGCTCCGGGTTGGCTGCGATCACACGAGCCCTTACACGTGCGTAAGGATGGACACCGGCGAAGACCTCGCACGCAGCGGCGAGACCGGCTCGCAGGGCTTGCATGGGCGACGCAGCCTCGGGGGCTTGCTTGACCGCTTCTGCGAAAACCTGCTCTAGGTGCTCCGCTCCGCTGAAGAGGACCTCACGCTTGTCCGGAAAGTAGCGGAAAAAAGTTCGGCGGGTCAGCCCGGCGCGCCCTGCGATGTCGGCGACGGTGGTCTCGTCGTAGCCCTGCTCGTCGAAGAGGGCCAAAGCGGCCCCCATCAGGCGTCCGACGGCGTCAGGCTTCCAGCGGCTCACCTCGACATCATACAGTCACGACACACAGTGACATTGATATGTTACAGTGGTCACGTCACATGATGACATCACCTATCTGCGAAGGAGCCCCAATGCGTGTTCTAGTTACGGGTGCCTCAGGCCACATAGCCTCAGCGCTAATCCCCGAATTGATCGACCATGGCCACAGCGTCGTCGGAGTGGCCCGCTCCGACCAAGCGGCCAAGAAGATAGACGCTCTCGGTGCCGAGGTGCGCCGGGGCGACCTAGACGACCCCGACGGCTTAGCATCCGCCGCATCAGAAGCCGACGGAGTCATTCACCTGGCGTTCAAGCATGACGTTCTGCACGACGGCAGGATCGATGTAGCAGCCGGCGCAGACCTGGCCGCCATAGCCGCCATCGGCGAGGCCCTTGCCGGCACGGGCAAACCTTTCGTCGGTACCGGCGGCACCCTGATGCTCGCCGTCTCGGGAGTCACGGGGCGTGCCGGCAAAGAGGACGACGTAATCCCGGGGGGAGGTCCGCGGATCGACTCCGAGAACGCCCTGATCGCCCTAGCAGATCGTGGCGTGCGCTCCTCGTATGTCCGTCTCGCTCCGCTGGTGCACAGCGACATAGACCTGCACGGCTTCACACCAACCCTGGTAGGCATGGCCCGCGAGCACGGGACCGCCGCCTACATCGGGGAAGGGTCGAACCGCTGGCCTGCCGCTCACACCCGCGACGTCGCCGTGCTGTACCGTCTCGCCTTGGAGAAAGCCCCTGCCGGCTCGCGCCTGCACGGAGTCACCGACGAAGGCATACCTTTCAAGACGATCGCCGAAGAGATCGCCGCCGGTGTCGGCGTTCCCACCAAGAGCGTCACCCAGCAAGAGGCGCCCAGCTACCTTGGTTACCTCGCGTTCTTCGCCGCCTGGGACAACCCCACCTCCTCCGAGCGCACCCGCGAACTGCTCGGCTGGGAGCCGTCTTGGCCCGGCTGGATCGAAGACGTGCGCTCGGGCCACTACTTCGCGTAGACGCCCCCTACGGAGCCGGAAGGCCAGCGCGCTGAGCGTGCCGCAGGCCACACGATGCGGCCTGCGGCACCAGAGGGACTATCCGTTGTTGTACAGGCTTGCGAGCACCGAGGCCTTCTCGGTGTACACGTTGTTCAAATTCCCCGAAGCTGAGAACTGCTGGACCTCGAAAGACGAGAACACGTTGTGATATTGGTTGAAGTTCTCGTTGCCGCTGACACCCTGATAGTTGATGGAGCTACCGGAGTTGAGCAGCGCCAAACAGCTGGGATAGGTGTAGCACGCCGTGCCCGGGCCGTTCGCAACTTTCGTCACGTACTTGACGTACACAGCTGGATTGGTCGACTTGGCCGCGTCCATCGCCAACGCTGCTATCACAACAGCGTCATACATGGCAGGAGCAGCTGGGAGTGATTTCGTAGTCTTCCAGACCGCATCGTAGGCGGCTGTGTAAGCTGTCTGCGCCGCAGCGTAAGCAGGCGGTGCTCCCATGCCTGTCACCCACTTGGATGCGTAAGGCAAACCGATCGCGTTCGCCAGCTGCGTCGACGCACCGGTGTCACCAGTGATAAACGGTATGTTCATGTCGTTGAGCTGGCGGACGTTCGCGAAGAACGTGCTCGCCGTCTGGGGATCCATGTGGAAGAAGACGCACTGCGGGTGGGCGTCGAAGAGCTTCGCCACCTCGGAGCTATATGAGCTCTGATCCGCGACCAGTGTGACCGACGCAGCGATCTTGCCTCCAAGAGCTGTAAAGGCTTTTGTTACCGGCTTCACCTCCGCCTGGGCGTTGGAGCCCGACGTGTAAACGAGGCCGGCGCTAGAACAGTTCTTAACGTGATAGCCGTAGTACGCTTCGCCGGCGAGCAGCTCTGAGTCGGACGGGAACACCCTGAACACGTACGGGTAGTTCATGTAGTCCAGCTGGGTGGTGCCTCCCTCCATGAAGTCCACGAGCGGAATGGAGCCGAACTCGCGAATGACGCCCTCAATTTCGAGCGAAGACGGACCGAACATGACTTTCGGGTGGAATAACAAGTCCGTCTTGAGGGCAGTCACTGCGTCGACAGGGTCACCGGCAGTGTCTTCGAGCTTCGCTTTGAACTTCCGGCCTCCAAGGACGCCTCCACCGTTGTTGACAGCATAGATGCCCGCTTGGACTCCATGGTCAAACCATTTGCCGACGAATGCCTCCTTACCTGTCATCGGGAGAATCTCACCCACATGGATCGACGCCGTGGAACTACCCGCTGTCGTCGAAGAGCCTCCTGCCGCCGGGGCGGCCGCGGTCGTCGCTGACGACGACGACTTTGTGCTCGACCCGCACGCTGCTACCAGGGTCGACCCCGCGGCTATCAAGGCAACCACGGTGCTAGAGCGCCGACCTCGCTTTCGAGCAGATCTTTCCTCCGCCTGCTTTTCGGAGGAACGGTGCACTTTGATCATGATGCTGGTACTCCCCTTTCTATTGCTGCTGTGGTTGGTGGTGTGGTACTTGGTTCTGCAACTCGTCGCTGTCACCGTCGCCGATCCGATGTGCACCATCTGGATGTGTCGCTCCAAGGAAGATGGCACCCAGGTCTACGCTCTGTAATGTGGCAGCGCTACCGTCTAGATAGTTACCTCCGGCCACAAGTACGTATACCCAATCCGCCTGGCGAAGAGCTCGTGCAACGTTTTGCTCCACTACCAAGATGGACGTTCCCAGGTCAGCTATCCTGCGGATCTGGGACCAGACCACGTCCACATTGGCCGGCGACAGACCCGCCGTGGGTTCATCGAGCAGCATCACCTTGGGCTCTGACATCAAGGCTCTGGCCATGCCGAGCATGTTGCGCTGACCGCCGCTCAGCTGACCCGCTTTCTTGGTACGGGCGAGCGCCAAGTCGGGGAAAATGTCAAATACTTCGTTGCGCCGTTCGACATCGCGCTTCTTAGCCCTGCTAGGTTGTACTAGCCCGCCTAGGGACAAGTTCTCCTGAACCGTCATCGTAGCGAAAACGTTGTCGACCTGAGGGACGTAACCCATGCCCGCCCACGCCAGAGCGTGTGTAGGCAGCTCGGTCACCGCCTCCCCATCGAGGTGGATAGCGCCGCCGAAGCGGTTCACAAGGCCAAACGTCGCTTTGAGAGCCGTGGATTTCCCAGCACCGTTCGGACCTACGATCGTTACCACTTTGCTCAGGCCAACCCTAAAAGTCACATCGCTGACAATAGGGACCTTCCCGTAACCTGCTGTCAAGCCGGTCACCGCCAAGACATCCGTCATGCCTCCCCCCCGGTAAGGTATGCGCTGACAACGGCCTCGTTAGCCCTCAGCTCAGCCATGCTCCCCGTAGCCAGAGTCGAGCCCAGAGCCATTGCGACGACGTGGTCGCATACGCGCTCGACGACCTCCAAGTTGTGCTCGATGATCAAGAACGTGACGCCAAGGTTGTCGCGCATCGCCATGATGTGCTCGGTGACAACATCTACGAGCGCAGGGTTGATACCAGCCATCGGCTCGTCGAGCAGCAGAAGCTTCGGCTCCGCCATCACCGCCCTAGCCAGCTCGAGCAGGCGTTTCTGCCCTCCGCTGAGGTTCCCGGCGTAATCGTTACGTTTTGCGTACAAGCCAAAGTCAGCGAGCACCCCCAAGGCTTTCTCCAGGTGTCGACGCTCCTCGGCACGGTAAACGCGACCGCGAAAGAACACGTTGAGGAGCTTCTCGCCGGACTGATCACGCGGCGAGGCCATGAGGTTCTCCAGGACGGTCATCGCTTTGTACTCGCGAGAAATCTGGAACGTGCGTATGAGACCCTTGGCGGCCAGACGGTGAGGGACAAGTCCCGTGACGTCTTCTCCATCTAGGACAACCCTGCCGCTCTTGGGCTTTATCGCACCGGCGATGAGGTTGACCGTGGTCGTCTTGCCAGCCCCATTCGGGCCGATGAGGCCCGTAATACTGTTGCGGGTGATCTCGAAGGTGCAGCCGTCTACCGCTGCGACACCGCCGAAGTAGCGTACGAGCTTGTCGACGCCGAGGAGCACCGGCGACGCCGTGGCCTCCCGGATCTGCTTAGAGCCGACCGCCTCGGTGGACTGCGGTGCCGATGCCAGTCTCCCTCCAGCCATTTCAGTCATTTTCCGTCCCGGCAGTTGCCCCGATCAGCTGCTTTGGGCTCCCACCACCGTCGCGTATGGGTAGCTCCAGGAACTTGGCCTTACGTTCCGGTATGACACCTTGCTCACGGAACCACAGGGTGAGGATCACCAGGCCTCCGATCGCCATGTTGCGAATGTCGGAGATCATGTTCGGATGCCCTGGAATGTTCGGCAAGAAGCGCGTAGCCTCGTTAAACAACACAGCCACAAGGAAGGACCCGACGACAGCACCCCAGTTGTTCCCTCGTCCGCCTACGATTAGCGCAGCCCATATCACGAACGTCTCTCCCGTGGACCAGCCGGCCGGCGACAGGGCAGTGACATAAGCGATCGTGAGTGCGCCACCGACGCCTACCATCACGCACCCAATCACCATGGCGGTCATACGAATCTTGAAGCTGTTCTTTCCGTAGGCCTCGGCAACGTCGACATCCTCTCGGATCGCTCTCATCGCTCTTCCGAGAGGCGACGAGTACAGACGGTTGGCGAACAGCCAGCAGCAGATCATCAAAAAGAAGCAGATGATCAAGAAGAACTCCGTATACGTGTTGGGGTTGGTGCTCACGTAAGACCCGAAAGGCTGAGAGACACCTACTAGCCCAGCCCCGCCGTCAAAGATCTTGTTGTCGTTGTTGATGATCCCGTAGACGATGGACCCGGAGGCGAGCGTCACGATCGCTAGGTAGTCGCTACGGAGCCGTCGCAAGGCTATGAGACCGATCACAAATCCCAAGACGCCAGCGGCGGCGGCGCCTATCACCAAAGCTATCGGCCACGGCAGGCTGAGGCCGAGAATGTAGTAGATCTCCGATCCCCGCTGCGCGGGACCGAGTACCGCAACCCCAGCGAAGTAACCTCCGATCGCCATGAAGGTAATGACCGTGAAGTCGAGTATCCCGGCGTAGCCGAACTGGATGTTCAGACCGAAAG
>JAJZAM010000273.1 GCA_021799445.1 Actinomycetes bacterium
CGTCGAACGCGGGGCGAGGGCAGCCTCGCCGGGCGGTTCGATGGCGATAGAAATCAGAGAGTCGGCCAAGGCTGAAAGCGTTTCGAGGCTTTCGGTCTCGGTGGGTTCTATCATCAACGCCTCCTCGACCACCAGCGGGAAGTACACCGTAGGGGCATGGAAGCCCTCCTCTAACATTCGCTTGGCGACGTCGAGCGCACGAAGTCCGTTCGCCTTCTTCAGGGTCGCCGTGGAAGCCACGAACTCGTGCATCGCCGGCCGGTCGAAGGGGATGTCGTAGGAGCCTCGCAGGCGCTGGCGGAGCCAGTTTGAGTTGAGCACCGCCGCCTGGGCCACGCTCCGCAGTCCGTCCCCACCGTTTAGCAAGACGTACGTCCACGCCCGTGCCAAGGCGAGGGCGTTGCCGTGCCAGGCGTGCACTCTGCCAACCGAGCTCGCCGGGGTGTACCACTCGAAGCTGCCGTTGTCAGATCGGCGCGGCAGCGGACCGGGCAGGAACGCCGCGAGACGCTCCGACACCGCCACCGGGCCGGCGCCGGGACCGCCACCCCCGTGGGGCACGGCGAAAGTCTTGTGAAGGTTCATGTGAACGATGTCGAAACCCATATCACCTGGGCGTGTCACCCCGAGTATCGCGTTCAGGTTCGCCCCGTCGTAGTAGAGCAACCCCCCCACGTCGTGGACCGCCGCTGCTATCTCTGCGATGTCTTCCTCGAACAGACCGAGGGTGTTCGGGTTCGTCAGCATGATGCCGGCGACGTCGCTATCGAGGCGGGATCGTAGCGCCGCCATGTCGACGAGGCCGCGCTCGTCGCTGGGCACGGTGACGGTCTCGTAACCGCCTAGGGTGACCGACGCCGGGTTGGTCCCGTGAGCCGAGTCGGGGATGATCACCTTGGTGCGCCGCTCACCGTTGGAGGTGTGCCACGCTCGCATCAACAACAAGCCGGTGAGCTCTCCCGCCGCTCCCGCCGGCGGCTGCAGCGTAGCCGCGGCCATGCCGGTCACCTCGCAGAGAGCCTCGCTAAGCCCGCAGAGAAGTTCCAGCCATCCCTGGCACAAGCCGGCCGGGGTCGCCGGGTGCACACCCGTCAAGCCGGGCAGCGACGCCGTCTCGTCGCACACCTTCGGGTTGTACTTCATCGTGCAAGAGCCAAGCGGGTAAGCCCCCAGGTCGACCGAGTACTGGCGATGGGTGAGCCTGGTGACGTGCGCCACTAAGTCTCGCTCGGGCACCTCCACCAGGTCCACCGGGCGATCCCGCAGCATTCCCGCCGGGACTAGCTCTGACGCCTCCCAGTCGGGCACCCCGGTCGTACGGAACGACCAGGCCCGCCTGCCGGGGCTGGAGAACTCGAAGATCGTAGGCTCGGCCTGTCTGCCCATCACGGGAGCGCTGGTGGCCTTGCCGGCCGGCGCCGGAACCCGCCCGGGCAGGCTGGAAGCGTTCGCGTCGAGGTCCACAAGCCTGCTCATCTGGTCACCTTTGCCATGCATTCCACGTAGCGGTCGATCTCCTGCCTGGTGCGCCTCTCGGTTACGGCCACCAAGAGCGCTTCCCCGCCCATGGTGGCTACTCCCCCTTCGAGGCCGACCGCGACGCCGGCGAGGAAACCCTCCTCGGCCATCCGGTCTATGACCGTCGCAGCGTCGAGGGGCGTTGTCACTGCGAACTCCCTAAGGGTCGGCGCATCCGCGAACGGGGTGACTCCCGGCACCGCCAGCAGCGACTCGCGGGCGTATCGCGCTCCCCGGGCGCAGCGCAACGCCAGTTCGCCGAGCCCGCCCGTTCCGAGCCACGACAGCTGGATCATCGCAGCGACCGCTATCAACGTCTGGTTGGTGCAGACGTTCGAGGTCGCCTTCTCCCTCCTTATGTCCTGCTCCCTGGCCCGCAGGGTCGTAACGTACGCGGAGCGGCCTTCCCCGTCCCTGGTGCGTCCGACCAGCCGCCCCGGCAGGCGACGAACCAGGTCGCTCCGGCAGGCGAACAGCCCTAGGTATGGACCGCCGAAGGACAGTGGCGTACCGAACGGCTGGCCTTCTGCCACTGCTATGTCAGCACCCATTTCGCCTGGGGTTCGAAGCAGGCCGGCTGAGACAGGATCGAAGGCCACGACAAGGGAGGCGTCGTAGCGCTGCGCGAGAAGCTTCGCGGCGGGAACGTCCTCGAAAGCCCCGAAGAAGTTGGGGTTAGCAACTACGATCGCCGCGGGATGCCCTTCAGGGGCTCTCGCCCAGTCAGTTACACCGCCACTTACTGGAATTTCTACTATCTGGTGGCCTGAGCCGGCTGCGAAAGTCGATATGACCGAACGCCAGTTGGGGTGCAAAGCCCCGCTAACCCACATGGTCGGGTGACTTTTCCCGCCGCCGGCCATGTTGAGCGCTTCCACGGTCGCTGACGCCCCGTCGTAGAGCGACGCGTTCGCTATGTCCAGGCCGGAAAGGCGCGCCACGAAGGTCTGGTACTCGAAAAGCGCCTGAAGTACGCCTTGGGAAACTTCCGGCTGGTATGGGGTGTACGCCGTGACAAACTCCGAGCGGCTGGCCAGGCGTCTGGTCACGGCGGGAATGTCGTGATCGTAAGCGCCCGCCCCTGCGAAACAGACCAGGTCCGGACCGCAGCGGTTCTTTCCCGCCAGGCTGTCCAACGCGACGGCCACGTCAGGCTCCGAAAGGCCGTCCGCCAATCCGAGGCCGCCGGCCAATCGCAGGGCTTCGGGTATGACTTCGAAGAGCTCCTCTAGGGAGCGGAGCCCGATGTCGGAGAGCATCCGCTCGATATCAGCCTCGCTGTGGGGAACGAAATGACCCAACTGGGTTGCACCTTCCTTCTGGCCTGTCGGAGTGTTCTGTCAGGGCTTCTTGTCCACGAACGGAAGGGTACACACGGTGCCGGGTATACGCCTACCCCTCGATTCGACCTCGACGGCAACTCCTGGCGAGAAGGAACCCTCCAGCAGGGCGAGCCCGATACCGCGCCCCAAGACCGGGGAGAAGTTACCGCTCGTGACCTCCCCTACCCGGCGACCCTCGACGTGCACCTCGGCGCCAGCGCGTGGCGGCTGCCGCCCGTCGCTCAGGATCCCCGCCAGACGGCGCCGCGGGCCACTTTGGCGTTCCCGTTCGAGCGCTGCGCGACCGGGGAAACCTTCCGGTTTGTCCCATGCGACCACCCAGCCGAGCCCTGCCTGTAGC
>JAJZAM010000274.1 GCA_021799445.1 Actinomycetes bacterium
CATTCCGAGGCATCAGCGCTTGGAGATAGCCCACTTCTTCGAGATCTACAAGGACCTGGAGCCGAACAAGGCCACCGAGCCTGGAGGCTGGGGCGACCGTCAGGCCGCCGAGCAGGAGATCGCCATCGCGATGCGCCGCTTCGAAGAGAGCACCCCAAGGTAGGGTCCCTTCTCGTGGGCTGGGACGCTGAGCAGGTCAGGTGGCGCCGAGCTCCCAGCCGCTGCGTTCGCAGTCCCGCTACTCCCAGCTGAGGGTGGTGTCTAGCCTGCCACTCCGACCAGATCGGCGACTATCTCGAAGGCCTGGCCTACGGTCTGGAGGTTCTCTGGGTCCACGTCAGGGATCTTGATCGCGAAAGCGTCGTTGAGCGCGAGGGTGATCTCCACGACGGCGAGGCTGTCGGCGTCGAGATCCTCCCTCCAGCGGGACTCTGCTCGCACTTCGTGTGGTTCTATATCCAAAACCTCCGCCACGCAACCCTGAAACGTGCTGAAAGCATCTACGCGGTCCATCCCATCAACTTAGCTCTCTCTCCAGGCGCCTATGGTGTGCATCCATGCCCGGAGTTCTCGAAGGTAAGCGGATCCTGGTCACCGGCGTCTTGACGGACGACTCTCTCGCGTACGCGGTGGCGGACTTGGCGCAGCGCGAAGGTGCGAGCGTCTTGCTCACCGGGGCGGGACGGGGGATGTCACTGACCAGGCGCGTCGCCCGCCACCTGCCGGACCCGCCTGACGTCATCGAACTGGACGTGACGGTCCCCGCCCACGTCGAGGCGGTCGCCGAGGAGCTACGCAGCCGCTGGGGCCGCCTCGACGGGGTTCTGCACTCCATCGGCTTCGCCCCGCCGGCGTGCCTGGGAGGGGGTTTCCTCGAAGCCGGCTGGCAGGACGTGCAGGTCGCCCTCGAGGTGTCCGCCTACTCCCTCAAGGTGCTCGCCGCCGGTTTCAGAGAGCTCATGCGGGCCGCTGGGGGTGGATCAGTCGTCGGACTGGACTTCGACGCTGCGGTCGCCTGGCCGGGTTACGACTGGATGGGTGTCGCCAAGGCCGCCTTGGAGGCTACGTCGCGCTACCTGGCCCGGGACCTTGGGCCTGACGGGACTCGCGTCAACCTTGTGGCTGCCGGACCGATCCGCTCGGTGGCTGCGAAATCGATCCCCGGTTTCGCGGCGTTCGAGGAGGCCTGGTCGGGTCGTGCACCTTTAGGGTGGAGCGTGTCGGATCCGAGCGCCGTCGCTAAAGCGTGCGTCGCTTTGCTGTCCGACTGGTTCCCGTCGACGACCGGTGAGATCATCCACGTGGACGGCGGTTTTCACGCTATGGGAGTCTGAAGGCATGACCCGTACCGTGCTGATAACAGGTGGCAACAGAGGGATCGGCCGCTCCACCGCCTTGGCTTTCGCGAAGAAGGGGTACCGGGTCGCGGTCACGTACCGAAGCGAACCGCCCGACTTCAGCGATTCGACGAACCCGCCAGCCTCGATCCTGGCCGTCCGCTGCGACGTCACGTCCGGCGACGACGTGGAGGAGGCTTTCGCCAGGGTCGAGTCCGAGCTGGGAAACGTGGAGATCCTCGTGTCCAACGCTGGTATCACCGCCGACCAGCTGCTGTTGTCCATGCGCGACGAGGCGTGGACCTCCGTCGTGGACACGAACCTGACAGCCGCATACCGCGTCGCTCGGAGGGCCACTTCGAAGATGATCCGGGCTAGGTGGGGTCGGATGATCTTCGTGTCGTCTGTAGTAGCCATGCTCGGCTCGCCCGGACAGACCAACTACGCCGCGTCCAAAGCTGGCCTGATAGGTTTCAGCCGCTCCTTGGCACGCGAGATCGGCGGGCGTGGAGTCACCGTCAACGTGGTAGCCCCTGGTTTCGTCAAGACGGATATGACCGTGGACCTGTCGGATTCGAGGAGATCCGAACTGCTCGGGGCAATACCTCTCGCCAGGATGGCGGAACCATCCGAAGTCGCCGGTGCGATCGTGTACGTCGCCTCCGAGGAGGCTGGCTACGTCACGGGGGCTGTCATCCCCGTCGACGGGGGCCTCGGGATGGGACACTGAGCGGCATGGAAGAAACTCTCCCCCTGCCCGCCGCAGTCCTACCACACCGGCCACCTTTCCTCTTCGTCGACGAGGTCACCGAGATAGTCCCCTCCGCGCGGGCGAGGGGCGTGTGGCGTTTGAGGGGCGACGAGCCGTTCTTCGCCGGGCATTTCCCGGGCCGGCCGACGCTGCCCGGGGTGCTGATGGTCGAAAGCCTCGCCCAGCTGGGAGCGTACGCCCTGCTCAGCGACGAGCGCTATGCGGGCCGGCTGCCACTTTTCGGAGGTATCGACAAGGCCAGGTTCCGCCGCCAGGTGCTCCCGGGTGAAACGTTGGAGCTCGAAGTCACACTGGATCAGATAGGCGCCAGCGCGGGGAGGGGGCACGGCAGAGCGACCGTGGAAGGTAAAGTCGCCTGCGAGGCCTCCCTTTTGTTCGTCATAGTCCGCTCGTAGCCGTCGGGGCGCAACCCCAGCCGTGTGTAAAAGTAGGCCGTGTCGTCAAAGTTTCTGGTCGTCGACGGCGAAGACCAAGCAGGCGTTCTGGCCACCGAAGCCGAAGCTGTTGGTCAAAGCGGCCCGGAACCCCGCCGGGCGGGCTTGGTTCGCCACGTAGTCGAGGTCGCAGTCGGGGTCTGGGACCTCCTGATTGATGGTGGGAGGAAGGATCTGATCGCGCAGCGCCAGCACGCACATGACCGCCTCGACGGCGCCGGCAGCTCCGAGCGTGTGGCCTGTCATCGACTTGGTGGACGACACCGGGGGCGGGACCTCCCCGAACGTTTTCCTAACAGCGAGAGTTTCGACCCTGTCGTTGGGTGGCGTCGACGTGCCGTGAGCGTTCACGTAGCCGATCTGGCCGGGCTGGAGACCGGCGTCTCTCATCGCTTCTGCCATCGCCCGCACGGCGCCGTCGCCTTCGGGGTGGGGCTGGGTCATGTGGTAGGCGTCGGACGTGGCGCCAAACCCGAGAAGTTCGGCTAGTACCGGGGCCCCCCGCCGCAGCGCCCTGTCGCGTTCCTCCAGCACGAGCGCCGCTGCAGCTTCCCCCATGACGAAGCCGTCCCTGCCGGCGTCGAAAGGCCTCGACGCCCTTTCAGGGTCCTCGTTGCGGGTGGAAAGAGCCTTCATGGCGGCGAAGCCGGATATGCCG
>JAJZAM010000275.1 GCA_021799445.1 Actinomycetes bacterium
GCCGGGGGCGCCCCCCTAGAACCGAGCAGAACCCCTCCCCCCCGTCAGACATGGGAGCCAGGTCGGCCTCCCAACCCAGCTCCAAGGCCGCCGCGGCGACCGCTTCGGCGGCTTCCGCGGCCGTGGCGCTGCCCCTGAACTTGTCCGGGGCTATCACGACTCGAGGCATCCCCCATGGTGCCCTATTCCTGCCCGGCGCGCTCGACGGGGAGGTACGGGCGGCTTCCAGACGGCGTTCGACCGGCCTGTTGCGTCGGAGAGCCCCGCCGGCTCGGGTAGGGTCGACGCGATGGATGAAAGCGCGAACGCGCTCCTCGTGGTGTCCAATCGCGGGCCGGTGCACTTCGAGTGGGACGCCGCGGCCGGTACGCTCCACGCGAAAAGAGCGGCGGGCGGGCTGGTCAACACGCTCGGCCCTGGCGCACACCTCCACGCAGCGCGCTGGTTGGCGGCGTCTACCAGCGAGGACGACATGCGCCCCGAAGCCGCCCGTCTGCTGGCGAACGACAGGATCGGGTTCTGGCCTGTCAGCGTTGAACCTGAGACCTACAGGGCGTATTACGACATCGTCTCCAACCAAACCCTGTGGTTCTGCCTGCACGGACTTTGGGATTCACCGCGCCGTCCCCGCTTTGACCGCCGGTGGTGGCAGGCGTGGGAGTCCTACATTCGGGTCAACGAAGTGTTCGTCGACGAAGTAGACAAGGCGGCGCCCCCCGGGGCGACGGTCCTGATACAGGACTACCAGCTCGCCCTGACACCGGCCCGTGTGGCGAAAAGGCGCCCCGACCTGAGTATCTGCAGTTTTGTCCATACCCCCTGGTGCTCGCCTGACGAGCTTTCGGCTCTTCCAGACGAAGTCGCTGCGGCTGTCTTGGAGGGGCTTGCGGGCGGCGGCCCGGTCGGGTTCCACTCCAAAAGGTGGTCGGATGCGTTCCAGGCGTGCGTCGAAACTGTCCTGGAACGGCCGGCTGACACTTTCGTAGCGGCCGCCGCCGTTGACGCCGACGAGTTGGCTCGGGTAGCCGCCTCCGACGAGTGCGAATCGGAGCGCCGCAAGCTTCGCGCCGCCGTTGGCGATCGCCAGCTGATCGTCCGGGTCGACCGCCTGGAGCTGTCAAAGAACGTCCTTCGGGGATTCTGGGCCTACGAGGAGCTGCTCGAAGTGCGGCCGGATCTGAGGGGGAAAGTGGTGTTCGCAGCGCTGGTCTATCCGTCCCGGGTCGGCCTCGCCGAGTACCAGGCTTACGGCCAGGAGGTGCTCTCGCTCGCGTCGCGTATCAACGACAGGTGGGGGACCTCCGAGTGGACCCCGATCCTCGTGCACCCCGAGGACAACTACCCCCGGTCGGTTGCTGCGCTTCGCAGCTACGACGTGCTCTTGGTGAACCCTCTCCGGGACGGCCTCAACCTTGTATCCATGGAGGGACCGTCGACCAACGAGCGTGACGGGGTCTTGGTGCTGAGCCGGCAGGCCGGCTCAGCAGTTGAGCTGGGCGACGCAGCGATCAGCGTTAACCCTTTCGACGTGTCCGCCACCGCGAACGCTTTGGCCAGAGCGTTAGACCTGCCCGCCGAACAGCGCCGCCTGAACGCCGAGCGTCTGCGCGAAGCGGCGTCCAGGCGTACCCCTCAAGCCTGGTTCGACGACCTGGTGGCCGCCGCTCGAAGCCGTCACGGCCGTCACAGCCCGTCCAGCGTGTGAACCTCCCCCAAGTTCAGCCACCGCGACCGGCGGCAGGCCCGACCATGTTCAGCTAAACGTCCGGGCGATCATACGTAGCATTTCCACGACCTCTGCGGGGTCGTCGAGGACTACGTCGGCGGCGCGGAGAAGGTCAGCTGGGGCCTCTTCGCTTGACACCGCCACGCTGAGGGTGGCCACTCCGAGGCTCCTCCGGCGTTCAAGCTCGGCGAAGGCGGGCAGGTCGCCGGTGTCGTCCCCAGCGAAGAGCACGGCGCTGAGCCCTTCGCACATCTCTGCGACCGCTGTCCCCTTGTCGACCCCGACGGGCGGGGTCAGCTCTACCGACATCTTGCCGGCGTGGACCGCCAAACCTTCCTGCTCGGCTAGAGCGAGAGCCATGGAGCGAACCTTCGCTTCCTCGGAAGGTCTAGCTCGATAGTGCAAAGTGACGGTGAGGCCTTTGCGCTCGACGACCACGCCCTGGATCCCAGCCGTTTGCGCTCTAAGCGCAGCCTCCTCGACCGCAGTACCCCAGTCTCTCCTCTCTTGCCGGTCCGCAGCTTCGCTCGCCCCAAGGGGAAGTTGCGTGACGACCCGGTTGGTGGTGCGATCCCACCTTTCGAGCCCGTAGAGGCCGATCAGCACGGTGGCACCGGAGTCCCTCAGCCGGCTCGCAAGATATGAAGCCGGCCGCCCGGAGATCACAGCTACCCGGCCGACGTGCTGCGCCAGAGCAGCCAGGGCTTCCACTGCTCCAGCTACCGGCGTCGCGTCGCTCGGGTCGTCCACGATCCGAGCGAGAGTGCCGTCGAAGTCGACGAAGACCCCCACATTCTTCGGCTTCCCAACGGCACGGCCCAGCCACGCCTCAAGAGGCAAAGGTCTTTCGTCGGCTGAGCGACCCGAGCCGGCCGGCTCGTTGCGGGCGTCCGTTGCTTCAGAACCAGCCGGCCCGTCAAGCCTGGGCGACTCCGAGGACGATGCCAGCGTGCAACCTTCAGGCGCCGGCGACCAGGTTAGGGCCTATGACCAGCACGAGGTTCGCGGTGGAGCGTTCGGTGGCGGGGATCGGAGCGCTGGCCGGGGGAGGGACGGTCGTGTCGACGGCCGCGGAGGTCAGGCCGATCTCCTGGGCGAGGACGTCCGCTTCGGGAACGTACCCGGCTGTGAGGACGTAGATCACCGACGTGGTCACCTTAGAGGTGGCATTGTCCGGTGGTTCGGTGATGTACCCGTAGCCGGCTTTCAACTTCGCTGACCACTGGGTCGCCAACTCACCCACGAGCACCCCGTTTAGAACTTGCAGCTTCACCTGGCTCGGCGGAACCGTAGTAGTCGTCGTGGTCGGCGCCGGCACCGTCGTGGTGGCGGCGGTCTTCTTCGGTTTGGTAGCGGCGGCGGTGGCGGTCGCGTGGGTGGTCCCGCCGGACTTGCTGAGCACCAAGATCCCCACGATGAGCAGGACCACTACCAGGACAAGCCCCGCAGCGGTGCTGG
>JAJZAM010000276.1 GCA_021799445.1 Actinomycetes bacterium
CGAGGGTCGCCTGGGTGACTGCGTCAGCCCGCTTCCAGATTGACAGCCACTCGCCGTCCAGGCCCGGCGCGTTGTCGTCTTTGTGAGCGCCGAGCGCTCCCGCCAAGGAGATTGCGTTGGCGGTCGACACCTGCCAGGCGATGCGCTCGGGGTCAGCCCAGCGGCCGCGTGGATCGACGAGCACCTGGGGAACCTCCGGGTCGAGACCGCCCAGCCAACTGTTTAGGACCTTCGACGACCAGGGTGCTCCGATGCGCAGAACGAACTCTACTTCGAGGCGTTTCATAATATCTGAACGCAGCATGAGGTCCGCTCCTGCGATCACGTGGGGGTGCTCTACGCGAAGCCCGGACCGGGGATCAGCCAGCAGAGGCCATCCCGTTGTCTCCGCTACCGCAAGCACAGCGCTGCGTTCTGCCTCCGACGCCGCCGCACCCTCCCCGGCGACCAGGAGCCCCCGCTTACCACGGTGGGATCCGATCAACTCGACCACCGCCGGGTCGGGTGCGCTCACCCTGCCCCGGCTCCCCGCGGCGTGCCAGGGCCGTCCCTGTGGACGTCCAGCGGGGACCGTGACGGCGGTCGCGTCGCCTAGCAGCGGCTCCCGAAACGCCAAGTTGAGGTGCACTGGTCCTTGAGCGTCGAGCGCCTCGGCTACGGCACGCGAGGCCACCGAACGCCACGCCGCGGCCGAGGCTAGGTCAGCTACGCCCGGTTCGAACGCCCAGCGGACCGAACGGCCATACAGTCCCTGCTGGTCGACGGTTTGGGGCGCGCCCACCTCGTGCAGTTCGGCGGGCCGGTCCGCGGTCACGACGATCAGCGCGACGCCAGCCTGGGAAGCCTCCACCACCGCCGGGTGCATCTCGACTGCGGCCGTGCCGCTGGTGGTAACCGCTATGACAGGCCTGGAGCTCGCAAGGGCGGCTCCCAAGGCTGCGAAACCCGACGAGCGCTCGTCCAGCACGACGCTCACTCGTATGTCCGTTTGTGCTTGGAGGGCTGCCACGATGGGGGTGGAGCGCGAGCCGGGAGACACGAACGCTTCGGCGACGCCCGAGCGATACCACTCGTCGCACAGCACGTTGCAGAACGCCGCTTGGACGTCGGCTTGACGGCGAAACTGGGGTGCTCCGCCGTTGATGTCGCCCTGGCCGTGTGCGCCGGGGATCACGGGGCACCTCGGGGCGCAACGAAGCCACGGTCGGGACCGCTCGGCCCTGTCATGGCATCATCTGGGGATGCGAAACGAGCTTTGGGTGGACGTGTGCAGCGGGGACGGGCGCCGCCGTGTGGCTCTCGTGCACGGCTTCACGCAGTCGGCGGCAGTCTGGAGGCCATTCGTAGACGGCCTCGGCGGGCGTTTCGAGACGGTCGCGCTCGACGCGCCCGGGCATGGCCTTTCGGCGGGTGTTGAAGCCGGCCTGGTGGACGGAGCTGAGATGATGGTCACCGCTGTTCGCCAAGCGGGCTCCGGAGGGCCGGCTTCGTGGATCGGATATTCCATGGGCGGCCGTTACGCCCTCCACGTGGCTCTCAGGCACCCCGAGGCAGTGACGAGCCTCGTGCTTGTCAGCGCCACCGCTGGCATCGACGACGCAGCCGAACGCGAAGCGCGTAGACGTTCCGACGCTGACATCGCCCTGCGGATCGAAAGCGAAGGCGTAGAGCGCTTCCTCGCCTGGTGGCTGTCGCAGCCCATCTTTTCCTCTCTTCCCGCCGAAGCGGCGAACGTGGAGGCGAGACTCGGCAGCTCCGCCGCGGGTTTGGCCTCGAGCCTGAGACTCGCCGGGACCGGAACCCAGCAGCCTCTTTGGGAGCACCTCGGCAAGCTCACCATGCCGGTGCTCGTCGTCGCTGGAGAGCTCGACGCCAAGTACAACGCCCTCGCACGCCGTCTCGTCGCTTCGATAGGCGACAACGCCGAGCTCGCCGTCGTCCCCAGGGCCGGTCACGCATGCCACCTCGAGTCCCCATCTGCGTTCCTCAAGCTGGTGGAAGGCTGGCTGACCAGCCTTTGAGACCGGCCCCCGCAGTGTTCGTCGCGGGCAGCCCAGTGTTCGTCGCGGGCAGCCCAGTGTTCGTCGCGGGCAGCCCAGTGTTTGCCGCCCGGAGGTCAGATCCACAGGCCGACCGCCAATGCCGCCCCGAAGGCAAGCTGCGCCTTTCCGGTCTCGCCTAAAACGTCTATTAGGTCACGCCCCGAGGCGCCGGCGAGAACACGCCTGACCGGCATGACGGCCAGCGGCAGGGCCACAAGGCCGACAAGCCCCCCGACGCGCCATGCGGCCATACCCACCGTCGCAACGAACGGGCCGAACATGCACACCGAGTAGATCATCCTCGTAGGAGCCGCCCCCACTCGCACAGCAAGGGTCCGCTTGCCCGACAAAGCGTCACCCTCAATGTCGCGAAGGTTGTTTACCACCAGCAAGGCGACGGCGAACAGGCCCGAGGCCGCCCCCGCCAGGACGCTCAGAGCGTCCAGATGTTCGAGCTGCACGTACGCTGTGCCTGCCGTGGCCACAAGGCCGAAAAAGACGAACACGAAAAGCTCCCCCAACCCGGCGTAACCGTAAGGTCTCGGCCCTCCCGTGTAAAACCACCCCGCAGCTACGCATGCCGCCCCGACTGCTACAAGCCACCAGCCCGCGTACGCTGAGAGGACCAGGCCGCAAACCCCGGCGACGCCGAACGACACGAACGCCGCCCTTTTGACGGCGGCTGCGCTGCGCAATCCCGAAGCAACCAGGCGCGTAGGTCCTATCCTGTCAACGTCGGTGCCTTTGACGCCGTCACTGTAATCGTTGGCGTAGTTGGTACCGACCTGAAGCGCCAAAGCCACGACGAGCGCCACGACGGCCCGCCACCAGATCACCTGGCCACCGGCTCTTGCGACCGCAGTTCCGATCACAACTGGAACGGCCGACGCCGGGAGCGTCCTCGGGCGGGCGCCTAGCACCCAGGGATGTTGCAAAGCCTTCACCGGGTGGCAAACTACCGCCGATGGCAGCTCTCGTGGCAATCGACCTTCCGGGTGGACCGGCGTTCGTTACAGCACTACGTAAGATCTGGGACCAAGGCGATGCCGCCCTTCCCATCGACCAGCGGATGGCTGTGGCCGCCCAGGAGGACACGATCCGCTCGCTGCAGGCTTGCGCTGTGGTCGGCCCTGACGGCGAAC
>JAJZAM010000277.1 GCA_021799445.1 Actinomycetes bacterium
CCGGGCGGTGGCTACGACCTCTACGCCCGGCTGTTCGCTCCTTACCTCGCGAGCGCCCTTGGTGCGACGGTCAACGTCGAGAACATCAACGGCGGCGGGACTTTAGTAGGGACGAACCAGATGGCTGCGTCCGCTCCTAATGGGCTTACGCTCGGATTGGTCAACGTGGGCGGTGACATAGCGAGCAGCGTGGAGAAGCAGCCCGGCATCAACTTCGACCTGACGAAGCTCAGCTGGATCGGCCAGCCCGGTCAGGTGCCCAACGTGCTCGTGACCCAACCCGGTTCGGGAATCACGAGCTTCTCGGCGCTGCTGCACGCGACGTCGCCGGTGCCGGTACTCGACGTTCGCAGCGGAGTCGGCGACCTTCTCAACCGTGTGGTCCTGGGAGCGTTCCACATTCCGACGAAGCTTCTGACCGGCTTCAACGAGGTGGCAGCCCTAAAGCAGGGTTTCCTCGCCAAGGACGGGAAGCTCATCTTCGAATCGGTTCCCTCCATGGCTCCGCTGATCACCGCCGGCGAGGCGGTACCGCTCCTCGTCACGAACTCGACATCCGAGTACGCCAAGCTGCTCGGCAACACCCCTAGCCTTTCGAGCGAACTGTCGAGCGTCACGCTGTCGACCTCGGACTCGGCTGCCGTGAAGGAGGCCCTGCTTCTGAGCGACCTTTCCGACGACTTTGCCGGTCCTCCGGGTATACCGGCGGCTGAGCTCACGGTTCTTCGCAACGCGTTCTCTCAGGCGGCGGCGTCGCCGGCGCTTCAAGCTCAAGCGGTTAAACAACACCTTGCGATCGGGCCGACGGACGGCGCCACGCTGGCAAGCGAAGTCACCACAGCCGTGGCCCAAGGGTCGGCCATCAGCCCCTACGTATCGGCCAAGGGCTGAGAGGCGGGCGCAGTGCTAGTCCTGAGCAACGCCGACGTAGCGCAGGTCCTCACAATGGCGGAGGGTATCTCCGCGCTGCGAACCGCCTACGCCGACCTGGCCATCGGGGACGCCACCTACATTCCAAGGATCGACATGTACGCTCCGACCGGGCGCAGCGACGACTACTACCAGTGGGGCTCGATGGCGGGAACGTCGCGCTCGTTCGGGGTGGCCGCCGTGCGGATCAAGTCCGACGTCGTGTCATGGCCGCAGGGCCGCACTCAGGACAAGTACTGCGTCCGACCGGGCCTGTACTCGGGGATAATCCTCCTATACAGCATCGTCAACGGCGAGCCCCTCGCTCTAATCCAGGACGGCATCCTCCAGCACGTCCGGGTCGGAGCAGCAGCAGGTATCGGTGTCGACGTCCTCGCCCGGTCCGACGCGGACTCGCTCGGGCTGATCGGATCAGGCGGAATGGCCAGGACCTACCTGGAGGCGATAGCGCAAGTCCGTCGGCTTCGCTCGGTGCGGGTCTACAGCACAACCAAGGCGAACCGCGAGCGTTTCGCGACCCAAGCTGCGGCGGACCTGGGCCTGGACGTGCGAGCCGTTAGCAGCGCGCAAGAAGCAGTCAACGGTGCGGCGATAGTGGCGACAGCCACCGATTCCATGGAGCCGACGTTCGACCCCAAGTGGGTGTCGCAGGGAGCGCACGTGACCTGCGTGACCCGCAGGGAGCTTTCCGACGAGATCCTCGAGCTCGCAAGAGGGCGAACGTTCCAGTTGGGAGTTCACACAATCCCGTTCAGCTCCGAGGTCCCCGGCATGGAATGGAAAGCCGGCGGGATCGCCTCATACGTAGCCGGAACGCCCGAAGAGAGAAAGCGGATACCGGCGAGCCGGGCCAGCCAGAGGGGAACCTTCCCGACGCTGACAGACCTGCAGACCGGCAAGGCCCAAGGGCGTGTCGACGCAGCTGACATAACCATGTTCGTCACTACTGGCACGCAGGGACTGCAGTTCGCTGCCGTCGGAGGCAGGGTCCTGCAACTGGCAAGACAGAAAGGACTGGGTACGGCTCTACCCACCGAGTGGCTGCTCCAAGACATCCGCGACTGAGCGTCGATCTGTCGATGGGCCGCCGTGCGACCCGGCTAAGGTGAGCGCCGATGCGAAGCGAGCGGCTCACGTCGCCTCCTGGCGGGGGTAGGCGGTGGTCGTGAACCAACCCCCCGAGGACGACGCGGCGTTCGGTCTTCGATCTTTGGTGGCTTCGCTTTACGCCCCTGGGGCCATGTACGCCGTCGGACAGGGCGCGATCATCCCAGTGATAGCGCTCATGGCCCGCCACGTCGGCGCGTCCGTTCCCATAGCGGGGGCGATGGTCGGTCTAAGAGGATTCGGGACCATGCTCGGAGACGTGCCGGCCGGCGCCCTCGTCGCCCGAATAGGCGACCGGCGGGCCGTGCTCGCAGCGACCGTCGTGCAGGTTGCTTCCTCTGTGGTCGCGGCGACTGCGACCACGACCGCCGTCCTTGCTATCGCAGTTGCGGTTTCAGGGTTCGGATGGGCGATGTGGGGTGTCGCCCGACTGTCGTACGCCACCGGCGTCTTGCCAGCGGGACGGCGAGGGCAGGGCATCGCAACGCTCGGGGGAGCGAGCCGCATCGGGACGTTCGTCGGGCCTTTTGTCGGCGCGTTTGTCATAAGCGCAGTCGGAGTGTCCGGTGCCTTCTGGGTGGCGGCGGTGACGTCTGGCGTCGGGTGCGCCCTGATGCTGTCAGCCACGCGCGTTCCCAACGCCGCGAGCGTCGCCGAGGACGAAAAGACCGCGCCGGCCAGCTTGCGGGCCACTGCCAGGACGCACTCCAAGGCGCTGCTGGGACCTGGCGCCGCAGCGATGCTCATCGGAGCGCTCAGAGCCAGCCGGCAAGCTCTGCTGCCGCTGTGGGCTGCCCACGTCGGGATCGACGCAACGGGAGTGAGCGTCATATTCGGCGTGTCGTCGGGCCTTGACATGCTTCTCTTCGCCCCGGCTGGGTGGGCTTCTGACCGCTGGGGCCGAAAGAGGATCGCCGTGGTCTGCCTCGCGATCCTCGCCGCCGGCCAACTGGTGGTCCCGGCTACGCACAGCTTCGGCGCGCTCTTAGCCATCGGCCTGCTCCTCGGCTTCGGCAACGGCGTGGGCAGCGGGATCGTAATGACCATGGGGGCTGATCTGGCGCCCCGAAACGGTCGGGCGGCTTTCCTCGGGTTGTGGCGTTTCATAGCCGACACCGGCGGAGCGGTGGGGCCTTTCATGC
>JAJZAM010000278.1 GCA_021799445.1 Actinomycetes bacterium
GAGACGGTGCTGCTCTACCAGGGCGAGCGTGGACGACCCCGTGCCCGGCGGATGCTCACCGAGAGAGACGCCACCCAGAGCCGCCTCTACGACCTGTTCGGGCTCGATGCCTACGCCCCGAAGCGCTGAGCTGCACGACGACTTGGGTACTACAGACTGGCCCTGCGAACACCGCCGTTCACCTGGGCAAACAGCGCTTCACTGCGAGCGAGCCCGGAAAGTTCCGCTAGGCGGGGGTGCCGGCAAGGAGGCTCGGATCAGCGAGGATCGCCCTACGAACTATCTCGGCACCACCCACGGCCGCTGCTCTCAGCCCGACCTGTCCGGCTACCACCCGGCAACGCGTCTGGCGCGGGTCTGCCACGTGCCTACGCATTTCGCGCAGCGCTCTGGGGAGCAGGTAGCGCGCGAGGATACCGAAGTAGCCGCCCAGGACAACCAGTTCGGGATTCAGAATGTTCACGACGACTGCCGCTCCTATGCCGAGCCACGACCCGAGCTCTTCTAGCGCTGCCGTCACCGCCTTGTCCTCGGCCTCGGCACGGCGGGCGATCTCGTCGAGGACGGGGCTGAGTCTCGAACGGCCGACCATTTCCGACCATGGTGCCCCCAGCCCCGCCTGACGCACCAGGGCGGGCATGCCGACGAGGGTCTCCCAGCAACCATGCCGTCCACACCCACAGCGAGGGCCAGAGGGGTTGAGGGGGATGTGGCCTATCTCGCCACCCATCCCACCTGTACCGCGCAGGACGCTGCGTCCCACAAGGACCCCAGCGCCCACGCCCACTGCGCCGTTCAGGTACACCACGTCGTGAGCAGTCCTCGCCGCGCCGCTCCAGCACTCGGCCATCAAGGCAAGGTTCCTCGTGCTGTCGAGCCAGCAAATCGGGGGCATTTCCTCCACCCGGGCATGCAGACCGGCACGAAGGTCCACGTGATGCCAGTCTATGTAGGGCGACCAGCGCACTACCCCACTCGCAGGGTCGACCGAACCAGGAATGGCAAGTGTAACCCCGGCCACTCGGAGCCCGTCTCGCCGGCAGGTCATCAGTGCCAATGCGGTCGCCTCGCCAAGCACATCAATCGTAGACTCGGCCCCAAAATGGACATTGTCGTGGTCCACGACAGCGTCGTAGACCACATTCCCGCTCAGGTCCGCTCCGATCACGTGAATCCACCCTACGTTCAGCTCGACTCCGATCGTGGCAATGCCGCCCTGTGCCAGGCGAAGCTGCTCCCCGCGCCGGCCGGCCCCGGTTCGCTGGTCCTTGCCTGACTCTTGGACCAGTCCGCGCGCGAGCAGATCGGGCATAAGGTTGGACACTGTTGCCTTGGTGAGACCCGTTCCAGCCGCAACCCCTGCTCGCGATGCGGGGCCGTGCTCGCAGAGGTATCCCAGCACGAGGGATACGTTGCGACGGCGCACGCTCGCCTGGTCAGCCGGGCCTAGCTGGTTGATGGGTACCAGTGACCCCGACAGTCCGAGCGCGGACTGCAACGTCCACGGACCACTACGCTTGCTCACATCCTATCTCCTCGTTCTGGCCGCCCATCTCACCTCCTGGCCGACAGGTAGGCACTGGATCAACGGATCGCCGACAGGTTAGCCGCTGAAAGGATGGATGCCGATTGCCGGCGTTCGACTACTTAAGCTGGAGGCTATGGTGTCTAGTCAGGAGAACTTAAGGGTATCGTTATGGGTTGCGTCTCAGCGCTGGTGTAAACGGCCCCGGACGCAGGCTCCGATGTGATGCTACGCGGCGGCGGTGTCGGCGTCGATGGCTGGTGGTCCGTCCGCCGGGGCATGCAGCGCCTGCGGCGGCTCGAGGAGCTGGCGGCGTAGATCCTGGAGCTGGCGGAGCGCTTCTGGCGTCATCGTGAGGCCGCGCCAACCCTTGGATGCCCGGTCGAGAACGGCCCAGACGAGAGAGAGGCAGCTCTGCTCGCCGGGGAGCCGACCGATCACCTTCACCCTTCGGCGCGTCTCGCCGAACGTGCGCTCGAGCAGGTTGGAGTGCCGAATGCGGTGGTGGTGCTCGGCGGGGAAGGCCAGGTAGGCGAGGAGTGCCTCCAGGTTGTCCTCGACGCAGGCGGTCGCTGCGGGATAGAGGGGCTTCCACTTGGCGATGAAGCGACCGGCGCGACGGCGTCCTTCGGCGAGCGCCTCGTCGCCCGACCCTTTGATGCCGTTGAAGATCGCCCAGTAGTCGCCCTTCACATCGGCCTGGGCATGCTTGGGCACCTTGGCGAGGACGTTGCGGGCGACGTGGATGGTGCATCGCTGGTGCTTGCTGGCCGAGAAGCAGCGCTCGATCGCCGCGGCGAGGCCCTTGCCGCCGTCGGAGATGACGAGGAGCGGCGCAGACATCCCCCGTTCGGTGAGGTCGGTGAGGAACGCGATCCAGGCATCTGCGGACTCGCTCGCGCCCGGGGCGAGGCCCAAGAAGACGGGCCTGCCAGAGGTGTCGATCCCCCAGGCGACGAGCACGGGCTCGGCTTTGGCCTTCGGGTGCATCTTGAAGTAGCTGCCGTCCAGGTAGAGATAGTCGATGCGTGACCCCGACAGCTCCCTTCGCTTCCAGGCGTCGAACTCGGCCCGGAGGCGCTGGCAGATGCGGCTCGCAGTGGAGCGGCTGATCTTCGCCTCGTGGCCGAAGACCTCCTCGAGCAGGGCCTCGACATCCCGGTCCGACAGCCCACGCACCCAGGCCGAGATGACGAGGGTCTCGAGCGCGTTGGTCCTGCTCACCCCGACCCCGAAGAGCTGATCGCAGAACGCCGAGTGCGCGTGGCGCAGCTTCGGACGGCGCAGCTCGACCGGCCCGAGGGTGGTCTTGATGGTGCGCGGCGGCTGGAAGCCGTTGCGATACCCGACAGGGCCGCCCGCTCCTCGGCGTTCGTAACGTCCCCGGCCGAGTTCTTGGAGGACGACCTCCTCGATCACGGACTGGAACGTGAGGCGCACCGACAGGCGGGCGATCTGCTCGACCGCGCCCATCAAGTCGCCGCCGCTGGCGAACAGCTCGTCGATCTGTGCACGGATGGTCTCGGTGGGCGATAATCGTGGTGCCACGGGTGTAGGTCCTCCTTCGTTGACTTGCTCGTCTCGAGGGAACCTACGCCCGTTGCACGTTTACACCAAGGACCTGAGGCCACCTCGTTATGCCTCCG
>JAJZAM010000048.1 GCA_021799445.1 Actinomycetes bacterium
ACGTAGCCTAACCCCACGAGCTTCACGTCGACGCTTCGCCGGGTCTAAGAGCCGTCTCGCCGCTTAGTTTCGGTGCCCCCAAGCTCGCTGCTTGAGTTTCCCACCGCCCGGCCTGAGCCTGTTAAGCCGGGGCGCTGCCGAGGACGGCGTCGACGGCCACGAAATCCAGGCCGTGGGCTTCAGCCACCGGCTGCGACACCAGGAAGCCGTCGTGGGTGCTCAAGCCGCGGGCGAGGACGGGATCGCTTCGAGCGGCTTGCGCCCATCCCCGGTCGGCTATCTCCAACGCGTAGGGAACCGTGACGTTCGTTAGGGCGTGAGTTGAGGTGTGCGGCACCGCGCCCGGCATGTTGGCGACGCAGTACATCAGGCAGCCTTGCACTTCGAACACAGGGTCCGAGTGGGTCGTCGGCCGGGACGACTCGAAGCAGCCGCCCTGGTCGATGGCGATGTCGACGAGGACCGAACCGGGTTTCATGGCCGCTACGAGAGTGTCGGGTACGAGCACCGGCGCTTTAGCCCCGGGCACCAGAACCGCCCCTATCACCAGGTCCGCGTCGACGACGGCCCGCTCGATCTCGTAGGCGCTGGAAGCCACCGTCTGGCAGTGGCCCTGGTAGATCCGGTCAGCGTCTCTGAGCTTGGAGATGTCCTTGTCAAGTAAGAGCACTTCCGCTTGCATGCCGAGGGCTATCGCAGCGGCGTTCATGCCCGACACCCCGGCGCCAATGACGACGACCTTCGCCGCGTAAACGCCCGAAACCCCTCCCATGAGCACTCCTCTGCCCCCGCCGTCCCGCTGCAGGTGATGCGCCCCGGCCTGGGGGGCCATCCTCCCCGCCACTTCCGACATCGGGGCCAGGAGCGGAAGACTGCCATCGGGGCGCTGAACCGTCTCGTAGGCGATAGAGGTCGTCCCCGCCGCCAGGAGGGCGTCGGTGCAGTGCCGGGACGCAGCTAGGTGCAGGTAGGTGAAAAGCACGAGGTCACGGCGCAGCCTCGCGTACTCCTCCTCCACTGGTTCTTTGACCTTAAGGACCAGTTCGGATTCGCCCCAGACCTCGTCGGCCGAGCTAATCATGGTCGCGCCGGCGCTTGCGAACTCTGAGTCGGCTATCGACGATCCGAGACCTGCGCCGGACTGGACCAGCACACTGTGACCGTGGCGGACTAGCTCGTGGACGCCGGCTGGGGTGCACGCCACCCGGTACTCGTTGTCTTTGACCTCAGCCGGCACGCCGACATGCATCTTTTCTTTCCCCTTCCCGGCAGCTACGACGGCTGGTCAGCTCTCGGCCGGGTCCGACGCTGGATCTTCGGGGTAAGAGGTCGGGTCCTCACTCCCGGAGTTGACGTCGGCGGCGGCACCGCTACGCGAGTGGTCGCCCGATCCGAGCGCGCCGAGGCCTTCTTCCTCAATGTACTCGGCCCACGCCGCCTGGGCCTCCGACTCCGGCTCGAAATCTGTGAACCCGGCCGCGCCGATGTAGTTACCCTGCTCGTCGTAGGCGTGCTCGCCGAAGGCGTCCCGGTACTCGGCTGCGACCTCACCGCCTTCAGCGGCCTGCTTGATCGACAGCGAGATCCGCCGGCGGGCGAGGTCGATCTCGATGATCTTGACCCACAACTCCTCGCTGGGGCTGACAACTTGCTCGGGAAGGTCCACGTGGTGGCTGGCCATCTCCGAGATGTGCACAAGACCTTCGATCCCGTCGCCTACCTGCACGAAGGCGCCGAAGGGAACCAGCTTTGTGACCCGGCCGTAGACGAGCTCGCCCTCGCGGTGTGCGCTCGCGAACTCGTGCCAGGGGTCTGACTGGGTCGCTTTGAGCGACAGGCTTATGCGCTCCCGGTCGAGGTCGACGTCAAGGACGCGTACTTCGACCTCGTCGCCTACCGCGACCACGGCGGAGGGGTGCTCGATGTGCTTCCAGGAGAGCTCCGACACGTGGATCAGCCCGTCCATGCCACCCAGGTCGACGAAGGCCCCGAAGTTGACGACCGACGAGACGACGCCGCGGCGGACCTCTCCGGGCTTGAGGTTGGTGAGGAACTCGTCGCGTTGCTCCCGCTGCGTCTCCTCCAGCCAGGCTCGCCGGGATAGGACGACGTTGTTGCGGTTCTTGTCGAGCTCGATGATCTTGGCGTCAACGGTCCGGCCGATGTAGGGCGCCAGGTCTCGAACTCTGCGCAGCTCGACTAGCGACGCCGGCAGGAAGCCGCGCAGGCCGATATCGACGATCAACCCGCCCTTGACGACCTCGATGACCGGGCCCGACACGATACCGTCCCGCTCTTTGATCGCCTCGATGGTGCCCCATGCCCTTTCGTACTGTGCCCGTTTTTTGGACAGGATCAGGCGACCTTCTTTGTCCTCTTTTTGCAGGACGAGCGCTTCTATCTTCTCGCCGAGCTTCACGACTTCGCTCGGGTCGACGTCGTGGCGGATGGACAGCTCACGAGCTGGGATGACGCCCTCGGACTTGAACCCGATGTCGAGGAGGACCTCGTCCTTGTCGACCTTGACGACGGTACCCTTGACGATGTCACCGTCCTCGAACTCCACGATCGTCCCGGCGATGGCGTCAGCGAGGGAGGTCCCGTCAAGGTCGTCTGCGACGATCTGGCGGGGAGTGTACTCACCTGCTTCGTCGAAGGTTCCCATCGGCGAGGAGGTCGTGGCGGTCAAGGAGTCGTCGGACATGGAAGTAGGGGCCTTCTTTCGGGCAGTTGAGCTCAGGGGCGGGGGCGACTCCCCCATCCCGGGTAGAGCACCGACTTTACACCCCCGACACGGACTGTTCTCCCGCCCAGCCCAGTCTCCCTCCGGGCCGGCAGATCGGCCTGCCCGCGAGCCGGGGGTCAGCCCGGCCGGCGTGGATGTGAAATCGCGGCTAGGCGGCGCTCGTCGCCGCTGCCCGGTCGGCAGCTACCGCGTCGTAGGACTCGAAGTCCGCGGAGGTGTCGTCTGCGTGCTCGAACTCGAGCAGGCCGCTTTGGGCCCAGTGGTTCCTTAAGTAGCCGTCGTTGGCGTCGAGGAGACCGAGTTTGCGCACGTTGGGGACGAGCTTCGAAAAGAATGCTCTCTGAAAGGCTACGAACGGGCCGTGACCCACCTCTCCCGCGGCTTGGAGCAGGCCTGGCATCACCTCTTCGACGCTGACACCCATCGTCTCCCACACTTCAGGGGTTGTGGATCGCATCCGGTTGCGCATCGTGTTGTCGATGAGGAACTCTTGGCGCTCTTTAAGCTCAGCGGAGCTCATGCCCCGGTACAGCTCGTTGAGGCTGACGATGCCGAAAGCCACGTGGCGGGCTTCGTCGGACATCACGTAGCGGAGCAGCTTCGCGAGCAGCGGCTCGGAGGTGCGCCGCAGCAACTCGCCGAAAGCCGCCAAGGCGAGACTCTCGATGATTATCTGCATGCCCAGGTAGGCGATATCCCACCGGCTGTCCTCTAAGAGGCCGAAGATCTGACCTTGCAGGAAAGGCGACATCGGGTACGCGTCACCAACCTTGTCGCTCAGGTAGCGAGCGAACACCTCCGTGTGACGCGCCTCGTCCATAGTCTGCGTCGCTGCGTAGTACTTGGCGTCAATCCACGGGACGGTCTCCACGATCTTCGCTGCTGTCATCATCGCACCCTGCTCACCGTGCATGAACTGGCTGAGTTGGGCTTTTAGCATCTCGACGCGCAGCTGGGTGAACTCCTTTTCGCCCCAGCTGGCGAGGGGCGAGCCTGGGATGGTCGCTGCCCGGCGGGCGAGGCTGAGCACCGGCGGTTCGTCGTCGGTGACCCGTTCGGGATCCACGTCGACCGACCAGTCCAAGTCGGTAACACTGTTCCACTGCGACGCTGACGCCTTGTTGTAGAGGGTTACCAGCTGGGGACGCTCCCGTTCGTAGCGCCATGAGAAGATCCGGTCGGCATGGTCGTGCACGACCCTGACCGGATCCCCGGCGCCGACGCCGACAGGCGTTGGCGTACCCGCCGCTCCTTCGCGAGCCGGACCCGCCGCTTGCGGAGCTTCGAACTTTTCAGTCATGGCCATCCCCTGTTCGGTCTCGAAAAGCAAAAAAGTCGTAAAAAACGGGACAGTACTTTTCGCCTAACACTGTAAAGCTAGCGGATCTCTTAAGCGTCCACGCCTCACTTAGTCGAGCTATTCAAGCAATACGAGCTCTTCGGGCCTTTTGAGAAGGTTGCACACGTCGAGGCCGCCTTCAAGCTTTAGCTGAAGCCCAGTTGTCGCCCCAAGCCAGGTTGATCGTCAGAGGAACGTCCAGCGTCGCCGCGTTGGTCATAGCGTCGGTAACGGCGGCGACGGCGAGTGTCTCCTCGTCGGGGGGCACTTCGAGTATGACCTCGTCGTGGACTTGGAGCACGAGAACACTGCGCATGCCCTCGGCCTCGATCCGCCCGGCGAGGCGTACCAGAGCCACCTTGAAGATGTCAGCGGCCAACCCTTGGATACCGGAGTTCATCGCTTGTCGTTCCCCAGCGGCTCTAACCTGGTAGCGGGACGACTGAAGCTCAGGGATGGGCCGTCGCCGCCCGTAGAGGGTCTCGGTGTAACCCCGCTCCCGCGCCTCGGCGACCACCCTGTCCATGTAGGTCCGCACAGCCGGGAACGCCTTCCAGTAGGCGTCGAGGATCTCGGTCGCTTCGTCGACTGGTATACCGAGGCGTTGAGCCAGACCGTACGCTTCCATCCCGTAGGCAAGACCGTAAGAGACCATCTTCGCCTTGGAGCGCATCGCCAGCGTCACCTTGTCGGCCGGAACTCCGTAGATCCGCGACGCCGTGACGTTGTGAATGTCAGTCCCGACACGAAACGCCTCTACCAGAGCCGGCTCCGACGCAAGATGAGCTATCACCCTCAGCTCAACCTGGTTGTAGTCGGCTATCAAGAAGCGCTTGCCTTCGCTGGGTATAAAGCAGCGGCGCAGGCGGCGGCCCTCCTCGCTGCGCACGGGAATGTTGTGGAGGTTCGGCTGGTCCGAGCTCAGCCTGCCCGTACGGGCAACCGTTTGGTTGAAGGTGGCGTGGATGCGACCGTCGGGACCAACCTCGGACAGCAACGACTCGCCGTAGGTGGACCGCAGCTTCTCCACCTCCCGGTACCGCAGCAACGCCTCGACGATCGGGTGCTGACCCCTCAGACGCTCCAAGGTTTGGGCGTCGGTGGAGAACCCCGTCTTCGTCCGCTTCTGCGGGGTCAGACCGAGACGCTCGAAGAGCACCTGGCGTAGCTGGGGGGTCGAGTTGACGACGAACTCCACCCCGGCCAGCGCTTGAATCTCCTTCTCAAGGCGGCGGGCCTCGTCTGAGAGCTCCCCGGCGAGACGTCGCAGTTCGCCAACGTCGACGCGAACCCCGACGATCTCCATGCCCGCCAAGACCCTGACCAGCGGCCTTTCCACATCCTGGTAGAGATCCCACATTCCCCGCGCTTCGAGAGCAGAGCGCAGCGGCCCGACCGTTGCGGCGACTCCGCCGCTGCGCTTCGCGGCTATTGCGGCAGGTTCGGGGCTTGGCGCCATCAGGTCCAGTTGCACTGCTGACCCCTGCTCCTGGGACCCGAGGCGCACACCGGCGTAACGCTCGACTAGGTCCTCCAACAGGTACTGGTCGCCGGCGGGGTCCACCAGGTAGGCAGCGATAGCCGTGTCAACGTCGAGATTAGCGAAGGTCACTCCCAGCTCCGCCAGCGATCTCATGAGGGCTTTCGCGTCGTGAGCTGACACCGACGCACCGCCCGAGCCGAGCACCCCGGACAGGGCTTCGGTAACGGCAGGTAAGCGCAGCGTCGCTCGGTCGATCCACACGGACTCCGACGGAACCCCCTCGCCTAGCTCGCTGAACGCAAGACCCAGCAAGTCTGAACGGCCTTCCCGGGCGGCCCACGAACCGGCCAGCGCAAGCCGGGCAGCGTCGGCGCGCCACTGCCCCAGCAGCGCGGCCAGCGCCTGAGGGGACTCCTCTTGGCGGATAGAAACCTGCACAGGGGACGGACCGTCACCGCCGGGCTCGTGCGCGCCGGAGCCCTTCGGGCTGGCCTCGACGAGGCGCTCCCACAGCGAGCGGAACTCGAGGAAGTCGAACAGCCTTCTCGCCTCGTCGACGTCCCAGCCGCCGACCCTGGCCGCTTCGGCGTCTACGTCCAACGGAAGGTCCCTCACCAGGACTGTCACCGCCAGGTTCGCCCTGACACGCTCCTCGGCTTCGGCGAGGCCCTGACGCAGCTTAGGTGTCAGCTCGTCGAGATGTGCGTATATACCGTCGAGGTCCCCGTAGGTGTTGATCAGTTTCGCTGCGGTCTTCTCTCCCACCCCGGCGACACCGACGAGGTTGTCGGAGGGGTCACCCCGAAGCGCTGCGTACTGAGGGTACTTGGACGGTACGACACCTGTACGAAGCTCGATGCCCGCCTCGTCGTAGAGGGCGTAGTCCGACACGCCCCTTTTGTTGTAAAGAACCTTGACGTGAGGGTCGCTGACGAGCTGGTAGGTGTCGCGGTCCCCCGTCACGACGGTGACGTCGTCGCCGCGTTGGGCTGCCTTGGTGGCCAGCGTCGCTATCACGTCGTCAGCCTCGAAACCCGGGTAGTCGACTATGGGTATCCTCAGCGCCCCGACTACCTCCCGGGCCAGGCCCATCTGCTGGCGGAGGATGTCGGGGGTCTCAGCCCGCCCGGCTTTGTACCCCTCGACCATTTGGTGACGGAAGGTCGGTTCGGGACGGTCGAAGGTCGCCACGAGCAAGTCGGGATGGTGGTCCTTGAGTAAGTTGATGAGCATCGACGTGAACCCGTACACGGCGTTTGTCACCTGCCCCGACGCCGTCGCCATGTCGGTGGGAAGAGCGAAGAACGCCCGGTAAAGCAGCGAGTTGCCGTCTATGAGCATCAGCTTGGCCATTGACCTCGATGCTAGGAGACGCCGGGGCATCCGAGCCGGCGAAGCCTGGAAGCTGGCACGCTTGGCGGCGCAGTGAAGGTATCCTCGAAGAGTGCCTGAAGGTTTCCATCCACCGGTCGAGGAGTACCTGGAAGCCATACACGAGCTCGGCGAGGAGGGAATGGTGATCATCCAGGCGCGCCTCGCGGAGCGTTTGGGTCATTCCGCTCCGGCGGTCTCGGAGATGATAAGGCGTCTGCGCTCCGACGGTTACGTGGAGGTGACCGGACGCTCCTTGTTCCTCACGGAGACGGGACGCCGAGTAGCCGAGAGCGTCGTGCGCAAGCACCGCCTTGCGGAACGGCTTCTCACCGACATTATCGGCCTGCCGTGGGAGAAAGCCCACCTTGAGGCCGGCCGCTGGGAGCACGTCATCTCCGACGAGGTGGAGCAGCGGATCGTAGAGCTGCTGGGCTTCCCGACAACCTGTCCGCACGGCAACCCGATCCCCGGTTCCGGCGAAGTGGAAGACTTAAGCGTTTCGCTCGCCCAGGCCAGCCAAGGCGAGCGGGTGCGCCTGGCGAGGGTGACAGAGCTGGTCGAGCTCGACCAGAGCACTCTCAGCTACCTGTCGTCGCACGGGTTCGTCCCCGGCGCCGAGGCGACGGTGGCCTCAAGGGCCCCGGACGGGACTCTTACGCTAGACCTCGGTTCGGCGACGATAGCCATAGGCCCTTCGCTGACAGCCCAGCTTTTCGTGACAGCAGCGTAGCCTTTCTCACAGCCGTAACCGGCGGGTGCTTTCATCCAAGATCCCGAGCTTGTTTGGCTCCGAACCGCAACGGCTGGCGTGGCGGTGCTTAGGGCCGCTCGTCGGCCGACGGCCTGAAACCCTGGTTGACCCTTTCGGCCACGTCGAGCATCTTGACCCGCTCTTTCATCGCGGTCTTTTGGATCCACGAGAAAGACTCATGCTCTTTCCAGCCGAGGTCGTCCATCAAAGCGCCCTTGGCCCTGTCCACGGCTTTGCGGACTACAACCTGCTCCTCCAAGGATTTCACCTGCTCGTCGAGCGCCTTCATCTCCGCGAAGCGACCGAGGGCCATCTCTATCGCCGGGAGCAGCTCGCTTTTCTGGAAGGGCTTGACTAGGTAAGCCAGAGCACCTGCGTCGCGCGCTCGTTCAATTAGATCCCGCTGGCTGAAGGCAGTCAGTATGAGAACCGCGCAGAGATGGTCGGAGTTGATCAGCCTGGCCGCTTCCAAGCCGTCCATCCCCGGCATCTTGACGTCGAGTATCGCCACGTCAGGCCGATGAAGGCGCACCAACTCGACCGCCTCGTCTCCGCGGCCGGTCTCGGCGACCACCTCGTAGCCCTCCTCCTCCATGATCTCCTTGAGGTCCAGGCGGACGATCGCTTCGTCTTCGGCTAGCACGACTTTTACTGGCACGTGAGCTCCTTGGGGAAGAGTGAGGGAAGTGCGTCCCGCGTCAAAACGCTTACTGGTCCGGCCCGACGAGGCGGTCGAGCAGTTCGTCCTGGGCAGTCTGCAGTTCGGCGACTTCTGCGGCTACCGCAGATCGGGTCCTCGCCATAGCCTTGGCGTGGCGCTCCGCCTCCGCTAGCTCACGGTAGGCGAGGGGCGTTTCCGACACCAAGGAACGTATTCGCGCCTCGTCGGCGGACTCCGTCATGACCGCCAGCTGCTCATCTATGAGCGCGAGCTCTTCCCGTGCGCGCTTGAGCCGCGCCGCCACGTCGAAAAGCTTCCGCTCGATAGATATCCTGGACATTTTCCGACAACTCTACCCGAAGCGGGCTTCGAGCTCGGCTAGTGCCCAGCTTGCGACGGTCGAGCGGATGCCTGCAAAAGTTGAACCTTAATGCAGTTCTCAGCTGCGTCGGCCAGACTGTAGGTGTGCATGTCCTGGTAGTTGACGACGAACCCGCGGTCCGCCAGGCGCTGGACCGTGCTTTGCGCTTCGAGGGATACAAGACCGAGCTCGCCGCCGACGGCCCTGGCGCCTTGGCGTCTCACGCTGAGCGGCCCGCCGATGCGATAATCCTCGACGTGGCCATGCCTCGCATGGACGGTTTGGAGGTTTGCAGGAGGCTCCGAGCCGCCGGTGACACGACCCCGGTGCTGATGCTCACCGCGCGGGCCGCAGTCAACGACCGGGTGGCTGGCCTAGACGCCGGCGCCGACGACTACCTGGTTAAACCCTTCGCCCTGGAGGAGCTGTTGGCGCGTATACGGGCCCTGCTGCGCCGGAGCGTTCCCGCCGAGGAGGATCTGCTGCAGTTCTCCGACTTGTCACTTGACGTCGGAACCCGAGAGGTGAGACGCGGCAGCAGGCTCATCGAGCTGACAAGGACCGAGTTCCTGCTTTTGGAGCTGCTGTTGCGCAACGCCAGGCAGGTTCTAACCCGCGAACTGATCTTCGACCGAGTGTGGGGTTACGACTTCGGCGCCAACTCGAATTCTCTCGAGGTTTATATAGGGTACCTGCGCCGAAAGACCGAGGCTGAAGGCGAACCGCGCCTCATCCACACCGTGAGAGGCGTCGGGTACGTGCTGAGAGAGCCAACCCAGACATGACCGAGGATTACGCCAATCCCTACGAGGCGCTGGTGGACTCCCCCGACTCGGGATCCCCGGACGCAACGGTCAAGTCGAGCGTCGACGGCGTTGACTGGACTGCTGGCCCTTCCGTCGAGGTCGGCAAGGCGGCGCACGGTGGCACCGCAGCGAGGGTCAGATCGGCCCTTCGCAAGCTCAGCTTCCGGAGCCGGCTCGGTTCCGCCGTGGCCCTAGCTGTGGGCTTGACTCTGGCACTGGCTGCTCTCGGGTCTTACTATACGGTCAAGCACCAGCTTTTCTCCCAGGCCGACAGGTCCCTTCGAAGCGACCTGTCGATCCTCACTTTCTCCCAGGACGGCGTCAACAGCCAGAAAGTCCTCGACGTCATAAGCCGCACCAACGGCGGCTTCGTGCAGTACATAACGTCGAGCGGCCAGGTCCTCTACAACAGCCAGGTCGCGACCAGCCCCCTGGCGACGCCTCTGACCCCCACCAAATCCCAGATGGCGGTCGCCAGCGCCGGCAGCGGCTATCTGATAGACACCGTCAGCTACAGGGGGGCTCCTTACCGTGTAATTACTGCCGCTGCGCAGGATCCGTTCTTCCCTGGCCTACGCATCGCCGTCCAAGTGACGCGCCCGTTGAGCTCCATCTACCACACTCTCTCCACCCTCAGGGTGATCCTGTGGCTGGTGACGGTCTGCGGCGTGGCTCTTTCGCTCGGCATCGGCTACCTGGTCGGCTTGGGAGCGCTAAGACCCGTTGCCCGCCTGACCAAAGCGGCGGAGCACGTCGCTGGGACCCAGGACCTTCGAGCGACGATACCCGTAACAAACCACGACGAGCTTGGCCGTCTGGCGACCGCGTTCAACTCTATGCTCGCCGCTCTGGCAGCTTCACGCCAGCAGCAGGCCCAGCTGATCTCCGACGCCGGGCACGAGTTGAGGACACCGCTCACGAGCTTGAGGACCAACATCGAAGTGCTGCTGCGCGCACCTGACCTGTCCGGTCCCGACAGAGCCGAGCTCATTGCCGACGTTCAAGCCCAGATGCAGGAGTTGACGAACCTCGTCGGGGACCTGGTGGACCTGGCCCGCCACGAGGAACGCCATACGGAGCCAATAGAGGTGCGACTCGACGCCATAGTCGAGCACGCCGTCGAGAGGGCGCAGAGGAGAGCGCCGGGTTTGCACTTCGACGTCCACCTAACACCCGGGTCTGTCAAGGCCCAACCGGCGCTGCTCGAAAGGGCGGTGCTCAACGTGTTGGACAACGCCGCCAAGTGGAGCCCGCCGGAAGGCACGGTCGAGGTGTGGCTTCAACGTGGCAGGGTCTGGGCGCTCGACGTCCACGACTACGGCCCGGGGATCGCAGACGAGGACATCCCCCACGTCTTCGACCGTTTCTACCGGGCTGCGACGGCTCGCAGCATGCCCGGCTCCGGGCTGGGATTGGCGATCGTCGCACAGGTCGTCGCCGACCACGGCGGGACCGTGTCCGTGTCGGTACCCCCCCAGGGCGGCACGCACGTGCATGTCGAGCTTCCGACCGTCCCCGAAGACGAAGTCGACCCTGAGACGATCCCACCGACGGTCGCAGTCGACGCCGAAAACGTTGCCTCGAAGCCTGGAGCCTCGGCGAGGGTGCCGCGTGCACGCGACGCCGCAGAGGACGCGCCGGACCCCAACCGCCCGAAGCCCTCGCAGGACTACGTGGAGATCACCTGAAATAAGCAGCCACCGACAAGCGGGTTTGTCAGCCGCCGCCGAGTTGTATCGCCTTGACGAGGAGGAGCACCGCGCTGAGCACGAGATAGCCCCGCAGGGAAAGTATCCCCACCCTTAGGCCCGGCGACCACCGGACGGGCTTTAGCAGCGCCAACGGCGGCATCCGCCAGGTGAGCTTGTCCGCCTGGCTGAACTGAGCGGCGCCGGCTCCCTCCGTCGTATTTTGGCGGCGGCTCGCTACGCGCACAGCGACCGCTATGACCCCTCCGACCACGACCAGAGCGACAGTTAGGTAGACGAAAACCGCTGTGACGTCGATGCTGGGGAAGAGAGTGGTCGCCATCAGGGTTCCCGACAGCACCAGCAGCACGGCGATGATCACAGACGCTAGGGCGTTGAGCCAGCCTGCGTTGACCCAGGGGCCCAGCACTTCACGGTCGTTGCACAACAGCAGCAAAAAGACCGAAGCCGAGGGTAGGAGCAGGCCGGCCAATGCTTGGACGCTCGTCGTTATCAGCCCCAGCGGAGCCCCGGGGATCAACACGATGCCCGCAGCGAGAGCAACCATAGCCGTGTAACTGAGATAGAACTGCTTCGCGTCAGCAAAGTTGCGGTGAAGGGAATGCCGGATGCCGAACACGTCGCCGAACGCGTAGCTCGTCGACAGCGTCACAGCTGCGGCTCCGACAATGCTCGCGTCGAATAGCAGGATCGCAAAAAGGTCACCGAGGAGCTGGCTGTGATCTGCGAGAAGGTGGGCCACTCCGGCAGCGTTGGTGAAATTCCCGAACGCTTTGGTGTTAGCAGCGGCGTAGTTTCCAGCGACCATGATGCACGCCGCGCCCACGACAACCACGAACGATCCCATAACTGTGTCGGCCCGTTCGTAGCCAATGAAACGTGGGGTTATCCGCTTGTCGACGATGTTGGACTGCTGGAAGAACAACTGCCAGGGAGCTACGGTCGTCCCGACGATAGCGATGATGAGCAGTACCGAAGCGGAAGTGGTGCCGCCGTAGATGCCCGGCACGACGAAGTTCTTCCCGATAGTTCCCCAGTTAGGATGCGACAGGAAAAGCAGCGGTACCTGCACGACGCTGATCGCGATGAAAATAAACATCGCCCGCTCCCACTTGCGGAAGCTCCCCGACGCCATTATCGCTACTAGCGCTGCTGCGGCGACCGGGACGGCTACGTAGGCAGAGATGCCAGCGTAGGACGCTGCCAGGGAGATGCCTATGAACTCGGTGACGATCGTCAAGAAGTTGAGCAGGAACAGGTCCCCGACGCTGAACCAGCCCCAACCCTTACCGAAACGCTCGTTGATGAGCCTCGCGTGACCTACCCCGGTGACAGCCCCCAACCGTACGACCATCTCCTGGTTGACTATGAGGACCGGGATGAGCAAGATGAGAGTCCAAAGGAGGCTGGTGTGGTAGTTCTGCCCGGCCTGGGCGTACGTCGACACGCCACCAGCGTCGTTGTCGCCGACCATGACGATAAGTCCGGGGCCCATGATCGCGGCGAAGGTGAGCAGGCGCCGGCCCCAGCTGCGTCGCTCACCAACATCGCCTACTGATACTCTCCCGAAGGCTCCTTCGATGTCGCCGAGGTGGGCTTCGTCTAGCACAGCCGACTGGGGGGCTTGCAGGTGGCGGCCGGGCGGCTCGGGGCGTGAGTGTGTTGCCGCTCCGGTGCCGTCAGGGCCGTGGGCGGCGGGAATTTCTTCCACTACGTCAGCCCCCGAGCTGAGGGCTTGGCTCCGAAGCCGGGAAGGCACCCGGAGCGGTCGGATCCCAATCAGGTCGGGCTGGGGGCTCCCGCCGGCGCCACTCGTCGGGGATCGTCGCCTCAAGGACGTCGTCGACGGTCACCACTCCGAGGGGTCGGGAGTCGCCGTCTACGACCGGAACGGTCATCAAGTTGTAGTCCGCCATCAGCAGAGCCACGTCTACGACGTCAGCTCCGGGAGCGACCCTGACCGGGTCCGATTCGACCACGTCGACGAGTTGTGCGTCGGGATCGGCGTGCAAAAGTCCGATCACGGTCACCGTCCCGATCAGACGGCCGTCGCCGTCTACGGCGTGCATGGTTATCAAAGCCTCGGGCTGAATGCTTTCGGCAAGGCGTATCCGCCGGAGGGCCTCAGCGACTGTTGCGTCCCCAGGCGCGGAGAGAAAGTCGACTCCCATGATCCCACCAGCGCTCTTAGCGTTGAAGCCGAGCAGGGTGAGCACCTTCGTCCGTGTCCCAGCCGGCAGCAGGTCGAGGACCTTCTGACGGCGGGCCTGCGGTAGCTCGCCGATAGCGTCGGCGGCGTCATCGGCGCGCATGTGGGCGATCACGTCCGCTACCTCGGCGTCAGTCCTGTCACCGAAGAGCCGGTTGGCGGTGTCAGGGTCGAGCTCTTCGAACACGTCGGCTTCGAGCTCGGGGTCCGCGTGCACCACATCGAGGATCTCCTCCCCCTCGTTTCGCGACGCCTCCTCCAAGAGGTCTGCGATCTGAGCGGGTTTTAGGCGGCCTAGCCGGCCGAAGCCGGAGCGCACCCGCAGGCTCTGGCTGTGACCGATCAGAGGTTCGAAGTCCTTCCAGTCCCTGCACGCTTCGCCGCTGCTGCGCCGCACCATTCCGAACAGCCGGGCGGGACGGCGGGTGTCAAGGCACGACACGACCCATCCCTCACCGCTCGCCCGGATCTCGACGTCCCAGGCCCGCACGAGGTCTGCGTCGGTTACGTCGATGAGCCGGTGACCGAGAATGTCACCTCGAAGCAGAACCTCGCCATCACGACGCTCGAAACTCCGCAGGTCGACTTTCGTCTCAGCGAGGACGACCGACGCTTCGGACATCTCCGAAACCCGGGCTACCGGCACGAAAACCCGACGGCCGCCCACCTTGACCACTAGGCCTTTCATCAAGGGGTAATCCCCGCCGCGCAGCCTCACGACGACGTCGTCGATCTTGCCCACGGGCTCTTTGGAGGGTGACAGCAGCTGGCGGCCCAACATCGCTGACAGATGCACTCCTCTACCTTAGAACAGCCCGCCCTACCTGGAAGCGACGTTCACCTACAGTTCACCGGCTGTTCGCCCGGCCGCAAACCTGTTGGCAGCCCCTTGCTTCGAGACCCTGTCCTGCCATAGGGCCCGGGTTGTCCCGGAGCGTTTGTGATCAATCCGTGATCACGGAGATACCCAGGCAGCACCCGCAGTTCAGACATGCGTCCGCGAGAACGAACGCTGGGCTCATGACCGCGAGTGTGGCATCGATGATCGAGGTCGATCCGAAGGTTCGAAGTGAAAAGCCCCGCTTCGTCGGTACGCGGATCACCGTCTACGACGTGCTCGAGTATCTGGCGGCTGGAATGGCCGCGGAGGGGATCGTCGGGGACTTCCCCGAGGTGACCGCCGAACACGTCAGGACCGCAATTGAGTTCGCCTCCCTACGAGAGAAGCGCCTCCCCAGCGCGTGAAGCTGCTGGTAGACCAGAACCTGTCCCGAAACCTAGTTGGGAGGCTTCGCGACTACTTCCCCGGCTCGGCCCATGTCACGACACTGGGTCTAAAGACGGCGACTGTGTTTCAGGGCGACGGTTTCGTGATCGGCACAGCGTCGATTGACGACATCATCACCGCCGAGGAGCGGGCCGGGCTGCCCGGTTACGAGCAACTCGTGATGGCTAACGACAGCTCGAAACCGCCGGCCCGGCCGTCCCGTTAGGGGATCGGTGAGTGCGACGCCCCACGGGGCGGTCAGGATGCCAGGTATTGGCGGAGGGCGTCCCTGGCGACGGCGCTCACGCTCCGGTGCTCCTGTTTGGCCCGTCGGCGTAGGGCGTCGGACAGCTC
>JAJZAM010000279.1 GCA_021799445.1 Actinomycetes bacterium
CCGTGCTCGGAGCGACGTTGTAGCGCGGCGGTCCGCTTGGAGCGCTCACAGCTTCGACTGAGAACATCTCCGCAACCTGCTCCACCCCGGTGATGGAAGCGAACCGGCCACACACGCCGATCACAGTAGTGTCAAGCGTCTATGGATGTTGCCTCCTGCGAGGCGGACGCCCCGGCGCGGATCAAGCTTTGGCCCTGCGAAGCAGTCGGGGTGCCAACAACACTTCAAACCCCGGGGAAGTTAGCATTGCTTCCGACCGCGGCCCTTCCAAGAACGCCGAGCGGCGCCCTCAAGAAACCACGCAACTCGACGATGACTTTCCTTTACAGCCCTTCCCCTTCCGCCCGACCTGACCGGAACCCCTGGTCCGAAGTGCTCAGGCGGACGGCTTCGGGGCTGGGCCCGGCTGCGGTTTCTCTCGCCGTGACAGGTTTAGCCATGCTGCTCGGCTGGCGGGGCGTGGACCAGGCCGCTCAGACCTACAGGGTCACGCAGTTCAGCCTGCACGGCCTCATGCTGTGGGACAGCGGCTGGTACGCCGGGAACTTCCCGCTCGGCTACAGCGTTCTGTTCCCTCCAGTGGGAGCCCTCCTCGGCATGAAAGTCGTAGCGGTGGCTTCTGCCGCGGTAGCGACGTGGTCCTTTGACCGGATGGTCAGGTCCGTGATGGGGGCCCGACCTGTGGGAACCTGGTACTTCGCCGTGTCAACTCTGATGCCGGTCATGATCGGCCAATGGCCGTTCCTGGCTGGCGAAGCCGCCGGCCTTGCGGCCCTCGTCAGCTTGCAGCGGGGGCGGCGAGCCCAGGCTGTCCTGCTAGGCCTGATAGCCGGCGGCTTCTCCCCACTCGCAGCCGCCTTCTTGGGAATGGCCCTGCTGGCGTGGGCGGCTATTTCGACTCGGAGGCGCTGGCTGATCGCCACCGCCGCAGCAGCCTCAGTCGCAATAATCTCAATAGCCTTGTTCTTCCCCGGGGATGGTCCGTTTCCGTTCCCGTGGACAGGTCTGGTCCCCACCGAGTTGCTATGCCTCACTGCCATGACCCCCCTGGTGCGAACCACGCCGGTCGTTAGGGTGGGCGCCGGCCTGTACGCAGCTTCGACGTTTTTCTCCTTCGTCGTGCCCAACCCCCTAGGAGGTAACGCCCCGCGCCTGGCCGCTTCGATCGGGATTCCTCTCCTCGCCTGCTTTTTGACCACCCCAGGGCCGGCCCTTTCAAGGCTGAGCGAATCAGCCGTGGCACGCTGGGCGTCGGCGTCCCTCGGCAGGAACCTAAGCCCCAAGGGCAGGTGGCGCTACGCCACGGTCGCTATCGTCGTCCCTTTCGCCTTATGGCAGTGGGCCGGGATTGACAGCATCATAACCTCGCCGTCGTCGGCTCCTTACACGCAGGCGAGTTTCTACAAGCCTCTCGTGTCGGAGCTGCAACACCTGCACCCGACCCCGATGCGCGTCGAGGTCACCCCGACATCGGAGCACTGGGAATCCGCTTACGTGGCTCCCTACGTGCCGATAGCCCGCGGCTGGGAAAGGCAGCTGGACATAGCCGACAACCCGATCTTCTACACGCCTGGGGCCCTGACAGCGTCGTCGTATCGGACGTGGCTGGACGAGGAGGGGATCAGCTACGTAGCAGTCCCGACCGCCCCCCTCGACTACGCCGCGAAAGCCGAGGCTGCGCTGGTGACCTCCGGGCGTGTACCGGGATTGACCTTGGTGTGGAAGACGCACGACTGGAAACTGTGGGCGGTCGACTCCACTCCTGGTCTGGTCTCGGGACCGGGCACCCTCACGTCCCTAGAGCCGGATCATTTCACTCTTGAGGCGTCCAGACCTGGGCGCCTCACCGTAAGGGTTCGCTACACCACCTACTGGGCCGTCACATCCGGCCAGGCTTGCGTGTCCCCTGCTCCGCTACCAAGCAGGCCCGTACCCGGCGCCAGGCCGGGAACCCCTCCCCCGTACCAGTGGACGCAGGTGACGGCCTTGAGAGCCGGGGCGATAGAAGTTTCCGCCGCTGTGATCCACCCGGCGCCGCTTGCCGCCTGCCCCACCCAGTAAAGCGCCGGCACTTGGGGCGAGACCGCAGAGTCACCATCGGAGCGATCGGCGTCGCTCTGGCGACAATTTTGAGCGCTTGCGGGTCTTCGGGGCCGTCTCACCTGGCCGCGCTCCCGGCGACCAGCGGGACCCCTCAGAGCCCGCCGGCGAAAGCTGCGCCACTCCCCTCTACCACTCATCCTTCCGCCTCCGCCGCGGCCGCCTCGTGGACAACCTACCAGGACGGCGACGCCCACCTGGGTGACTCCCCCACCGGGCAGCTAAGGACCCCCCTGCACCAAGCCTGGTCGAACCGCCTCGACGGGTCGGCAGTGTACGGGCAGCCGTTGCTCTACGACGGGAAAGTTTTCGTCGCTACCGAGGACGACGACGTGTTCGCTCTGGACGCTTCGACCGGCCGGACATTATGGGAGAAGCGCCTCGGCTCACCCCTCGTGGACGTTATCTCCCAAGCCGGCTGCGGGGACATCGACCCCCTCGGCGTCACGAGCACACCCGTAATCGACACCGCCACCCGAACGCTCTACGTGCTCGGCGAACTATCCAACGGTGGCCGGACGCCCGTGCACCACGAACTGTTCGGCCTCGACCTAACAGACGGGGCGGTCACCTCAAGCGTCGACGCCGACCCTCCCCTGTTAACGACCGCAAACGCAGTGCACCTGCTGCAACGCGCAGCGCTGGCTTTAGGCAACGGACGCATCTACATAGGATACGGAGGCCAATACGGCGACTGCGGCAGTTACCACGGCTGGGTCGTTTCAGTACCAGTCGCCGGGGGAGTCGAGACGGCTTTCGACGTCACCCCAACGGGCACCGGAGGTGCCGTTTGGGATGGCGGCTCCGGTCCGGCGCTAGGCGCCAACGGTGACGTCTACGTCACGACCGGCAACCCGAACTCGTCCGCTCCGGCACCTTGGGCCGAGTCAGTCGTGAAACTGCCGGGTGCCTTGTCACCAGTGCCGCTGGCTTGGTTCCGGGATCCGGCGGCGACAGGCGACATGGACCTGTCCACCGGCGGCCCGATCCTGCTTCCCGACGGCGACGTGTTCGCAGTCGGCAAGACCGACATCGGGTATCTCCTGCGCCAAGC
>JAJZAM010000280.1 GCA_021799445.1 Actinomycetes bacterium
GGCAAGCTGAACGGCCAGAGCACTGTAGCATAAATTGTGTTTCGATAATGTAGCGTCTGTTACATGGATTGGCGTATTCTCACGTACCGGCTTGCTGGAGACCAGTCACGCGATCGGGTGGCCGTGTGGCGGGAGCTGCGCCGAGTAGGAGCGGTGGCCTTGCAGGCCGCTACTTGGGCCATCCCCGCCGGCGACCGCTTCGACGAGGGTATCGACCGGGCTGTGACCCTCGTGAGGCGCTCGGGCGGTCAAGCTCTGTGCTTCGACGTGTCCGCACCGGAGGACACCCTCGCAGCGCTGGAGGCGCTTTTCACCGCTGAACGTGAGGCCGAGTGGGTCGAGTTCTGCGCCGAGTGCGACAAAGCCGAGGCGGAGTTGACCAGCGAGATAGACAAGCAGAAGTTCACGTTGGCCGAGCTCGACGAGGAGGAGCACAACGTCGACCGGCTTCGCCGTTGGTACCGGGACCTGCGGGCCAAGGACGTTTTTGGTACTCCTGGTGCGTCTCAGGGCGAGCGGCGCCTGAAGGACTGCACTCAAATGCTGGAAGCTTTCGCCGAGCGGGTGTATCAGGCCCGTGGGCGACCTTGACCGAGGACCTACGACGGACCTTTAAACAAGTCGAGCCGAGCACCCGGCGCAGGTGCCGTAGACGCTGAAGCTCGCATGGTCGACGCTAAAGCCGTGATCGGACTCGATCGTCGCGAAAAAGGGCCCGACCGTCTCTTCGGGCAGGTCTGACACCTTGCCACATCGCTGGCAGACGAGGTGATGGTGATGGCCTACCGTGGCGCACAGCAGGTAACCGGAGCGCTCACCGGGTAGCGACAGCTGCTCGACGATCCCTGCACGCTCGAGCGCTGCCACCGTCCGAAACACCGTTGCCCGGCCTATCCTCGGATCGAGGCGCGCCACAGCCTCATAGAGACCTGAAGCACTAAGCGGCCGAGGGGCCGTCTCGAGTACGCCCGCAATTAGGTCGCGTTGAGGGGTGATCCTCTCCCCAGCAGCAAGTATGCGGTCTCTCACCGTTTCACTCGCCACCCACGTAGGGTATCACAAGCGAGACTTCACCGGCGTCAGCCAACTTGACGGGTCCTGATCTGTATGTGATACTTACTCTCAATATGTAGATTGCACATCATTCAAGGGGACGTGTATGGACCGAACAGGCCGCTACAGGAGAGGGCTCGCAGCGATAGCAGCGCTGTGCGCGGGAACCCTCGGGTTCGCCGCCTGCGGAGGGACCGGCTCAAGCGCCGCCCCAAAGGACGGCGTCGTCAAGGCTGTTGGCGCCGAGAACGAGTACGCGAACGTGATCAGCCAGATCGGGGGTCCATACGTGTCGGTTGCTGCTTTAGAGTCCAACCCGAACACTGATCCCCATACCTTTGAGGCCAGCACCTCGGTCGCTGCCGAGATCGCCGGGGCTGACCTCGTCGTGCGTAACGGCCTCGGCTATGACACGTGGGCTAAGAAGATCATGGCGGCAGCGCAAAACCCCAAACGAAAGGTGGTCGACGTCGCCGACCTCCTTGGGCTCCCCGACTCCACACCTAACCCGCACGTGTGGTACGACCCGTCGACAATGCCGGCTGTCGCCAAGGCTGTCGCAGCCGACTTGTCGGATCTCGAACCCGCCCATCGGGCTTTTTTCGAAGCGCAGGTGGGATCGTTCGACAAGTCCCTCGACCCGTGGGTCGAGGCGCTCGCCTCGTTCAAGGCACGCTACGGAGCCACGCCCGTTGCGGTTACCGAGCCGGTTGGCGACTACATGCTCCAAGCCGCCGGGTGCGACATCCGAACTCCGTTCAGCTTGCAGGCTGCAATCATGAACGGCACTGACCCCTCCCCCGAGGACGTCACCTTCGAGGACAGCCTCTTGCGAGATCACCAGGTGAAAGTGTTCGTCTACAACCAGCAGGTGACCGACCCGCTCACGGCCTCCTTCGAAAGCCTCGCGAAGAAAGAGGGAATCCCGATCGTCGGCGTCTACGAGACTATGCCCACCCCAGGCTACGACTACCAGTCCTGGATGCTCGCAGAGGTCAACGCCTTGACCAAGGCGGTCGCCGAGCACTCATCGACGGCACGGCTATGAGCCTGAACGGCTGCGGTCAGCAGGTGTTGAACGGCTCCGCCCCAGCCCCAGTCTTGGAAGTGACCGATCTGACCGTCTCACTCGGCGGTCGCATCGTCCTCGACAATGTCGCCTTTAACCTCGCCCGAGGCTCAGTGGCTGGGCTCATCGGCCCCAACGGAGCCGGAAAGACCACCCTGCTGAAGACGATCCTCGGTTTCGTGACGGCCCAGTCCGGTTCGCTGAAGCGCTCCACTCGCGACGGACGGGGCACAGCCAGGATCGGCTATGTGCCCCAGAAGATCGACCTCGACGCCGACATGCCACTTCGAGCCCGTGACCTGGTCGGCCTCGGCCTCGACGGCAGCCGGTTAGGGTTCCCGCTCCCCTCGCGCAAACGGCGGGCGCTAGTCGACGAAGCTCTCGAAGCGGTCGGGGCGGCGCAGTTCGCGGACAAGCGGGTGGGCAGGCTGTCAGGAGGCGAGCAGCAGCGGGTTCTGATCGCCCACGCAGTGATCCGCCAACCGGACCTTCTACTTCTAGACGAACCGCTAGCCAACTTGGACCTGCGCTCCGAACACGAGATCGTCGACCTCGTCGCTGCCCTCGCCCGCCGACGCGGCATCGCATCTTTGGTCTCGACACACGACGTCAACCCGCTTCTCGGGGTTATGGACCAAGTCGTCTACCTAGCTGCCGGCAAGTCCGCCTGTGGCCGAGTCGACGAGGTCGTCACGACCGAGGTCCTGAGCGCCCTCTACGGCCGTCAAGTCGACGTCTTACGCGTCCACGGCAGGGTCGTGGTCTCCGCCGCTCCAGGTCCTCCCCTGCCGCTCGTCGACGCCGCCACAATGCATCTGCCTGGCGCCGAGCACCCGCCGGAGCGAGTGAAGCGGTGAGCGCGCTAATGCACGTGCTGTTCGCCCGGGGTTTGTTCTCCGCCGCCACGGTGCGCACAGCGGCGATCGTCGGCGCCCTCGCAGCGCTCAGCGCTTCGGCAGCGGGCGTGTTCACCGTGATGCGCGGCCAGTCCTTCGCCGGCCACGCCCTCGGAGACGTGAGCGCAG
>JAJZAM010000281.1 GCA_021799445.1 Actinomycetes bacterium
CGGAGCCGGAAGGCCAGTAGAGCCTTGCGGGGGGGTGACCGTGACGTTGTAGGTGATCGTCTCACCTGCGGTGACGGGATTGGTGCCGGCGCTTGTGGTGAGCGACGTCACGCTCGGCGCGCCGGTGACGTCAAGGCCTGCAGTCGCAGACCCATAGTAGAAGTCGCTCTCGTCAGAACCATACGAGGCAGTGACAGTGGTTGACCCCGCTGGCGCGTTGGACGCCGTACACGACGCGGTCGACTGGTTCTTCGTCAACGTCGGGAACAGCTCCGCAGTGCATAGCGGCTCCCCGCCGTCGAAGAAGGTTACCGGCCCGTCGGGGTAAGCGCTCGTTCCGCTGCTCGTGTTGGTGACAGTCGCGCTGTACGTGACGGGCTGACCGGCGGGGGCGGATCCGCTGGACTCGCCGTTGACGGCGGCGGCCACGGAAGTGGTGTACGAGACCTGCTCGAATCCGTAGCCGGTGGAGCCGCCGAGCGCCGATCCCAACGGCGGCGTGAAAGTGGCGACTATCTGGTCTGTTCCCGCAGGGGCGTAGCTCGATTGGCACGACCAGCCCGGGGCGGAGGAGGAGGAGGAGTAGGTGGCATTGCACAAAGAGACGGGAATGCCGTAAGTCCCCGCAGGGCTGGTCGGTTCGGGGACCGCGCTGAACGTCACCGTGCCCGTCGTCTCGGCGGCGCCGTTCGACGTTTCCTTGACTGTCGCAGAGTACGTTTGCTCGGTGCCGTAGTCCGCGGGGCCTGAGCCTGATCCGCCGCCCTGGGAGGTGATCGTAGTCGTCGTCGCGGCAACTACCGTGGCGGTAACGGTCGCGGGGGTAGCAGAGGTGTTGTAGTTGATCTGCAGTGCCACGTCCGGCGGGTAAGTCGCTGAGCAGCCGAAGCCGCCGAGAGGTACCGTACCCCCGTCGGGGATCGGGACGCTTCCCGATCCGTTCGGGCCGGCCGAGCTCAACTCCCCTGTGATGGACGACGCCGAGACGAGCGTGTAGACGGCTCCGACGGTCGGCACGAAGCACGCCGGAGGTCCCGACGACGAGGAACCTGTTTGGGGTGACGCGTCCACCTCTAGCTGCGCCCCGCCCAAAGTCACGGTCCCGGTGGAGGTGAGCTCGGAGTTGTCGGTACCAGCCGTGGCGGTGGTGCCAGATGAGGGACCGGCTATCTCGAAGCTAAGGCTGCTAGCCGAGTCGAATGTCGCTGACGCAGCGGAGAGAATGCCCGGCGCCGACGAACCCGGAGCTGACGAGCCTGAAGTTGGGGCGGGGAACACTTGAACGGCCGAGTCGGTGGTTGTGATCGCGCCGATCGATGTCGGGTCGGTACTGGTGCCAGATCCTTGCAGGCTCACGTTGGACAAGCTGACCGTCCCAGATGTCTCAAGGCTGGTTCCCGGGGACAGCAGCACCGTGCCGTTAGTGGACGGGAACCCGCCGGCGCCGAGAGCTGGCCCTGACGCCGTGAACGAGCCGGGAGCAACGGTCCCCGAAAGGCTGAGCGTTGCAGGTCCGAAGCTACTCGGGCTCAAAGACACGGTTAAGTTGTTCGTGCCGGTGACGCCCCCCGTCACGTTCAGGTCTGCGCCGGTGATCCCCCACGTTTGGGCGGCGGTGAGAGCGAGCGGAAGGCTGAGCGTGTCGGAGGTCGGAAAAGTCGCAGTTGAGGGTGAGGACTCGGTGATATCGCCAGAACCGACGCTGAGACCGTCGCCTGAGATCGTGTAGTGACCCCCGGTCAGCTCGACGCCATTTGCGCTAATTCCCGAGACGTCGTCGGTTGACGTGTAACACGAGCTAGTCGGTGATGTGTCGCAAGAAGACAGGTCGGGGAACGTCAAGGTGCCAACGGTCCCGCTAGGAGCCGAGCCGCCCCAGTTAGCCGTGTCACTCCAGTCCGCTGAACTGGTCGAAGCGCCGGTCCACGTGTAGCTGGTGGCCTGGGCGGACGCGGTGGACGCCGGGAGCGCGACGACACCGACAGCGAACGGGGCGACCGTCGCAGCTAGCGTAATAGAGATGCGCCGGGCGAGCCGGCCAGGCTTTGAACCGCGCGGAGACGGCGCGTGTTGTCGTGTCATGTCTCGCTCCTTCGCTCTTCTGGCAGCCGTCATCGACGGCCAACACGGCGGCTTCCTCCCCAAGGAACGATAACCAAGAGCCATGCCGACTGCCAGAAGCAGTTTGTATTATTTTGAGACTCATGGTACGAAAACGCGTCAGGGGTGAGCGTCGTGGTCTGAAGGTCACCGCCGGGGCTGGCCGGGTTTCCCTGCGCGAGCGTTCCTTCAAGCACCGCGACCAAGGCCGCTGTGGGGAAGCGCTGGCTCGGCATGCCATGACGCACGTGGGAGGGCCGCTGCGATGACCAAACGCGACTCCAACCGGCAAGACAAGCAGGATCAGATGGTCGACGCCGGCTTGGCGAAGCTCGGGAGCGCCCCGATAGACATGCTGCGATCCGCCCTCAACGCCTCCTCGCTCGGTCTGGCAGCCGGAGTACCCAAAGACACCGCGTACAGGGTGTTCCGCTCGGCCGACCCTTCCAGCGCGGATCCGGTGCTAAGAGCGATATCCCGGGCCGCTGCGGACCCGTCGTGGGCTGGTTTCGACGAGTCTCTAGGTGACATGGCAGCAGCCTTCGACGAGGTGCTGCGGGCGGAGGTGGGCTTCGAGGAGGCGATCGTAGCGTCGATGGCCGCGAACGTGGAGGCCCAGTTCAAAGCGCCGGGCGGCCCGGCCGGTTGGCTCCTGCAGGCGGCGGCTATCACAGCCAGCGAACGGTGGAAGGGTCCCAGCGCGCTGAGCGACAGGGACGCCGAAGTAGCGCGTGAGTTGCTGGCGGACCGGGCGCGCCTTTACGGTCGTATCACCGACGAGCTGGCGCCGATCCTCGCCGCTACGTTGTCGCTGCTCGGGCGGCGTGTCAAGGCGCCTCTCGACGTTAGGAGGCTCGTCTCGTTGATGCACGCGATGATAGACGGGGCGGTGCTGCGCTTGTACGTCGAACCGGACGCTTTTTCTCCCCGGCTTGTAGGCGAAGCTATCCTCGCCCTGGCTCTCGCGTTCAGCGAGGAAGGCTACGACAGCGACCCCCGATGCCCCACCGACGCCGCGGGCCGCGCCGTCTACGAAGCCGTC
>JAJZAM010000282.1 GCA_021799445.1 Actinomycetes bacterium
GCGGCCGCACTTCGACCCCGGGGGAGTGCATGTCCAACGCGAAGTAGGTGAGGCCCTTGTGCTTGGCCACGTCGGGGTCGGTGCGCGCTACGAGCATGCCCCAGTCGGCCATGTGGGCCATCGTGTTCCAGACCTTCTGGCCGGTCACGACCCACTCGTCGCCGTCGCGCACCGCGCAGCACGCGAGGCTCGCCAGGTCCGAGCCGGCTCCGGGCTCGGAGAACAGCTGGCACCAGGCGTCCTCACCGGTGAACATCCGCCGGAGCAGCCGGTCCTTGATCTCCTCGCTTCCGTTGGTCACGACCGTCGGGCCGGCGAGGGTGAGCCCGAAGAAGAGGCGGCCGTCGGGGGGCCTGGCTCCCGCCTCGCGAAGGCGGGCGTCCACGCGAGACTGCAGGCTCGGCGCCACACCGAGCCCTCCGCGGCCTTCGGGAAAGTGCACCCAGGCGACCCCGGCGTCGTACTGAAGACCCCGGAACTCCACCGCGGGAGTCCTGGCCGGGTCGGCCTCGGCTAGCAGTCGGTCGACGCGGTCGTCCACGAGTCGCAGCGGGTCGCTCATAGCTTCATTGTTCCACCCGTTGCCGGCCGGCGAAAGTCCCGACCGGGCGGCCAGACCGGCACGGCACTGTCTTTTTCGCGTATGGTCTGGTCATGGCAACGGTTGAGACGGTTAGGGGCCCGGTCGACACTTCCGAACTGGGCCGTACGTACATGCACGAGCACGTCTTCGTGCTCACACCTGACGTGCAGCAGAACTACCCAGAGGAGTGGGGTTCGGAGGAGGACCGTGTCGCTGACGCTGTCGCGAAGCTCAAAGCGGCAGCGGCTCAAGGGACGCGCACCTTCGTGGACCCGACGGTCGTGGGACTCGGCCGTTACATCCCTCGGATAGTCCAGGTAGCCGAGCGCGTCCCGGAGCTGAACTTGATCGTCGCAACAGGCTGTTACACCTACGACCAGGTGCCGTTCTTCTTTCACTACCGCAGCGCCGAGCTTGGGGTCACCGAGCCGATGGTCGACATGTTCGTGTCCGACATCACCGAGGGAATAGCGGGAACGGGTGTAAAGGCGGCCTTCCTCAAGTGCGCCATCGACGCGCAGGGCATGACCGACGGCGTTGAGAGGATCATGCGTGCCGTGGCCAGAGCGCACCGCCAGACCGGGGCGCCGATCACGGTGCACACCCATCCCGGTTCGCACACCGGGCTGGAAGTCAAAAAGGTGCTCTGCGACTCAGAAGGCGTCGACCCGACCCGGGTTGTGCTCGGCCACAGCGGGGACAGCTCCGACGCTGATCACCTGGCCGCTCTCGCCGATTTCGGGTTCATATTGGGGATGGACCGCTTCGGGATCAACTTGGAGACCACCTTCGAGGCCCGCTGCGACGTCGTCGTCGAGCTTTGCCGTAGGGGTTACGCGGATCGGATGGTCCTGTCGCACGACGCGTCGTGCTACATCGACTGGATAGACCCGTCCCTGTTCGGGATGCTCCCGCAGTGGAACTACCTGCACATCCACGACGACGTCCTGCCTTATCTGAGGGAGCACGGCGTGAGCGAGGAGCAAATCGACACGATGCTCGTCGCTAACCCCCGCCGCTACTTCGAGAACACGTCCGCCTACTGACCCTGGAGGTCAACCATGCCCGCACACCCCCTCAACACCGACGACTTCGGCGGTGAGCTTTTCAACCTGGGGATCTCCCCCGATGCCCGCGAGCTGCTCGACCGTGTCAAGAAATTCATCCAAACAGAGGTGCTGCCCCTAGAAGAGAAGTACTTCGCGTTGGGCGAGGGCCGAGCGGACCGTTGGAGCTTCGCTCCAGGCCAGCTGGAACTGCTGGACGCCACCAAGGCCAAAGCCAAGTCCGAGGGTCTTTGGAACTTTTTCCTGCCCAACGCGGATACCGGCGAGGGCCTGTCGAACCTGGATTACGCGTACATCGCGTTCGAGCTTGGCAAGACCCGCCTGGGCTCGGAATGCCTCAACTGCTCGGCGCCCGACACCGGCAACATGGAGGTCCTGGAACGGGTCGGCACACCGGAGCAGAAGAAGCGTTGGCTAGAACCTCTCCTCGCCGGTGAGATCCGCTCGGCGTACGCAATGACCGAACCGGACCTGGCGTCCTCCGACGCCCGCAACATCGCCTGCGAGGCGGTCCTCGACGGTGAAGAGTGGGTGATCAACGGCGAGAAGTACTACATCTCCGGCGCCGGCGACCCCAGGTGCAAGATCATGATCGTCATGGTGCGCACCAACCCTGAGGCGGCGACGCACCTTCAGCAGTCCCAGATCCTCGTCCCGATGGACACTCCCGGCGTCGAGGTCGTCGGCCCGATGCTCGTATTCGGCCACGACGACGCCCCCCACGGGCACATGCACCTGGGTTTCCACGACGTTCGAGTGCCAAAGGACAACGTCCTGCTGGGAGAGGGACGAGGTTTTGAGATCTCCCAGGTCCGCCTCGGGCCGGGCCGCATACACCACTGCATGCGCTCCATCGGGGCAGCTGAGAAGGCTCTCGCTCTCATGGTGGAGAGAGGTTTGAGCCGGGAGGCTTTCGGCAAGCCGATTATCTCCCTCGGCAAGAACACGGAGTGGGTTTCGAGGGCCAGGATCGAGATCGAAGCGATGCGGATGATGGTCCTGCGTGCGGCCAAGGCGATGGACCTGATGGGCAACGCCGAAGCCCGGGTGTGGGTTTCCGCCGCTAAGGCGATGGTGCCCGAGCGTGTCTGTAACATCATCGACCAGGCGATACAGATCCACGGGGCGACCGGGATCTCCCAGTGGACGCCGCTGGCCGACATGTACACGTCGCAGCGCACGTTGCGTTTCGCCGACGGTCCCGATGAGGTTCACCACATGGTGGTCGGCAGGGCGGAGATCGCCCGCTACCAGGCGAAGCGCTGACCGAAGCCGGCCGGCGAGGGAGAAGCAGGGGTAGCAGGCCAGCAAGGCCTCAAGGCGTGACGTGGCGGCCGCGCAGAAGCGACGCCACGGCCGCCACTGCCGAACAGACGATCGCGAAGCTGAACGCGTAGTGGATCCCGGTGCCGAACGGTGCCGTGATCAGGTGCGGGAAGAAGCTACGGCTCGTTATGTGAGCCATCTGGGCGGCGCTCAGATGGCTCGTG
>JAJZAM010000049.1 GCA_021799445.1 Actinomycetes bacterium
GCCCTGCAGGCTTCCCCGTTCTTCACCGTCGCCAAGCTCGCCGGTATCGGCTGGCTCGCCTGGATCCTGCGAGTCGACGCTGCCGTCTCCCCGGGCGGCACGGCGCTCATCTACCTGACTTCGGCTTCGAGGATTAGCTTCGGCCTTTCGAAGAACGGCTACATCCCAGAAGCCTTCGAGAAGAACAACAAGTTCAAAGTCCCCACTGTCGCCATCCTGGTAACTTCGGCGGTCGGGATCTTGTTCCTGCTGCCTTTCCCGAGCTGGAACAGCATGGTCGGGGTGATCACATCCGCCTCGGTGATCATGTACGCCGGAGCTCCTCTTGCGCTCGGCGCCCTGCGCAAGTCCAAAGCCGACCTTCCCCGGCCTTACCGACTGCCAGCCGCTAACGTCCTCGCTCCTTTGTCGTTCGTGTTCGCCAACTGGATCGTCTACTGGTCAGGGTGGGTTACCTACGCCACCTTGATGGTGTTCTTCATCATCGGCGTGATCCTCATTGGAGCGTCCTTCGTTCTCAAGTTGAACCCCCACAAGCCCGAGATCGACTGGACTGCTGCCATCTGGGTCGTTCCCTACCTGGTGGGTATGGGAGTCATCTCGTGGTACGGCCAGTTCGGGACCGGCCACCCTTTCAACGGGTACTACGGCTTCGAGCACATCCTCAACGGCGGTACTCTCGCTATACCGTTCTACTGGGATCTCGTCGTGGTCGCAGTGTTCAGCCTCGTCATCTACTACGGGGCGCAGTACTTCCGCCTGCCAAGCGCCCGGGTGGACAAGTACATCGAGGAGGTGTACCCGGCTCCGGCCGAGTAACGGTACCTGGCTAGCCTGCGCGCCGGGCTGGGGCTCCGCCAGTCGGAGCTTCCCGGCCCGGCCTTGGCGCGGTCGGAGAAGCGGTCGGGAAGTAGCCTCCTTGCTGTCGCCGGTGCGGCCGAAACTGACCAACCTGCGCCGGGCGGTGTCCCAGCGGTAGCTTCTAGGCATGCCCGCAGGACAGACAAAGCACAACGACAGTTTCGGCGCACGCTCACGGATCGCGGTAGGCGACCGCGGCTACGAGGTGTTCCGCCTGGACGCCCTCCAAGGGGCGGACCGGCTTCCGTTCTCGCTCAAGATCCTGTTGGAGAACCTGCTGCGCAACGAGGACGGGGTGACCGTCACCGCAGCCGATATTGAGGCCTTGGCCGCTTGGGATCCGACCGTGGATGTTGACAAGGAGATCGCGTTTGCGCCGGCCCGGATCCTCATGCAGGACTTCACCGGGGTGCCAGCAGTGGTGGACCTGGCTGCGATGAGAGACGCCATGGTCGCCCTGGGAGGCGACCCGGCGAAAGTGAACCCGCTGATACCCGCGGAGCTGGTCATCGACCACTCGGTGATAGCCGACTTCTACGGCTCCAGCGAAGCCTTCGCTAAGAACGCCGAACTGGAATTCGAGCGCAACGAGGAGCGGTACCGGTTCCTTCGCTGGGGTCAGAACGCTTTCGACACGCTCAAAGTCGTCCCGCCCGACACGGGGATCTGCCATCAGGTGAACCTGGAGCACCTCGCCAGGGTCGTCTTCACCGACGATTCCGGGCGCGCGTACCCGGATACTCTGCTCGGTACCGACTCGCATACGACGATGATCAACGGTCTCGGAGTCCTCGGGTGGGGGGTGGGAGGCATCGAGGCCGAAGCGGCCATGCTCGGCCAGCCTGTGTCGATGCTCACACCGCGGGTGGTTGGTTTTGAGCTGACAGGGGAGCTGCCGCCTGGCTCGACCGCTACTGACCTCGTGCTAACCGTGACGGAGATGCTCCGGGCGCACGGGGTGGTAGGAAAGTTCGTCGAGTTCTACGGGGAGGGGGTCTCCTCGGTGCCCCTGGCTAACCGGGCGACCATCGGCAACATGTCCCCAGAGTACGGGTCCACATGCGCGATATTCCCCATCGACGGGGAGACGCTGCGCTATCTGCGCTTGACCGGACGAAGCCCCGAAAGGGTGGCATTAGTGGAGGCTTACGCCAAAGAGCAGGGCTTGTGGCACGACCCGGCTCGCGCTGCGGAGTTCTCCGAACGGCTCAGCCTCGACCTTTCCCAGGTCGTCCCGTCGATAGCGGGCCCGTCCAGACCTCAAGACCGGGTCCGCCTCGACCAGGCTGCGAAGCGCTTCCCGGCCGCGGCGGCGAAAGTGTTGGGAGCTGACGCCTCGTCGGGTGTTCCGACGGCGCCGACTCCGGTGCTCTTGGACGACGGAACCGCCTTCGACTTGGACCACGGTCACGTCGTGATCGCTGCGATCACCTCCTGCACGAACACGTCCAACCCGTCGGTGATGGTCGCCGCTGGGCTTTTGGCGAAGAAAGCCGTTGAGAAGGGTTTGACGTCCAAGCCGTGGGTGAAGACGACCCTCGCCCCCGGTTCGAAGGTGGTCATGGAATACCTCGAGGCTGCCGGCCTCGTCGGCTATCTCGAGAAGCTCGGGTTCAGCCTTGTCGGTTATGGCTGCACCACCTGCATCGGCAACAGCGGTCCGCTAATGGCGCCGATCTCGGCGGCTATCAACGCCTCTGATCTCGCTGCGGTGGCTGTGCTTTCGGGTAACAGGAACTTCGAAGGTCGTATCAGCCCCGACGTGAGAATGAACTACCTTGCGTCGCCTCCCCTGGTCGTAGCCTACGCCTTGGCTGGGTCGATGGCGCTGGACTTGACGGCCGAACCGCTCGGCTACGACACGGACGGTCGGGCCGTGCACCTTTCTGACGTGTGGCCGTCGCCTGCCGAGGTGGCGGAGGTGGTCGGCTCGTCGATCAGGTCCGAGATGTTCTCGTCGTCGTACGGGTCGGTGTTCGAAGGCGACGAGCGCTGGCGGAGCCTGCAAGTCCCAGACGGTGACTCCTATGCGTGGGACAGCAAATCCACCTATGTCCGCAAGCCGCCGTACTTCGAAGGCATGACGATGACACCGGAACCGCCTCAAGACATTCTCGGGGCTCGGGTCCTCGCCAAGCTCGCTGACAGCGTCACGACCGATCACATCTCCCCGGCCGGGAACATCCGCCGCGACGGACCGGCAGGTAAGTGGCTGACGGACGGGGGAGTGGACGTGTCGGACTTCAACTCTTTCGGGGCCCGCCGAGGTAACCACGAGGTGATGATCCGGGGGACCTTCGCGAACATAAGGTTACGCAACCAGCTGGCACCCGGAACCGAAGGCGGAGTTACCCGACACCTCCCTGACGGGGAGACGATGTCCATCTACGACGCATCCATGCGCTACCAGGCCGACGGGGTGCCCCTCGTCATACTGGCAGGCAAGGAGTACGGTTCTGGTTCGTCGCGTGACTGGGCTGCCAAGGGGACCGCCCTGCTAGGCGTGAAAGCCGTTCTCGCCGAAAGTTTCGAGCGCATCCACCGCTCCAACCTGGTGGGCATGGGCATCGCTCCCCTGCAATACCTCGAAGGGGACAGCTCGGAGACCCTCGGGTTGACGGGGCAGGAGACCTTCGACGTGATAGGACTGGCGGCTGCCGGGAGCGAAGGTCCGATGCCCCGCGAGGTGTCTGTTAGCGCGCTCAGGTCTGACGGGACCAGGGTTGACTTCAAGGCGAGGCTACGCATCGACACTCCTAAAGAGGCCGACTATTACCGCCACGGCGGGATCCTCCTATACGTGCTGCGCCAGCTTCGCGGCGACTGAACGCGGTTGTCTAGCCGTCAAGCGGCGTTGCTAGGCTAGGTTTGGGGGATGGGCGCCAGCGCAGCCTTCTTCGACTTGGACCGGACCCTGCTGGCGACTTCGAGCGCCCCGGTTCTCCACGACGCTCTCGCCGAGGCGGGAATCGTGAGCGGTCGAAGTCTGCCAGGAACCTCGTTGCTTGTCGGCGTGTACAACCGCTTCGGCGAGACGGCACCTTCCATGGCCCTGGCGCGAGCCGCCGCGTTAGGGGCACGAGGCAAGGCTGTCAGCGAAATGATCGCTGCCGCCGAGCGGGCTGCGCAACGCCTCGAAAGTCTCGTAGCGCCCAGGGCGAGGATGCTCGTCGACGAGCAACGCCGCAAAGGCAGGCTTTTGGTGATGGCCACGACAACCCCCGAGCACCTGGTGACACCCCTGGCGAAGCGCCTCGGCTTTGACGACGTAGTCGCCACACGCTACGCGACTAGGGTCGGGGAAGACGGCGTGGCTAGGTTCACCGGACGCCTCGACGGGGGATTCGTGTGGGGCGTCGGGAAGCTTCTGGCCGTCAGGCGCTGGGCGAAAGCCTCGCAGATAAATCTGGCGGACTCCGCAGCGTTCTCTGACAGCGTCTACGACCTGGCCCTCCTGTCGTCGGTCGGGGAGGCGTGCGCCGTCAATCCTGACGTCCGCCTCGCGCCGATCGCACGCCTCAGGCGGTGGCGTGTCGTCAATCTCGACGCCCCGGAGGGAGTGCCGAAAGCTTTCGGGGTGGAACCCCTCGACGCTGTCAAGGTCGTCCTGCCGTGTTTCGCCGCCGGTTTCGCACGTTTCGATATCTCCGGGCTCCAGAACATACCCCGGGAGGGACCAGCGATAGTCGCCGCTAACCATCGCAGCTATTTCGACCCGGTCGCCTACGGGCTGGCCGTGCTCGGCGCTGGGCGCTACCCGAGGGGGCTAGCCAAGAAAGAACTTTTCGACGCCCCCGTGCTGGGAAAGCTTCTAGAGGCGGCCGGTGCGATCTGCGTAGACCGCGAAGGGAAATCCTCCGACGCCTACGAGCAGGCCCTCGAAGCCCTCCGCGCCGGCGAGGTCGTCGTCATAGCCCCCCAGGCGACGATCCCGCGAGGCGAAGCGTTCTTCGACCCGGAGCTGCGGGGCAAGACCGGGACCGCCAGACTGGCTGCTGCCACAGGGGCACCGGTGCTGCCTCTAGGGCTGTGGGGAACTGAGGTCGTGTGGCCTCGGTCATCCAGGCTGCCTAGACCTGCCGGGCCTGTAAATCCGCCCGTTGTCACCGTCAGGGTAGGTCCGCCCGTGTCAGGCTTGGGGGGTGTCGACGTAGAGTCCGACACTAGGCGGATCATGGCCTCGATCTCCGAGTTGCTGCCACCCGAGGGACGGGTCAGACGCACGCCGAGTCCCGAGGAGCTAGCCAGGACTTTCCCGCCATGACAGGAATCTTCAGAAATACGGGTAGTTTGCCGAGGTACCTGCTATGGACTTCGAGGCCGGCATGAGCGACAATCCACAACAACACAATCCCGACGAGGGCAGTTCATATCACGACCCAGAGAGCCACAACTGGGGTGAACAGCCCACCGGGGCGTCGCCGGGCTGGTCCGGGCAGCACGACCCCGAACAGCACCAACCCGAACAGGGTGGGGAGTCAGCCGCCGGAGGCGAATACCAGTCAGCGCCGGACGAGGACGAGACCCCCGACGTGCTCGCCCAGGTGATCGCGAAAGTCGCCCAGGATATGACGGTCCTAAACGAAGCTGCAGAGCAGACGGCCAGGCTAAGAGCGGCAGCCGAGCAGACCCTCGAAAGTAACCTTAACGCTCTGCGGTCGGCTCATGAGCGGATCAACAGCGAACGCGCCAAGCTAGCGGCCTTGCAAGACGAAGCTCGCAGCCTGATCGACCGGGCCCGGGTGGAATCAGATCAGATCGTGGCCGCAGCGAGGGAGGAGGCGGACGCTCTAGTCGGTCGGGCGCGTTCCGAGTCCGATCAGATCGTCAACGAAGCTCGCCGGCACTCCGAGGAGCTGATCGCAGCGGCGAGAGCCAACGCAGAGGCGCTGCGGGCGGAGGCCAGGTCGGCAGGGCAGGCGGAACTGGAGGCGCTCAAGCAAGAATTCCGCGCCCGGGTCTTAGCTTTGAGCGAAGCTCTCGGGGCTGCCTCGGCTAGCCTTGGCCGCTTTTTGGAGGCGGACCCTTCCGCTTCGGACAACACCTGAGCCTACCTGTCATGGACGCTGCAAACGGCTCCTCCCCCGGTGGTCAGCAAACCAACGCCGGGGACGGTCTCGCCTCGACGCTCGACCAGCTAGCGGCCCTCATGGCCCAAGCGGAGGAACTGGCGTCGTGGGCTTCGTCGACCAACGCCGTCGAGCCACAACCCGAGCAGGCTGCTGGTGAGCCTGAGGGGGCTGCTGGTGAGCCTGAGGGGGCTGCTGGTGAACTAGACGCGGAGGCTAACGCCCAGTCGGGCGGAGATCACGGTTTCGAGTCTGGCGACCCAGCCGGCTCCGAGGCGCTATCGGACTCTCAAGTCGAGGATCCGATCGGCGCTGCCCTCATGTCTATGGTCTCCGACGGACGCATCGCCGCGGTCGTCGTAGCCGGGGAAGGGTCCGCAGAGATGATCGGCGAGCCCCGCTGTGTCGAAGAGTCCTCACTGGTCGCTCTAAGCTCGCTGGCGCCCGTAGGAGCCGTGCTCGAAGTCACTACAACGCAAGGTGAGCTGAGAGCGTTGCGCGTGGGCAGCTGGACTTTCGCTGTCGAGGTGGGCGCGACAGCGCCTGCCGATGTGGACGCCCTTCTCGGTGAACTGCTTGCTCTCAGCCAGGAGGGGATTTCCGGGGCGGACCGGTGACAGAGCTGTTCGTAGTGCTTATCGGGGTTGTTGCGTTCGGTGGATCGCTATTTTGGAGGCGACGCCACCTGAAAGCGAACCCACCCGCGAGTGACGTAGAAGAGCCGGCAGCTGCGGCCGTGGACGGCGAGGGCACTTCTTGCGATGCGGGACCGGGCGCCGAAGTTGGGGGTGACCCCGTTTTCGAGGAGTCGTCCTTTGCGTTGCGGACCCCGCGTGTGCGTGTCCCTTCGCCAGCGGAGCCCCCCGACCCCCTAGTCGTAGCGGTATGTTCCGTCATCCCAGACGGCGTCATTTCGGTCCGGTTGCGTTGCGCCAACGACACGAAGGTCCTTTACTAGCCCCTGGCATTTTTGGGTACTTCCGGCGGCCGTTGCTCGCAACATGCGGGAGTTTTATCTGCCAGCTGGATTTTTTGTTACGGCTTATGGTTCCAAGGCCACTGCTCGCCCCGACGTTTTGTCTCAGACGGTGCAGCCGTCGCTCCCAAAGCCCACGATCGTCGCCACGGGGTGGCGTCTGGACCTGAAAGCGGCGGGGTTGTGCCAGCCGCAGCCCTGCGCCTAGCTGAGTACCAGTCGCTCGTGAGCTCATCGGCGAGGGTCGCTATAGCGTTCTCGATGGTCCGGGCGAACGTCCGTGAATCGCCGTTAGAAGGAGGAGAGATTGGCGCCCCGAAGTTGACGGTGACCCGGCCAGGTTTCGGGCGTCGGGAGCCTTTCGGGAGTATCCTCGAGGTTCCCTCCAAGTAGACGGGCACGACAGCTACAGAGCTCCTGACCGCTAGCCATGCGGCACCCGGCCTGTGCTGCTGACCCCACCCGTCGGGGCTGCGCCCGCCTTCGGGGAAGATCAGCATGCTCCATCCTTCGTCTAGTAGCTGCGTCGCCCGATCCGCGGAGGTTCGCGACACCCGCTGGCGTTCCATCGGCACGGCGTTTAAAGCCAGCGCGGAGAGCGCCGCCTTGGGATGAGTGTCGAAGAAGTAGTCGGCTGCGCCCGCCACGAACAGTTCGTCACGCCAGCGCGGCGGAATGACCGACACGATCAGGGGTGCGTCGAGGTGGCTGGAATGGTTCGCCGCGAAAATCGCCGGTGCGTCGAAATCGGCTAGCCGGTCGAGGCCTCGCACGGTGGGGGAGGTCACCGCTCGCAGGAGCGGGTTAGAAACCGCAGTCTGAAGCGCGATTCGCGCGGCGCGCGCTAAAGGTGAGCGAGCCCAGTCACTGTCGTAGTAGACGCCGAGGCTCTTTTCGACAGGGGGAAGCGCGATCGTACCCGGCCAGGTGGGGGAGCCGAACGGGAAGGTCGAAGCTCTGCGCAGGCGACGTCGAATCCCCGACCGGGCCACAGACCACGACCAAGACGATACGGGCAGGCGTTTGTCGGGAGGCTGGCTACCGGGCAGCTGGACGCTCATTTCACGTCGGCGATCATTATCGGAGGGCAGTGGAAGTGGCTGATCGTCGGTTCGTCGCCGACGACGTCAGAGGCCATCTCCAAGGCGTCGGCGAGAGTGCTCGCCGGGGAGAAGCCGAGCCGTCTCACCGCTTTGCGGTCGCCTCCGACGATTATCACCCTGCCGAGGTGCTCCAGAGCGTGCGCACCCCAATACCACATGTAGAAGGGGTGTACGCCGTGGTAGGCGTGGCCCGTCCGGTAGAGGTGACGGTACCATTCGTCTGTCGCGTAGCGCTCCTCGTAGGTGTTTTCGATAGCCACCGGGTCGGTCGTTTCGGAGAGGACTTCTTCGAAGAAGTCGATGTAGGACGGGTGGTGCACAGGGTGGAACGCCCACGGCGTCGGGTGTGAAAGGATCGCTACTCCACCCTCGCGGACTATAGGCCGTCCCCGGTACAAGTTGAACAGGTAGCCGAGACCCATGCACATGACCAGGATCGGGTTCATTATCGAATTGACGTTGTAAGGGCAGATGTGAGGCAGCCCGAAGATGGCGACGTCTGTCTGGCCTTGGACTTCGACGAGCTGCTGGCGGTGCACCATTCGGGTCGTCTCTGCGTGGACCGCTTCCACCTCGCCCGCCTGGACCGAGGTCATCGCGTGCGGTGCTTTGATCGACTGGAAAAGCGAACGGGCCAGCCTAGGCGTGAGCAGGGACAGCCCCCGGGTCGACGCCGCGTAGGAGGCCCTGTCGCGGGGGTTCCATTCCCACTCGCGCTTTTGCAAGAAAGCCATCTGAGGTGGGAAGGCGTCGTTGTTGAGGGTCGTTTCTATTTGGAATATCTTGACTCCGCTCGCGGCGAGAAGCCGTCCCATCCGCCAGTTGGAGCTGTGCAGAGCCGAATGCTCCGGATCCATGAACGACCTGCTGTGGCGCATGGTCCTCACGTTGTGGTGGTGGCGCAGGCTGCGATAGCTGGCCAGGCCGGTTGCGACGCTCTTGTGCCCGCCGTCCATGGCCACGAGGTTTATGTTGACATAGACGATCAGGTCCGATTCCGCTGCCCGCCTGTTGATCTCGACGTCCTCGCCGTGCTCGGTGACACCTATGTGGACCAGGCCGGCTGGGTCCTCTGCGTCGTGCTGGAGTAGACGCCCGATGGGAGCGAACGAGTCGTACACCCGGTCACCTACGGCGTGACGTAGCTCCGACTCGGTCATCCGCCGGTGCAGCGCCAGAGCGCATATGAGCACCACGTCGTCGACACCCGCTGCAGCTGCGATGTCGAGGACGGCTTCGATCACACGCTGACGGTTGTCCGGCCGGCGCATCGGGGGCAGTGGAAGAGAGATGTCGTCGAAGGCAATCGTCAGGCGCATGCCCGGGAATAGCAGCTCCCGCAGAGGTTTGCTGTCCCCCAGCGGTGACTCCAGCGCCCGCCGGATCGTAGCGTCGGGATCTTTTAGGGACTCGAGAGGTTCCGGCGGGTATATAACCCTCGAACGCCCGGCTGGCAGGCTCTCCAGACGGAAGCCTTCGCCGTGCCAAGTTAGGATCGGCGGCGTCGAACGGTCCACTTCGAGTACGAATCCGGGTCGGGTCATGACAGGTGCTTTACCTACCTTCTCTTCTCGTGGCGTAGGTCGAAAGCGACTTTCGTCGCTCCACGAGCGCCGGCGTGGGACGCGTGGTCCAAGGCTTCGCTGTGACGTTCGAGCGGGTAGAGGGCGCTGACGAGACGGCCCATGTCGTGCTCGGATATCAGCTGCATCGCCAGGTCGAAGCTGTGGCGGTCACCGGCGACGGGTTCTGGTCCGTAGGCGTAGGCGCCGGCGAGGCGAAGTTCGCGCTGCCACAGCGCCGTAAGGTCGATGTTCACACGACCGGGCATGCCAGCGAGAACTACCGTAGCCCCGGGGGCGGCGACGGCAGTCGAGGAGCTCAGAGACTCCGACGTTCCTACACAGTCGAACACGACGCCGGCTCCTCCTGTCAACTGCCCGCTGTCTAGGACCCAAGATCCCGTCGCTCGACGTACGGCTCGGCGGAGCTCGTCCGGTTCAGCGACGACATCCGCCCCTAGCTGTCTCGCAAGCCGGCGCTGGTCAGGGTGTTTAGCCACGGCTATAACGGTCGTGACGTCTTCGCGAAACGACCTTATCGCCGCGATCGTCGCCAGGCCTATGGTTCCGGCGCCTACGACAGCAGCGACACGGGGCTCCCCGGGTGGGGCGCTCAGAGCCGCATGAACCGAGCATGCGACCGGCTCGACTAGCACGGCGGCCTCGTCGCTCCATCCTGCCGGCACGTAGTGAAGCTGCTTGCGGTGCGCTACCAGAGCACCCGACCATCCACCGCCGGTCTGGTTGCAGTAGCCGGTCTGCAGACCGGCGGCGATGTGCCCGGCTGCCAGGTTTTCGCAGCGGTTCGTTCTGCCCGCAGCGCACGACGAGCACACAGGGTCGACGCCTCTTATCGTGCAGTGCAGGACGGGTTCGACCACGACACGCTCACCGGTGGCGGTCTCGGCGACGATCTCGTGTCCGGGTGTGAAAGGGAAGCTCACATACGGCTCGAACCACCGTGATGCCCTGCCGTACACCGTGGCCAGGTCGCTACCGCATATGCCCGACAGCAGCGGCCGGATAGTAACCCAATCAGGGCCGGGTGGAGCAGGTGGCTCCGTCTCGGTGAGACGCAGGACTGCAGGGCGCGACGACAGCCTGGCCGTGGCGAAGCGTGTCACGGACCGGTCGACTTGAAGTGCCCTCACGGAAGCGGACCGATCGGCAGGAGAGGCCTCGGACCGCCAGGTGATCTCGGCCAGTGCTCCACGTGCCATCCCCGCCGCCTGGCTATCGCCGCGAGCTTGGTCTCGGGGTTGACCGCGACTGGATGGCCGGCAGCTTCGAGCATCGGAAGGTCACTGGCCGAGTCGGCGTAAGCGACGGCCTCGGCCAGGTCGATACCGTTTGCGCTGGCATAGTCAGCCATGATCAACGCCCGGGCTTCACCCGTCGGCGGCGCGTCTTCGAGCTCCCCGGTCAAAACGGAACCATTCCTCGTCAGACGGGCGCAGACGATCTCGTCGAAAAGAGGTCGTAGCGGCTCAACCATTACGTCCAAGGCGCCGGTGATGAGAAGCGTCTTATGGCCGGCCTGTCGGTGCTCACGGACACGGCGGATCCCCGCAGGGAAGGACTTAGTGATCACAAGATCGCTGAACATCTCCCACGCGTCGGCTTGGAGTTGGTCCAACCGGGCGCCCTCATACCGGCGGTAGAAGTGGCGGAGAAAGTCGCTGCGGTCCGCACGGTCCGCAGCGAGCAGGCGTGGCGCCTCTCGCAGAGTTCGGGCGACGAAACGAACCCGGTCCGTTCCGGACTCGTGGCGTGTCGCAAGCCACGAGTAGGACTCGACGACGTTGGAGGCGATCAGGGTGTTCTCCAGGTCGAACACGGCCAGCTGGCGTGACTTTGAAAGCACGGCACGTCTGCCGCGCTCCTCTCTAGACAGTGTCGCCGAGCGCTCAGAGCGATGCGACGCTCCGACCAGGCGCACCCTGGCGTGGGAAACCACCGACGGCAGGTAAACATCCTGGCAGTACGACCGCCATTCCAGGACAGCTGGATCGAAGCAAAAGTCGCGTCTGTCGGTTTCGGGGAGGGTCTCGTAGAGCTCGATGAGCCGTTCAACGGAGAATATCGCCTCTGTTTCGGTGTAGGCACCGTAAAGCTCCACGTAGGAAAGCGCCCTGTCTACTTCCGCGTGGCGCTCTTCGAGCCTGGCGCTCAGCTCGGCGCGCTTGCCTCTCAGCGGGAGTGCCTGGAGTGCCCTCTCCGCGCTTTCGAGGGTCCTACCCGCGCGTTCGAGTTGTCGTGCGACGCGCTGGCGTCCCGGGAAGGACCACTCTGGGACGGTGATCGGCTGGTCTGAGGAGTCGGCTACAGGGTTCGCCTGGAACCATTCCCTCACCAAGTCGACGAGCTGGCGGTACCGCAGCGGGTTACGCGAACCCGAAGCGCAGTGCAACACGTCGGGGACTGCCAGAGGTCCCCGAGCTGCGACAGCGACGATGCAGGCCACGACCAGGTCTACCGGTATCACGTCTATGACACCTTCTGGGACTCCAGGGAACTCTTTGAGAAGGCCCTTGGCGTAGGAGATGATCACCGGGTCCGCCATTCGGAACCCCCTGATCCAACCCGGCCTCGGTTCGGACAGGGCCGCTTCGATGATCGACGGTCGGACGATGCTGAGGGGAAGGCTCCCGCGTTCCTCGAGAAGCGCCCGCTCGCCGAGGGCTTTGGTGTAGGCGTAGGCGTCCGGCCATCCGAGGCCGCGTGCCCTGGCCTTACCCAGCGCGACCATCTGGTCTTGCACCCATTCCTCGCGCAGCTTCTCCGCTCGCGCTGACAGGAGCGGGGTTCCTGCTGCGCCGAGCTCGCGTCGGGCGCGTCGGGCGAACTCGGAGAGCATTTTGGTCTCACGGCTTCTCGCGTCCTGCTCCGACCTCGCGCGCCGGGCCGCTTCAACTTCGGGCCTCCAAGCGAGCTCCGTCGACCACGGAGTGTCGGATAGGGCCGCTTCTGGCGCTCGTCCCCGGCGCGAACCGGCCACGTAGGCGGTGGAAATGGAGATCAGGTGAGGCAGACGGCCCGCCCCGCTCCGGCCGGCGTGTAAGTCGAGCAGCGTTCGGGCGACCCTCGTAGGACCCAAGAGGTTTATCTCCACCGCAGAGTCAAGGGCAGAGTCGAAGCTGACCGTGGCAGCGGAGTGGATGACCACGTCGCAGGAGGCGAGCAGCGCTTTGCCGTCCTCGTCGAGACCTAAGCCGTCTACGCTGACGTCGCCGGCCATCACGTGCAGCCGGCGGGACACCAACTCGTCGAAACCCCCGTCGGTCTCAGCTCGAAGGCGATCGAAGCAACTATTGCGGAGCACGTCTCTGCGTGCCCTGTCACGAGCTCCGCGCCTGCCAGGGCGGATGAGCAGAGCTACCTCGCAGCCCGGCACGGACCTCAAGAGCCTCTCGGTCAGCGCGGTGCCGAGAAACCCGGTCGCTCCAGTGATCGCAATCCTCTTACCTTCGAGCGACTCGCGCAGCACCGCAATTGTCTACCATATGGTAGGTGCCTGCTCCAGGAAATCGTCTCGGCGTTACGAGCGTCTCGACCCGCCAGCGTGTCATTGACGCCGCCCTGTTAGCCTTCGCCCGGCGAGGCTACGACGTCACTTCATTGGACTTCCTGGCTGCCGAGGTGGGCATAACCAAGCAGACGATCCTCTACTACTTTCCCTCCAAGGAGACACTTCTAAGGGCCGTGGTAGACGACGTCGCTGTAGATGTCTACGCCGCACTAGTCGAGGCTCAAGTAGACGGCGGGGCGTGGCAGAAGGTCCGAGGGGTGGTGCGAAGCGTGTTCTCCATCGCAGGAAGACGTCCCGAGCTGCTCGGCATCGTACGGGAAGTAGCCAGGCTCGGACCTCCAGCCGCCACCCGCTTCGCCGAGCATCTGAGCCCCCTCATCGACAAGGCCACCGTCTATCTCGAGTCGGCGATGGAGATGGGCGAGCTCCGCCGTCAAGACGCCAGGCTTCTGCTGCTCACCTCCTATTCGACCGTAGTCGGGATGGTCACCGAAGGTGAAGTTCTGAGAACTCTCGGCCTGGACTCCTCAGCACGGTCGCTGGTCCGTCAGCGCAAGGCTGCGCTGTCGTTCCTTCGTGCGGCGCTGACACCCGCGCGCCCGGGGTACTAGCGTTTCTTGGGCCGCTGCGCCTTGGGCGGGGTGTAACGCCCGGAAGGCCGCGGACCCCGCGGCGCTGCAGCGGCGTCTTTAGCTTTTCGGCCGGCCTGCGACCGGGGGGGAGCCGCCGAGCGGCGGGCCCGAGCTGCTAGAAGTTCGCCTTTCATGCGCTTGCGGTGACGCTGGGTGAGAATGAGCGAGTACGCGAACGGCAACGCCAAGGAGAACACGTGAGCCAACGCGAGCGAGTTGGGGACTTTCGGAAGGTCGATGAGGAACGCGGCCGCGATCACGGCGAAAGCAACCAGCACCCTGTTCTTAGTCTGGAGGAAACCGAAAAGCGATATGGCCGCTGCGACGCCTACCCCGGCCAGGGCGGTAGAAGGGTGGGAAGGGGCTCCTTTGCCTGAGGTAACCGTCAGGTTCAGAACGCCAACCACGACAAGCTCCAAGGCTACGACGTAACCGTAGAGAGGCTCACTGCCTCTCATCGCCGACGCTTTCAGACCGTCGTCGGGAGGAGGAGCCGCCGCCTGGCGAGGCAGCTCGGATCCACCGTCGCGTCGCCTCAATAGGTTCATGGCTGCTCTGGGGAGCTCGGCTCGGCGCCAGGCGATTCCCCAGGGCTAGCGCCGCTGACGTCTCGGTCAGCTGGGGACGCTGCGTCGCCTTTCGAACCTTCGATCAGCCAAGGTCGGATGCTCACAACGCTCTGACGGGGTCTGAGGACTTCGACCTCTGCGTCGACGGGTAGGTCCCGCGGCGGAGTGCCCGACGTCTCAATCATGATCGACGGCTGCTCCCTTGGAGCCTCCAAGGCCTGTTGGAAACCAAGTGCCAACCCGGTGAGGATCGCTCCTGTCGCGCTACGACGCCGCCACGCTTCGAGTTTGGGCGGAAGAGCCGACGTCGGAGGAAGCGGCCTTTCGGTGACGGGCGGCTCTGCGAAGTCGTCAACATCACCGGCTTCGTAGCCGCCATCGCCGTCATGTTCAGCGGAAGCTAGCTCGTCGCGTCCTCCATCCTCGGACTTTTCTTGTTCCACGATCTCAGGCTACCCCGCCGGTTGGGCGAAGGGGAGTGGGGCTGGAAGCAGGGAATCGCCGGCGAGGAACCGGTCGACGTGCATGGCCGCCGAGCGACCCTCTGCTATCGCCCAGACGATCAGGCTCTGGCCCCGCCCGGCGTCACCGCACGCAAAAACCCCCAGCGTTGACGTGGCGTAGTCTTCGCCGCGCAAGATGTTACCGCGCGCCGTCAGGGTCAGACCGAAAGCCTCAGCCAACG
>JAJZAM010000283.1 GCA_021799445.1 Actinomycetes bacterium
GCCGCCGCCCTGGCCGAATCGGTCGAGCTCGAAGGCGAACGCTGGTCGGTGTCGGCATCCGTCGGGGCAGCCGTCGACGTGGAGGGTCACCTGTCGGCCAGCGAGCTTATAGACAAGGCCGACCGGGCGATGTACTCGATCAAGCACACCCGCCGGCGTCCACGCATAGCAGACGTTGCCGTCACCGAGCCTCGCCCCCACCCGGAAGCTCCGGCCGTCGCTCCGCCAGCACCTCTAGAGGCGCCAACACCGCTAGAGGCGGCAACGCCGCCGGCGGAACGTAGAGTTATGGGACGGCGGGCCACCGACATCGCGCCCCCAGCAGCTTCGGCTTCGTATTTCGAGGGAAACGTCGATAGCATCGAGGATCCGGAGGTCCGCTACGTGATCGCCTCGCTGAAACAGAGCATCGAAGCCCTGCGTCTCGCTTTGGAGCAGTTGCTGTCTTCGGGCCGTAGGGCGTCAGACTGGAACCCCGCCCCAGCCACACCAACGGCTACTGCATGACAGTTCTTCTTAAGTGTCCAATGTAGTATTATAGTGTATCTGTTGTTTATTAGGCGTCCCTGATCGGTCCTGGGGTTGGAGCCTCCCACTCGAATCACTCGGGAGGTCTGCGTGCACGCTTCACAACCTGCGGGAACATCCGATCTCGACGCTGCGGCCGCCCGCCTTCTGCGTCGACACATCATTCGGGTACGTCAGTCAGGATGCCCCCTGCACCTGGTCTTGCGTCGCGACTCCTCCGGCGAGTACCTACCAGAGCCTCTTGGCCGGGAGGTTGAGCTTCTCGGCTACAAAGCAGGCCCGGAGGTGGACGCCATTGCGGTGATAGCTACCGGTTCCGTGAAGCTGGTGGATGCGTCCGTCGAGCTCACCGCAGGTATCGCTGCGCTCACCCGGCGACAGATCGACTTTGCGTGCGTAGTCTCACGCAGCGGGACCGTCGCGTGGAAGGCCTGCGCCGACGCGAAGCCCCTTCAGATGCCCACACCCAGTAGCGGCCAGATGCTTGACTGCATGAGCCGCGCCGTCGACGTGCCCACTCCCCCGCCCTCCTGCTCCCCGGCGATACTAGAAGGTCCCCTCTGGGCGGCCCGCCTCGCCTCGGCTGCCCGCACCTCCCAGGCGCGACTGCCATGGTCTTACGTCGAGGAATGCCGGCCTTGCGCTCCTCCGGGAACGCCCGGCTGGTCCCCGCCTGCCGATCAAGAGGCGCTCGTCGCCGAATGGGAGCGCCTGCGCATGGCCGCAGCCGGCGGTGCGGAGTCGGTCTGGTTTCCCCGCCATGAGCTTTGCGAATGGATGGACGCTGGAATGTTCTCCCGATCGGTGGTGGCTTCGATCCCGACCCCGGCGGAGCTGTCAGCTGCTTTAAGGCAGCATTTGGAGCCACAAGCGGCTCGCCGGTTCCACCACGAACTGACCCGAATCGCCCGGCGCTGAGCGCAAGCCACCAGGTTGGCTGCCAGTTTGGCTGCCGGGCCTTTTGATCGGCCTGCTAACCGGGGCTTTCGAGGCTAAAAGCCTGGTCAGGACTAGTGGGCGCAGAGGGAATCGAACCCCCGACCTCATGCGCGTCATGCATGCGCTCTAACCGACTGAGCTATGCGCCCGCTCTGTCTGCCCCCTACGCTAGCAGGATCCGGGTCAGCCCGACGCGTCGGTCGAGCTGGCAGCCTCCGCTTGGCTCACACCAGACGAACCCGGGGTGCGCCATTTCAGCTCGTTGAAGAACACGTTCAGCAGGAAAACCACTATCAGCGTTGAGGTTATCGAGCTGCCGAAAATGACCTGCAGGTTCGAAGGAAGGTGCTCGTATATGTCAGGGCTGACGACGGGCATCATTCCGACTCCGATCGAAACAGCGACGATCAGCAGGTTGTGAGACGCCCCGAAGTCGATCTTGCCCAGGGTTCGGATTCCGACGGCGGTTACCATGGCGAACATAGCCAGCGCGGCCCCGCCGATCACCGGACCTGGGATGTTCGCAACGATCTGGCCTACCTTGGGGATGACCCCTAACACGACGAGGATGACTCCAGCCGAACCGACCACGTACCTGCTGCGAACCTTCGTGAGGCCCACCAAGCCGACGTTCTGGGCGAAGGCGGTGTCGGCAAACGAGTTGAAGAAACCGGCCAGGATCGCCGACAGTCCGTCGGTCGCAAGCCCACGCGCGATGTCGGAAGGGGATATCGGCTTCTCCACCATTTCGGCAACGGCGAGCATGTCCGCCGTCGACTCGGTGAAAGTGACCAGCATGACGATGATCATCGAGATGATCGCTGACGCCTCGAACGTCGGCGCGCCGAACCTCAGCGGCTGGCTCAGACCGAAGTCCCCCGCCTTCGACACCGTCGAGAAGTTGAGCATGTGCATCGGCCATGCGACCAACGTTCCGAACACCAGGCTGGCTAGAACGGCTAGCTGCGCGACGAAACCCGAGGTGAAGCGCGTGACCACGACGATGAACGCAAGAACGAGCCCGGCTAGGACAAGGTCATGCGGAGCAGCGTAGGACTTGGCGGTGGGATCGTTGCCAGCGATGAGCCCCGTCGCAGCACTGATCAGGGAAAGCCCGATGATAGCGATGACAGAGCCGGTGACCAGCGGCGGGAAGAACCTAAGGACACTCGAGAACGGTCTGGCCACGACCACGCCGAAGATCCCCGCAACGATCAACGCACCGTACATGGCGGTGATCCCGTAGTGACTGCCGATGAGGATCATCGGCGTGACAGCCACGAACGTCGCCCCGGCCACCACGGGAAGCCTCACCCCGAAGAAGGGACCGATGCCGAAAGCTTGGATCAGCGTGGCTATGCCAGCGGTGAAAAGGTCGGCGTTCACCAGAAGGCCGATCGTCGTCGTATCTAGCTTGAGCGCCCCGCCGACGATGAGCGGTACCGCCACGCAGCCTGCGTACATGACAAGCACGTGTTGGAGGCCGAGACTAGCCAGGCGTCCCGGCGGGAGGACCTTGTCAACCGGGTGGTCCGAGCGCGGCCCCCAGCCGAGCCATTTCAGCGCGGTCCGCCGCACAGTTACGTCGCTTCGAGCCTCTAAAGACGTCACAGCTGTCCCTCCACCGTTGTCCACCCGCTAGCCGAAACCAGGACCTG
>JAJZAM010000284.1 GCA_021799445.1 Actinomycetes bacterium
ATCGTGAGTCGCCTAGGCGGTCCACGTCGGCTGAGGAGATGGATTCCTGAGGCCACCACGACCTGCCTTCCCGTCTAAGGAACCGGTCGAGGCTGACGGCTCCTCCGAGCGCTCCGAAGCGGACGCCCGCCCATTCCCAACGCGAACCCCTCGTCGCCCAGGTCACGCGATCTCGCATACGGACCAGTCCCCGCTCGTCCGAACTTGAACGCCACGCGTCTAGGGCGTCGTGGTTTTCGTGGTTTCCGTCGATCCACACGACCTCCAAGCCGGCGTCCCTGGCGCAGCCGTCCACGTGGTCTAGCCATGCGTCTTCTCTGCCAGGCCAAAGTCCGAAGTCTCCCAGCTGCACGATGGCCCGGCAACCGGACCTAGCGGCTATCTCGCAGGAGAATCTCGCCCAGGACTGGTTGCCGTGCCAGTCCCCGGCGAGCATAACCTTGACTGGCGGAACATCGCTGCACGCTGGCTCCATCCACGAAGCCTCTATGTCGCTTTGGGGCACGGTTACATCATCGCAAACTTCCACACGCTCCCCACCGGGGTCTCGTCACGCTTCCTTGCTGTATCGTCTTAGAGCCAAGCCCCTGTAGCTCAGCTGGATAGAGCGGCTGCCTTCTAAGCAGCGGGCCGCAGGTTCGAGTCCTGCCGGGGGCGCTCAGGAGGCTCGGCACCTCGCTTCAGGCGTGCCACCAAAGCGTCTCTTTTTATGTTTTGTAAAAAAATGCTTGATGGAAAGTCAAGCTCATGGCATCCTTTACGGGGGGAGCGAGCCCAATCCCCTGGAGAGGACTTTGACTATGACGACCCCGAGCGCGCTGTACCTCCAAGACGCCCATAGCATCCGGGAGGGAATGGACTTCGTCCGTTACGCAGAGCAGCGAGGGTTCGACGCTGTCTGGCAGGCAGAGAGCCGTCTCGTGAGGGAAGCCACGGTGCCGCTTGCCGCTTACGGAGCCGTGACTGAGCGGATCCGGCTTGGTTCGGGCGTTTCCGATTGCTGGTCGCGAAACCCCGCCCGCCTCGCAGCGACATTCTCTACGCTTGACGATCTAGCCCCGGGCCGGGTGGTTCTCGGTCTGGGAGCATGGTGGGATCCGCTCGCGGCGAAAGTCGGGATCACCAGAGCTCGTCCTCTCACCGTGATGAGGGAGGTCGTTACTGCTGTCAGAGCCCTGCTCAACAACGAGACCGTAACCTTCCACGGGGAGTGGGTGCACCTCGACGGTGTCGAACTCGACTACGTCTACCAGGAGCGCAAACCCAAGAACGTACCCATATACATAGGCGCGACCGGAATGAAGATGATGGAACTGGCCGGTGAAATAGCCGACGGGGTAGTTCTCAACTACTTGGTCTCACCTGACTACAACCAGCGGGCAATGCATCACTTGCAGATCGGGCTGGACGCTTCCGGCCGGCGGATCCAAGACGTGGATCGCCCGCAGCTCGTCGTGTGCTCGGTGCACGAAGACGAGACTGTCGCTTTGGACATGGCCCGCATGATGGTGACGCAGTACCTTGGCCAGCAGCCGCACATCATGGCCGCGTCGGGGGTCCCTCAGTCGCTGCTTGATGCAGTAGGAGAGATCCTCACCTGGCCGGCTACTCACGAGCAGGTCGAAGCGGCCTCGCGTCTCGTTCCCGACGACGTAGTCAGGATGCTCACGGCCTCGGGCACCCCTGAACAGGCCCGCAAGCGGGTTGGGGACTACGTACGCGCAGGCTGCACGTGTCCAATCCTCTACCCTCTCGGCGACGTGAAGGCGATGATCGACGCCTTTTCAGGATGGACAGCGTGAACGTCCAGCCTGAGCTGGTAGTGAACCCCTCCCGACGTTCGGGGGTGTCGAGACGGGAAAACGCCACCGCCGGTCACTTAGCCGTCGGCGGGCAGTCGCCGGCGGCGACTCCTATGAGCATCACGCCACGTGACTTCCACCGGAGGCTTCCCGGCTACCGTCGTACGCCTCTGCTTTCGATACCAGCTCTAGCCGAGCAGCTGGGGTTGGAAGAGTTGCTGGTCAAGTGTGAGTCGGATCGCTTCGGTCTGCCCTCGTTCAAGATGCTGGGGGCTTCGTGGGCTACCTACAGAGCGCTAAGCGAACACCTAGGTGCAGAACCAGGTCCTTGGAATGACATCGGCGAGCTCGCCGAGATCCTCGCGTCCGCGCGTCCGCTCACCCTTGTCGCAGCGACTGACGGTAACCACGGCAGGGCCGTTGCGCGCATGGCTCGCCTCGCGGGCCTCAGCGCCCGGATATTCGTCCCGTCGGGAACGGCGCAAGCCCGGATGGAGGCCATTCGCAGTGAAGGCGCGGAGCTCATAGAAGTAGTCGGTGACTACGACGACGCCGTCGCTAGGTCGGCGGAGGAAGCGGGTCCTAGTCGCCTGGTCGTGTCTGACACGAGCTGGCCCGGCTACACGGACGTACCAGGCTGGGTCATCGAGGGCTACTCGACCATGTTCCAGGAGATAGACGAAGCTCTCGCGGAGGGCGGGGTAGCTGCTCCCGACACGGTCGTTGTGCCTGTTGGTGTCGGCGCCTTAGCCGCCGCTGCGGTGAGGCACCTGCGCGTCGGAGTCGCGGGCGGACCGCCAGGTTCAGGCCCGACGATCATCGGCGTCGAGCCCTCAGACGCAGCGTGCGTCGCGGCGTCGATGCGGGCCGGATCCCCGGTGAGCGTCCCCGGCCCCCACCGGTCGATCATGGCAGGGCTCAACTGTGGGACTCCTTCTGTGGTCGCATGGCCGACCTTGTCGGCTGGCCTGGACGCAGTCGTTGTCATAGATGACGACTGGGCGCGCAACGCAGTGCGCGACCTTGCCGTAGCAGGGGTGTGCGCAGGTGAGACCGGGGCAGCAGCTCTTGGTGGTCTAAGGGCGATCCGGTCTGGTGGTCTCTCCGACAGCCCGGTGGCCCTACTCGGTGAGAGGGCGCTCGTGCTGGTCACCGAGAGTGTCACAGACCCTGCGGAGTGGCGGCGGATCCTCGGGGTGGAGGTGGTCGGCCCGGCGGACAGCTACCTGCAGCCCGCGTGAGGCTGATTCAGTTGAACCGACTGCGCAGCGCACCAGGATCGTCTTTGACAGAATGTAAAGTTGGGTAACGATGGA
>JAJZAM010000285.1 GCA_021799445.1 Actinomycetes bacterium
CGCCGCTGCTCGGGCGCCTCCCCGCGCAGCTGCAGCCAGCATTCGAACATCATCCGCAACCCCGAAGCGCCGATGGGATGGCCGAACGCTTTCAGGCCCCCGTCGGGGTTGACGGGCAGCTCCCCGTCGAGGTCGTAGGTTCCCGCCAGGGCTTCCTTCCATGCGAAGCCGCGTTCAGCGAAGCCGAGGTCTTCCATGAGCACCAGCTCGGTGGGGGTGAAGCAGTCGTGCACCTCCGCCATGGCGATCTCAGCCCGAGGGTCGGTGACGCCCGCCTGGGCGTACGCGTCAGTGGCAGCTGCGACCACCTCCGGGAAAGTCGTGAAGTCGTAGGCGGGGTCGATGTTGCCCCTGGCGGGGCCGGCGACGAAGGAGAGGCCTTTCACGTACAGGGGACGGTCCGTGTAGCGGTGCGCGTCCTCGGCTCTGACCACGATGGCCGCAGCCGAACCGTCCGAGACTCCCGAGCAGTCGAACACGCCGAGCATGCCCGCTATCGGAGCGGAGCGCGCTATGACCTCTTTGGACACTTCCTTGCGGAACTGCGCCCTGGGGTTGCGGGCGCCGTTGTAATGGTTTTTCCAGGCTATGCGGGTGAGAACCTCTTTTAGCTCCGCCTCGTCGACCCCGTACTTTTTGGCGTAGGCGGGGGCCAGCAGGCTGAAGCGGGCCGGAGCTGTGATCTCCGCTATGGTGCCGTCCCCGGGAAGGGGTGCGCTGACCAGCCCGGAGAACCCGGAATCTTTCAGCTTTTCCACCCCGACCGCCATAGCCACGTCGAAGGCGCCCGAAGCCACCGCGTAGCAAGCGTTTCGCAGCGCTTCGGAGCCGGTGGCGCACATGTTTTCGAGGCGGGTGACCGGCTTGTTCTCCAGGCGGAGCACCCGGGACAAGGTGAGGCCGGACACCCCCGAGCCCATCGTTCCGAGCCAGTAGGCGTCGATGTCGTCCCTGTCGACGCCGGCGGACAGCATCGCGGCCTGGGTGGATTCGATCAGCATGTCGTCGGTGGAGCGGTCCCAGTGCTCGCCGAAGTTGGTGCAGCCCATGCCGACTATGGCGACTCTGTCTCTGATTCCCTTAGATGCCATTTTTCGCCTCCCGTTGGATGTTGCGTTTGTTGTTGTGCGTGCACGGCGACCAGCTCAGCTGAGAACCGGCCTCGCCTTCCAGAAGTAGTTGTGGACTCCCGAAGCCGTAGTCAGACGCCGGAAGGACATCTCGACCCGGTCTCCGATAGCGACCTTGTCAGGGTCGGCGTCGGTCAGCTCACAGCTGAGCCGGCCGCCGCCGTCGAAGTCGATTACGGCTGCGATTACCGGGGGGGACGGCGAGAACGCCAGGTGATCGACGGTGTAGGTCGCTATCGTCGCTGTCTTGTCGGCCATCGGCTCCTCGACCATCCGGTCGACGGCTTTGCAGTTGACGCACACCCTTACCGCGGGAAGGTGCACCGTGGAGCACTCTTCGCAGCGGTGAGCGACGAAACCGTACTTGTAGCGCGAGGATCGGTGCGTCGGGGGCGCCGCCGGGCCTTGCGGGTCCGGCCGTCTCGGCGGCTCCTTGGAAAGCAACCCCCGCCACGAGAGGAAGTCGGCGTAACGCACCGGCTTGCCACCACGCTCGGCCTGAGCGGCGACTGTCAGGTCCGGGCGGTGCTGTGCTATCGCTTCGGTCGTGCGAAGCAACATCGCCGTCGCACCGTCGGCGAGTGTCACCACCGCTATCGCCTGGCCCGGTTGCGCCGTGTCGAGAACGTTGGCGAGGATCAGCCCAGCCTGGGCGGCGCCCGGGTTGCCGATCGAGGTGGTCATGTCGTCGGCGACCCGCCCGGCGCCGCACGACGCCGCGAAAGACCGTACGGCGCGCCCGTGAAGCCCGGCTACGACGACAACGTCGATCTCCGACGGGGACAGCCCAGACTTCTTCAGCATCTCGTTGAAAGCCGACTCGGCGAGCGGAACGTACACGTGCTCGCCGAAACGCTCCTCCCACACCCTCGACGAAACGGCGCCGGGTAGACGCCAGCGGTCAAGGAACTCGTCGGTGGCGCTCGCCTCGGCTACGACCTCCGCTATCGCTTCGGGATCATCCCCGAATAAGAAAGCGGCTGCTGCGTCGCCGCCGTCGCGCTCGTCGGCTCCGCCCGGCAGACCGGTCCTCACGTCCGAGACGACCACCAGGGTAGACCCGGGGGTCTCAGCCCCCATTAGGAACGCCCCGGCTGCGGAGCGCACCGAGCCGCACACGTCGACGGCGAGGCACCCAGTCGGCAGTCGAAGCGCGGCGTGAAGCACGTTGGCGTTCGTCTTGTCCAAGTACGGCGGGTTAGCCGTGGCGTAGAGGAGTCGTTGGGGGGCGCCGGCGTCCACCGCCCTTCTCAGGGCCTGGCGAGCAGCTTCCACGCCCATGGAGGTGGCGTCCTCGTCGTAGCCGGCCACGGCCCTGGAACCTTTTCCCCCTCCTCCGCCGAGAGCAGCGCCGATGTCGGCTCGGATCAGACGGTGACGTGGAATGTAAGTCCCGTACGAGATCAGCCCCGGCATTGCGCCTCCTTTTAGATCAAAACCTATACCACCAACAGCGTAGGTGCCCGGCACCGCCGGCGCACGGGCGCGCCCAACCAACCCCACCGCGGCCAGCCGAACCAAGTAACCGGCTCCGACAGGCCGGATAATTGATCTTGTGGTTAATATTGTGCCGGCAAAGCACGCATCGACCTGGCAGGCCGGCGAAAGGTGAGGGACACTGCATGGACTTCGACGGGCGGGTACTGTTCGTAACGGGCGGCGGTTCGGGTATAGGCGCCGCAACCGCCCGGCGCTTCGCCGCCGCCGGCGGCGCGGTCGCTGTCGCCGACCTGGATGCAAGCAAGGCCACGGACGTCGCCGCGTCGCTGTCCAACGCGGTCGGATTCGGCGTGGACGTCTCAGACGAGACTTCGGTGCGCGACGCTCTGTCGGAGTGCCGGAAGAAGTTGGGACCCGTTGACGCCGTGCTCAACGCGGCAGGTCACGCAGAGTTCGGCGTCATCGAGGACTGGTCCTTCGAACGCTGGACGAAGATGATGGCGGTGCACGCCGGCGGGACTTTCCTGGTGTGCAAGCACGCGATCG
>JAJZAM010000286.1 GCA_021799445.1 Actinomycetes bacterium
GACTTTTTGATGCCCTCAATGAGCGGGGTCATCCAGTTGGAGGAGATGAGCATCGACGCCTGGTTGTTGGCGAAGATTCCCGGATCGTACTCGGTGCTCGTGATGTTGGGCGAGCTGATCTTGTACTTGACGGACATGTCCTGGTAGTAGGTGAGGGCTTGGATCCCCTCCTTGCTCGAGAGGTTGCCCTTCCCATCCTTGAGGATTGTGCCACCGAGCCCAAGAACGAGACCGAGGAGGTCCATGTACGTCCACTCTGTGGCCTCCTCGTAGGTCCACTGGAAGCCAGCACGTTCCACGGCACCTGTCGCCTTGTACTTGGTGAGCTTCTTGGCCACTCTCACGAGGTCTTCCCACGTGGCCGGGGGCTTTGTTGGATCGAGCCCGGCCGCCCGGAAGTCGTCCTTGTTGTAGAAGAGGAAGAGGGCGTTCCATGTGATCGGCACACCGTAGATGGTGCCGTTGTAGTTGAGCTGGCTGGTCGTGTTCGGCTCGAACGCCGCCTTGAACGCGCCAATCGATGCGTACCCCATGGCCCCCGGGTCGACCGGTGCGAAGAGCCGCTTCGACGAGAACTGCGGAAATGTCGTTCCGGGAAGCTTCACGATGTCGGGAGGATCTCCACCGAGGTAGGCGGTCATCGTCTTGGTCTCGAGATCCGAGAACGGGATGTAGAGGCTTGTGACCTTGGTACCCGGATGGCTCCGTTCGAACCCGGTGACAAGCTTCTCGTAGACGTCCTGGAATGCCGACTCCTGGTGCATCCACACCGTGATCGAACCCCTCGGCGACTTGCGACGTGCGTCGGCCAAAGAGGTGGCTGCCCCCGCTGACGCCTGTGAAGCAAGGATCCCGACGGTGCCCGCGGCGGCTGCACCCAGCCCCGCCTTCAAGAAGTCACGACGATTCATGGAGTGCCGGCCCCCTTTGCTCGGGGCGCCCCTCGGGAGCGCCAAGCTGCTTCCGACTAAGACATCTTGACAGGATGACTGGGAGCGCGCAAGTGGCGGAGGGTCCTCATGCCGAGCTCATGCGAGCTCGGGCCGCCGACGTCCGGTAGATGCGCCGGGGCGCTGTGTCAGATCGGGGAGGGTGAGACGATCGAGGTGCCGCCACCTGCCGCGGCCGACGACCCCGAGGTGGGCTACAAACTGGTCGCAACCTTAACGAGGTCGTGTCCGATCGCGCTGCCAACTTGTCCGGCGTGGGCTTGCGCCTTGCCTTGTGTTGATGCCGCAAGCGATCGTGGCTTGGCGTACGTCAGCGGCGCACGGCCGGGTTCGGGATCCGTTCGACGAGCGGCACCAAGTCCGTCCGAATCATGAAACTGCCGACGTGCAGCACCAGCCCGTCGGGCGCCCGGTTGATCCGCTCCATGGACAGAACCGCGGCGCCCTCGTGCAAAGCCAGCAGGTCTCGCCACTCTTCTGGCACGGTGATCGCTCGCGTCGCCACGTCGCACATCGCGATCTGAAAGCCGTACGTCTCTTGAAGTACGGCCGTCGCCGAGTTGGTGCGCTCGAAGATGCGTTGGGCGTCGGGGCACACTTCGAGGGGGAAGCAGTCCATCTCGACGCAAAGCGGCTCCAGGCGATCGTTCCGCAAGAGGTTGCGGACCCGCCGCACGATCCACCACTGCCCTGGGGAGTCCACAACCAGGACATCCAGCTCGGGGCTATCCACAACGCCGCTCGTGAGGACACGGTCCTGCACGACGACCCCGCGTGCTCGAAGCGCTTGCGTCAAACCGTCGAACCCGAGGAGGCTGATCTCCTGTGCCTTTCCGACGAAGTAGGTGCCAAGCCCGCGTTGGGTGACGACCCAGCCTTCCTGGCGAAGAAGGCCCACGGCCTGCCGGACGGTCGGTCTGCCGACCCGGAAGCTCCGAGCTAGCTCCGGCTCGGAAGGAATACGTTGGCCCGGCTGGAAGTCCCCAGCCATGAACGCATCGACCAACTGATTGCGGATCTGGACGTAGAGCAGGACCGGCTGGTCCCGGAGGACCGCGACCGGTCGCAACCGGGTCTCGCTGGCGTCCTGCTCTGCGGTGACGGCGATACCGCGACGGCTCCCGACCCCGGGGTCGAGGCGCGCGGTCTTCGCGTCCCCTGATGCGGATGTCGTGCTGCCTATCACTCACCAAGCCTATCCTCTCTCCTCTACTTGGTGGTGACCTCTGCTGCACGCGACGTCAAGTCATCTTGACAGGCATTGGCCTCAAGGCCACTATGGGGACACATGGACTGGCTACTCGCTCGCGCGCCGCATCCACTCGGAAGGGTCGACGTCCTCGTGGTGGGTGGCGGGTGCGCCGGAGTGAACGCGGCTGTCGCTGCGGGGCGCCGCGGGGCGCACGTTCTTCTGGTCGAGCGTGAGGGAACTCTGGGCGGCATCAGCAGCGGGGTCCTCGATACCTTCTACGGGTTCTGGACGCCGGGCGACGCGCCACAGCGAATCGTCGATGGCATTCCGGGTGAGATCGTCCGTCACCTTGTTGCAAACGACGCCGCTTTCGAGCGCCCGAATACGTACGGCGCGGGTATCGGGGTGACCTACAACCCGGAGGTTCTCCGGGTTCTCTACGATCGCCTCTGCGACGACGCCGGAGTCGAGGTCCTGCTCCACACCGTCCTCGTCGACGTCGAAATGGACGCGAGAAAGGTCGGCAGTGTCCTCCTTGTCTCAGGAACCTCGCTCATGTCCGTAGAGGCCGCCACGGTCGTGGACGCGTCGGGAGAAGCCGTCGGAGTGGCACTGGCCGGCGGCGAGTGCGAGGAGTGGCCGGACATCGCCTCGCCACAGAGCCTGACCGCGACCTTCACTATGTCCCCCGTGGGGACGAGCATCGACGAAGTTTCCCGAGCGCAGCTCCGAGCAGCCATGGAGCTGGCCGCTGCAACGAGCCGCTTCGACCTGCCTCGGAGGGACGGATCGATCCATCGCACGACGGTCGATGGGGCGCGGTTCGTGCACATGACGCGCGTGTCCGATCACAACCCGCTCGACCCTGCCGCCCTCTCTCTCGCGGAGCGAGACGGACGCCGACAGGTGTTGGAGTACGCGGGTTTTCTGCGTGAGTACG
>JAJZAM010000287.1 GCA_021799445.1 Actinomycetes bacterium
CGACGACGGGGCCGTAGCCGACTTCTACGTCTACGTGGCGGAGCGCTCGGCGCTGCCCGTCCTCGTCTACAACATCCCGTCCATGACAAAGGTGTCGGTCGCTCCGGCGGTCACCGCTGAGCTGGCGTATCACCCTCGCATAGCAGGGATGAAAGACTCCAGTCGGGACATGGAGTACTTCTCTGCGGTCTCGGCCCGAACTGCTGGTAGCGACAGCTTCTGCCTGCTCACCGGTTCTGACACGCTGCTGTCGGCGAGCCTCGGCGCGGGAGGCCAAGGGACTATAGCCGCGTCGGTGAACCTGGTGCCAAGCCTTGTTCGATCTTTGTACGACGCTTCGATCTCCGGGGATGTTGCTGCACGGGACCTTCAGGCGAGACTCGCCGAAGTGGTCTTCGCCTGCCGCCGGCCGGGATTCCCCGCCGGTTGGAAAGCCGCGCTGAAGCTGGCGGGCTTGTGCGACGCCACCCTCGCCGCCCCGCTGCGCGAGGCCACCGAAGCGGCGAGCGCCACCCTCGACCGGGAGTTGCGACAAGCCCTCGGGGAGGCTTGGAGCCCCCTGGAAGTCTAGGCTTCGCCTCTCACAGGTCTAGTCTGCACCCAGGCGGGCTGCGTGCTCAGCTATGCGCTCGGCGACACCGTCGGGAATGCTCAGCGTGTCTTCGTCGGTTATGGCCCCAGGCAGTTTCCTGCCCGCGCCGGGCAGGCGCCCGCCGGCGGCTTGGACTCTGCTGGCGTAAAGGGACATACGGGCCTGGGCGTTCCCGTCGACGTCGAACTTTGAAGGGTCAACCGCTATGACCAGGTGGCCTATGCGCTGGGCCGAGCCGGATGCGTCCGGCGAAAGCGGGTCCGCCACGTCCCCGGAGAGGTTCGCGCCTACGAGGACGCCGGTCAGCAACTCGACCATGGTCGCCAGCGCGTACCCTTTAGCCCCGCCGATAGGGGCGAGCATCCCTTTGAGCGCCTTGGCCGGGTCTGTTGTCGGCTGGCCTTCGCCGTCCAGGGCCCAGCCCGGCTCGAGCTGGCGTCCGGCGGCGGCGGCCTCAGCGATCTTGCCGCGTGCCACCGCGCTGGTCGCAAGGTCGACGATCACAGCTCCTGGGCCGTCAGGCATCGCGAAAGCTATCGGGCTGGTGGACAGGACCGGGGCTCTACCCCCCCACGGGGGAATGACCGCCGGGCCGTTCGAGAAGGCCACCGACGCCCGTCCCGCCTCCGCCGCAGCAGCCACGTACAGGCCCAACGCGCCGCAATGCCCGGAGTTGCCGACCGACACGGCGGCCACGCCGTACTGCCCTGCCCGCTGAGAAGCGACCTGGGCGGCCTCCCAAACCTGCCAGTGACCGAGCCCGTTGTCGCCGTCGTAGCAGACCGCCGGCCCTGTGTCGCTAACCTTGCGCAGCACCGCAGCCGGATTCGCCCCCCCACCGGCGAAACGATCCAGGTAGTACGGCAGGCGCATCAGGCCGTGCGACCCTCGTCCCCAGGCGTCAGCCGCCGCGAGAGCCCAAGCCGTGCGATCCGCCGGGCCTTCGGGCATCCCGGCTGCGACCAGGATCCGAGCGGCCGTTTTCCTCATAGCCCCGACGGTGCTTTGCATCTATGGTCTCCTTTGGCGATCGTGGCCCGGGTTGACAGGACCATCCCACCGTGCAAGTCTAACAGTGGTCTGACCTCATGCCGGAACCCTTTTGCCCCTCTTGCGACGCTACTGCAGTGTCAGAAACGGAGCCAGCCGATGCCACCTTCCAACCACGACGAGACCGCCGCCACAGGCCGGACCGACCCGCGTGCCCCTGGCACGGACCCGGAGGTGGTCGTCTCCGAGGACGTCTGGGGTGACGCTTTCGACGACCTGGCCGCCCGCCGTGGCGTGTTGCGCCAAGCCGACTTGTGGTCCGACCGCGACCGGCTCGCCGGCGCGCTGCGATCCGCTTCGGCGCTGGTCGTCCGCAACCGCACCTCGGTGGACCGGGTTCTACTAGAGGCTGCCCCCCAGCTGAAGATCGTCGCCCGGGCTGGTGTCGGCTTGGACAACATCGACCTGCGCAGCGCCGACGAGCTCGGCGTCGTGGTGGTCGCACCGCTCGGGGCTAACGCCACAAGCGTCGCCGAGCACACTTTGGCGTTCGCTCTCGCCCTCGCCAAAGACGTCGTGGGCAACGACGCCAGGGTGCGCTCGGGAGCCTGGGATCGCCGGTATGGCACCGAGCTGGCCGGCAAGGTATGGGGTGTGGTCGGGCTCGGCGCCACGGGCAGGGCTCTGAGCGTGCTGGCCTCGGCGCTGGGAATGAGCGTGGTCGGCTACGACCCCGTCCTAGCCGCGGGAACACCGCTGCCGGACGGCGTGGACACCCGGGCCGCCAGCCTGGCCGAGCTCGTCTCGTCCGCCGACGTAGTGTCACTGCACCTGCCTTTGACCCCCGACACCGAGCGCATGGTCGACGCTGAATTCCTCTCGGCGATGAAACCCGGCTCGTATCTGATCAACGTGTCTCGGGGCGGTCTGATCGACGAGGAAGCCCTCGCCGACGCCCTCGAATCGGGACACCTGGGCGGGGCAGGTCTCGACGTTCGGGTCAGCGAACCGCCGAGCGTCGGGCGTCTCGAGGCCTGCGACAGGGTTGTGCTCAGCCCCCACGTGGCCGGCCTCACCAACGAGTCCCAAGAGGCGATATCAGCCGCTCTTGCCTCCGACGTCACCGCCGTGCTCGACGGCCATCCCGCAAGTCACGCTGTAGGGGCACACCGCCGGCCCGCCCACTGAGGCGACTCCCGGCGAACCCGCCGCCCACGGCGTCGCAAGGAACCTTCAGAGTTGCGCGCTCACGGCCACAGCCGGAACCTCTAGCACCCGGCCGCCGGGAAGGTGCACGTAGGCTTTAGCCGCCCTGCGGGCGGGTTCGCGACATAGGACCCTTCCAGCCGGCCAGTCCGGCGAGCCGGGGTCCGGCCGGTAGCGGTGGGCTAGATCCCCGTCGTAGACGGTCGTGACAGCCGGCGGACCTGGCCACACGTGCAGATCCCAGCGCGACGGGTCGATCTCACCGGTGTGGTTCGCGGCTGGGCCCA
>JAJZAM010000288.1 GCA_021799445.1 Actinomycetes bacterium
CACGAAGGTATGCGCGCCTCCCTGGTTAGCCGTGAGGTGATCGCCGACTCGATCGAGACGGTCATGCACGCCGAGCGCTTCGACGCCATGGTCACCTTCGCGGGCTGCGACAAGTCGCTGCCGGGAATGCTCATGGCCGCCGCGAGGCTCGACCTGCCCACGGTCTTTCTGTACGGGGGAAGCATCCTGCCGGGGCGCGGCAGGGCCGGCGAAGCCCTGGACATCACCAGCGTTTTCGAGGCTGTCGGAGCGCGGGCCACTGGCGCTCTGAGCGACGAGGAGCTCTCCTACATCGAACGTGCCGCTTGCCCGACGATCGGAAGCTGCGCCGGAATGTTCACCGCTAACACGATGGCGTCGATATCCGAGGCTTTGGGAATGGCCCTGCCCGGCTCGGCGTCCCCGGCGGCGGTCGACCCTCGTCGGGACGGTCTCGCTGTGGAGTCGGGACGGGCGGTGGTGCGACTCCTCGAAGAGGGCATCACCCCCAGGCGGATCATGACCAAGGAGGCGTTCGAGAACGCGATCGCCGTGACGATGGCCTTGGGAGGCTCCACCAACGCTGTGCTGCACCTTCTGGCGATCGCCGCCGAAGCGAAAGTCGAACTTGCCCTTGACGACTTCAACCGCGTCGGGCGCAGAGTTCCCCATATTGCGGACACAAAGCCTCACGGCAGGTTCCACATGTACGACATCGACCGCATCGGTGGCGTGCCCGTCGTGATGGCGGAGCTCCTCAACGCCGGCCTCCTGCACGGGGACTGCATCACCGTCACCGGCAAGACCGTAGCGCAGAACCTGGAAGCGATCTCCCCGCCGGCCCCCGACGGTACCGTAGTGCACCGCATCTCCGAGCCCATCCACGCAGAAGGTGGCATAGCGGTGCTTTCCGGTTCGTTGGCGCCGAAGGGGGCGGTGGTGAAAGTGGCGGGAATAGACCACGACCACTTCGAGGGCAAGGCGCGGGTTTTCGACGGCGAAGACCGGGCCATGGCAGCGATACTCTCAGGTTCGATCCAGCCCGGCACCGTCCTTGTGATCCGCTACGAAGGCCCCAAAGGCGGCCCGGGAATGCGCGAGATGCTCGCCGTCACGGGCGCTATGAAAGGCGCCGGCCGCGGCGGCGACTGCGCTTTGGTAACCGACGGCCGCTTCAGCGGCGGCACCCACGGCTTCTGCGTCGGTCACGTCGCCCCCGAAGCGGTCGACGGCGGACCGATATCTCTCGTCGCTGACGGCGACACCATCGTCGTAGACGTAGCCTCCAGGCGTATCGACCTGTTAGTAGACGAAGCCGAGCTGTCTCGCCGGCGTGCAGCCTGGGTGTGCCCGCCGCCGCGCTACACGACTGGGGTGCTCGCCAAGTACGCCCGACTGGCCGCAGGCGCCGACCGTGGGGCGATCACCGAGGCGTGAGCGCTGCGCGTTGTTGCGCTAGCACGCTCGGTTGCGCCATAATGATCTTGTGAGTTTCATCTCGACGCTCGTAGTAGTAATCACCTGACGCACGCGCCGAAAAGTTAGCGCGTGCGTCAAAACGACCTCCCCTGCGGGAGGTCGTTTTCTTTGTAGCCCGAAGTTCGCCGTTATCTCGCCGAACTGCAACGGTCGTGAGCTCCGTTGCTGGCAGGAGCGGGCGTTTGCGCCCGGACCCGCCGACCAATCCGACATATGACACCGGAAGGAAGTGCAAAAAAAGCGATGAAGATGACCGGAGCGCAAGCGCTCGTCAAGAGCCTGGAAGCGGAGAAGGTCGAGGTGATCTTCGGCCTGCCGGGGGGTGCGATCCTCCCGGCTTACGACCCGATCCTCGACTCGCCGATCCGCCACATCCTCGTCCGCCACGAGCAGGGCGCGGGTCACATGGCCGAAGGTTACGCCCACGTGACCGGCCGGCCCGGCGTGGCCATGGTCACCAGCGGTCCCGCGGCGACGAACATGGTCACCCCGCTGTGCGACGCCTACATGGACTCGGTGCCCCTGGTGGTTATCACAGGCCAGGTGAGCCGCTCGTTCATCGGGACGGACGGCTTCCAAGAGTGCGACACTGTCGGCATAACCCGGTCGGTGACCAAGCACAACGAGCTTGTGATGGACCCCGCCGAACTGCCCATGCTCGTTCGCCAGGCTTTCCACCTGGCAAGCACCGGAAGGCCGGGGCCGGTCCTCTTGGACGTCCCCAAGGACGTACTGCAGGCGGAGATTGACTTCTACTGGCCGAGCGACGAGGACGTAGCGGCCTCCCTGCCCGGATACAAACCGACGGTCAAAGGCCACCCGCGGATGATCAAAGAGGCGGCCCGCCTGATATGCGAAGCGCACAGGCCGGTGATCTACGCCGGCGGCGGCATCTTGAAAGCCAGGGCCGCCGAGGCGCTGCGCGAACTGGCCGAGCGAGCCGGCATACCAGTCGTTACAACGCTGATGGCGAGGGGAGCCTTCCCCGACGACCACGAACTTTGCCTAGGAATGCCCGGAATGCATGGCAACTACACGGCGATCACGGCTTTGCAACAGGCCGACCTTCTCGTCACGCTCGGCGCCCGCTTCGACGACCGCGTGACCGGGAGAGTCGACGCTTTCGCCCCTCACGCCAAGGTCATCCACGTCGATATCGACCCTGCGGAGCTCGGCAAAATCCGCCAACCCGACGTCCCGATCGTCGGCGACTGCCGGCAGGTGATCACCGAGATCGTCAGGGCGCTCGGGGAGACGCCCCAGCCTGACCGTTCCGAGTGGAGGGCGACTATCTCCGGCTGGCAGGAGCGCTACCCGTTGCACTACGACCCTTACCTAGCCGGGGACGCCCTGAAACCCCAGCAGGTGATGGAAGTGCTGCGCGACTCCGCCCCGGAGGGCACGATACTCGTGTCGGGTGTCGGCCAGCACCAGATGTGGGCAAGCCAGTACTGGAAGTTCAACGAGCCTTACACGTGGGTCAACTCCGGCGGCCTAGGCACGATGGGTTTCTCCGTGCCCGCAGCGATCGGAGCGAAAGTTGGCCGCCCGGACCGCACCGTGTGGGCTGTCGACGGGGACGGCTGCTTCCAGATGACCGCCCAGGAGCTCGT
>JAJZAM010000289.1 GCA_021799445.1 Actinomycetes bacterium
TGACCGAGGGCACCATCACCGAGTGGCTGGCTCAAGATGGCGACACCGTCAGCGCCGGCCAACCTCTGTACCGGCTCGAGACGGACAAGACCGACGCCGAGATAGAGTCGCCGGCCAGCGGCGTCCTACGCATCGAAGCCGAACCTGGCGAGGTTCTAGAAGTGGGGACTCCGATCGGAGAGATCGAATAGTTCTCGCTCTAGGCGATCCCAGCTGTCGGCGGGAAGGGACTGAAGGTCCCTGCCGGAAGCTCCCCGCGGTAGCAAACGGTGAACGACCTGGAGGCGAAACTCCACCCCGAAGCGCCCTTGGAGTAGCTGTCGGCGTACGAGCCGACTACCAGGCTGCCGGTCCCAGCGCGAAGCCCCACCTCCCAGATCGTCCAGACCCCTTCGGCTTGCTCGCCGCTAAGCGACAGCGTCCCCTGTGCTACGAGCTGTATGACCCCCTCGAAGCTGCGCATGGCGTCCTCCCAGTACCCGCAGATGGCCTCCCGACCGGCTATCGCCCTGCCGCCGATGTGCCAGACACCTTGCTCCGCCCAGGTGCTACGCCAAAGCTGTAGATCACGACGGTTTACTGCGTCGGCGTAGCGGGACACTAGGTCCCTTATGGCGAGCTCGTCGGCCAAAGTTGTCTCTTGACGGCGTCCCGCGGGTCCTGTAGCGGTCATCCAGGTTCCTCCTTCTACTCTAACGCCCCCAGCCGGCAGGAGTCTCCACTATGGCTTCGCAGCGCCTGTAGCTTCGCGTGGCGCTACCGGTTCAACTATTACTACAGTTTCTATGCTTCACACAGTTTCCGGGTCGGAGACTTCACCTCCGCCAAGACTCGAAGAGGCTCGCAACAACCCCGGGGAGGACCACATGAGGGACATGGATTTCACAGCGAAAGCTCTAGCCGACCTGCTCGCCCGCTACGAGCAGACCGGAGCCCCGAAGGTGCTTTCGTGCCGCCCTTTGACCGGCGGATACAGCAGGATTATGACTCACGCCGTCGTCGCATGGCCCGACGGGCGGGAACAGGCCCTGGTCCTGCGATCGGACCCGCCGCCAGAGGAGATCGTGTACAAGACCGACCGGCGCAGCGAGTGGAACGTGCTCAGAGCCTTGACCGATGCGGCTGCGGTCGCCATGCCACCTGCGCTTTACTTCGACGACGGCTCCCATCTGGGGGCGCCGACCATCGTCTTGGGCTGCTGCGACGGACCGAGCCTTCAGGCAGCTTCGATGGACGGCGACGCCGACCTCGACTCCCTCGCCGAGCAGGTGGCGGACACTCTCGCGGGTATCCACAACGTGGATCTGGCGCTGCTCGACGGGGCTCTCACCCCGCCCGACGACTGGGCGTCCTACATCAACGGGCTCGTAGACGAGTGGGCGCTGGCAGAGAAAGCGCACCCCGAGTCAGTGCCGGTACTTCGATACCTGAGCGCGTGGCTTCGAGCTCACCGTCCGGCGCCGATGGACATGGTTTTGGTCCACGGGGACTTCCAAGCTTCTAACCTCCTGGTGAAAGACGGGCTGCAGGCTATCGACTGGGAGTTCGCCCATGTAGGGGACCCTCGTGAGGACCTCGGATGGTTCAGCCTGTTCTCGGCGAGCATTGCCGCGCCGAACCTCTACGGCCGAGACCCTGAGGGCTTCCTGGCCCGTTATCGGGCCGGGACAGGCGCTTCGCCAGAGGCGGTCAATCAGGCAACGGTCGGCTATTTCAGCGTGGTCGCAGCGACCCGGGTGTACCTGAGCATCCTGCAAAGCGCGGCTGCCATGGCCGAAGGCAAAGCGCAGGGAGTCATGCTCACCTACAACCTCAACGCCTGCGCGCTTGGAAACTTCAACTGGCTGTCCATCTGCCAATCCTTGGAAGGAGCGCTGTGATAACTCTCCCCACGACCGAGCAGATCATCCTCGACTGTCGCCGCGAGCTCCTCGAAACCGTCCTGCCGGCAGTGTCGGACCCGGCGGTGAAGGTGACGGTGGAGATGATGGAGAACGTTCTGCGAAACGTCGCCACCCGCTGCGCGCACGAGATCGCCTGGATGGCAGAAGAAACCGAGGCGATGATGGCTTACGCGGCCGAAGTTGCCGAACTAACCGCCAGCGATGCGCTCAAAGCAGCCATCGAGGAGGCGAAGCTGGGACGGGCGGCGTCCCTCGATCTCGACGACGTGAGACGTGAGTACAGCCTCGCCGGCGAGGCGCTGTCGTGTGCGATAGAAGCCTCCTTCGAGGCCAGCGACGACGGCCTGCTTCGAAAAGCTGTGGAGCTCCTCCAGGCGCGCAACGCACGTGAGCAGCAGATCAAGGGCGACTGGGCGATGATAGGCCGCGGCTGACATGACGTCATGGGCTTCGCCGGAAAGACTGTGGGAGGCCGTAGCGGAGACAATCGAAGCCGACATACTGCCCGCCCTCAGCGGACCGACCCACGCGACCGCCCTGCAGTTGACCGGCCTCGCCCGCTACGCCGCCGCCAGGGGCAGCGACCCGCGGCCCGCCAGAGCCGCCGTCTTGGCCGGGCGCATGGGGCTGACCCCCCCGGTGGACTGGTCCGACGCGGCCGCGTGCGCCTCGGACCTGCTTATCGCTGACCGCCGGGCTGGTGACGGCACGCTGCGGCGCTCGTCGGCGGACGCTATCAGGAGTGACCTGCGGGCGTTCGTGGAGGAGGATCTACGCGCAGCCGGTCCGCTGCTGGACACTTTCGCCAGGCACGGGTCGTCCAGCGTCGCCGAGCAGAGCACCCGACCCGGCGAAGTCGACGCTCTGCGATCGTGGTTCTCCCGCACGCTCGGACAGGCCTTGGAGCCATTCGATGTCAGAGTCATCTCCGGCGGGCACTCCCGGCGAATGCTGGACGTGACCGCCGGGGCGGGCACTGCCGCCGGTCGTTTCGTGGTCCGGGTGGAGCAGGGCGGGGTGTTCGCCACCGAAGGATCGTCGGAGGTCGAGGTTATGCGAGCCCTCGCCGAGGCTGGTTTCCCAGTCGCCCCGGTGCGCTGGGTCGAGAACGACCGCAGCGTGCTTGGATGGCCTTTCTTCGTGATGGAACGCGTCGACGGTGATC
>JAJZAM010000290.1 GCA_021799445.1 Actinomycetes bacterium
CGTAAAGTCACCGTCACGGTAGCAACCTCCGATCCCGAAGGACCCTCGGGAGCTGGCATCTCAAAGCGGGTCGCGGAAGCGCTCGCCGGCCTCGACGGTGTCAAAGACGTCAAAGTGGACCTGGTCGAAGCGACGCCCGCCGAGCTGACCGGGCAGAAAAAGGCTGGTGTAGCCACCCGGGCGGTGTCGGAAACGTCGGGTTCTGCGGCCACAGCCTCGCATGACTCAGCCTCGCATGACTCAAGCTCAGGCCGGACGGCAGCGCCTCTCGGCCATGAGCAAGGCCGGGCTAACCCTTTCGGTCCCAGGAGCGCCACCCGTGTCCTGGGTATCAGCTCCGGCAAAGGCGGTGTAGGCAAGTCGACCGTGACGGTGAACCTTGCGGTCGCCCTGGCTAAGGCCGGCCACGACGTGGCGGTGCTCGACGCGGACGTCTACGGGTTCTCCATCCCGGGGATGCTCGGAGTGTCCGACGAGCCTTCCGTTTCCGACCTTAAGATGACCCCGCCGGTGGCGCACGGCGTTCGGTGCATGTCCATGGGGTTCTTCCTGGCGGATGAACAGCCGGTGGTCTGGCGAGGGCCGATGCTGCACAAGGCCCTTGAGCAGTTCCTGGTGGACGTCGACTGGGGCGCGCCGGAGTTCCTGCTCGTCGACATGCCGCCAGGTACGGGTGACGTCGCCTTGTCGATGGCCCAGTACCTTCCAAGCTCGGAGATATACGTGGTCACTACCCCGCAGCCTGCGGCGCGTAAAGTGGCTCAGCGAAGCGCGTACATGGCCCGCAAGCTCAAACTTCCCATGCGCGGGGTGATCGAGAACATGAGCTGGCTGAGCTTGCCTGGAGGTCAACGCCAGTACATTTTCGGTCAGGGCGGCGGCGCCCAGCTGGCGCAGGAGCTCGACGTTCCCCTGCTGGGGCAGGTACCGCTCGACATGGGGCTGCGTGAAGGCGGGGACAGCGGGGTGCCGATCACCGTGAGCGCCCCCGAGTCCGAGGCGTCCAAGTCTTTCGCTGACCTGGCGGCGGCCGTTGTAGCCAGAGGGCGGGGCAGGGTCTTCCACCCTGACCTCACTATCCGCTGACCCGCCGGTCCGTGGTCGTGTCGCGGGGTTGGCCTGCTCCCCGACCTGGGTGGCCCACTGCGGCGCTACCGTTAGCGTCGCGGGTATGGGTGTAATAGGTATGTGACTATGCGAGATGCTGAGGGGGCGTCCAAATCTGATGCCCCAGTAGGAAGGCGGGTAGTGCTCGGGATGCTCGGCCTGGGAGCGTTGGGGGTCGTGGCCGGCAAGAGCATCCAAGGTGGCCTGGACTCTGTCCTGTCGCCGATACAGCGTCTCGACCCGACCGGGCTCGCCGCCTTGATCCCCGGCGACTACTTCAGGATCTACACCGTCACGTCCGGATATCCCCTCGAAACCGACGCCGAATACCGGCTCACCGTCGACGGTATGGTCGAAACGCCGCGGGTGTTCACCGTCGCCGACCTGCAGGCCATGCCGGCCACGAGCATGGTCAGGACGTTCCAGTGCGTCACCGGCTGGCAGGTGCCCAACGTGCACTGGACAGGCGTGAAACTATCCGACCTTCTCAGCGCCGTCGGCGTCGCTAAGGGTGCGAAAGCGCTGCATTTCGAGTCTTTCGACGGTGTCTACACCGAGAGCCTACCCCTCGATCAGGCAGCCCGACCCGACATTATCGTCGCCTACTCCATGCTCGGCGGCCCCGTCAGCCGGGAGCACGGCGGCCCCGTCCGACTGTACGTAGCCCCCATGTACGGGTACAAGTCCATCAAGTGGCTCTCCCGTATCAGCGTCGTGGACGCCGTCGAGCCCGGCTACTGGGAGCACTACGGCTACGCGGTGAACGGGTGGATCGGCCGGAGCAATGGCTACTGACCCAACGCAACCTCCTGCGGGTCCAGCGCAACCTCCTGCGGGTCCAGCGCAACCTCCTGCGGGTCGACTTCAGCGTTTCGACGCTACCGAGAGGTTCGTCCACTGGTCCACGGCGATCCTTTTCGCCGTTCTCGCTTTGACCGGGTCCGCCTTGTACCTGCAGCCAGTCGGCGCCATCTTCGGCAGACGCCACCTCGTCGAAGAGGTCCACGTGTACAGCGGGATCGCTCTCGCCGTCCCAGTGCTAATCGGTCTGGCCGGACCGTGGGGGAGGCAGCTGCGGGCCGACTTCGGGCGTTTCAACCGTTGGAGCGTCTCTGACAAGGCGTGGCTGGCGGCACGGCTGCGCGGCCGCCGAGCGACCGGCCGGCCGGCTACAGGCCTACCGATAGGTAAGTTCAACGCCGGTCAGAAGCTCAACGCCGCGTGGACCGCCGGCGCTGGGATCGTGATGCTGGCGACGGGGCTGATAATGCGCTTCTACTCTCCGTGGCCGCTTTCGTGGCGGACCGGAGCCACGTTCGTGCACGACTGGCTCGCTTTCGCGATGGTAGTGGTCGTAGCCGGCCACGTCGGCATGGCCCTGCGCCACCCCGAGGCGTTCGCTTCGATGCGAACCGGTTGGGTGAGCCGCGACTGGGCGAAGCGTAACGCCCCTGCCTGGCTGGACGGCGCGGACGGCAAGGAAGGCTCACCCGACAAGCTGCGAGTCGCACCCGACAAGCTGCGAGTCGCACGAGGCGCTGCCGGCGAAGCAGAGTACGCTACCGGGCCGGCTCAGCCGACGTCGTAACCTTTGGGGAGCCGGGACGGGTCCCAACCGAGCCGCTCGATCGCGCAGCGGCAAGCGTAGCGGTCTGTCATCCCGCCGACCCACGCTACGGCTGCGGTCACGATGTCGTCGCAAGCAGTGACACCCGTAGCGGTCGCTACGGCGCCGTCTGTGCCGTGGAGGTGGGTGGCGGAGAGCCCACCGCAAGGAAGTTCGTGCGGTGCAGCGATGAAATGCTCCACCAGGGCTCTGAGCATCGCTACGACGGACCGGGCTTGGCGCTGCGAGGCTTCCGTCAGGTAGATCCGCTCGTGGTTGAACTCTCGCAACGCGGCCAGAGCTTCGCCCATCGGCTCCGACAGACCTACCAGGCCGCTTCGCTGGATCACC
>JAJZAM010000291.1 GCA_021799445.1 Actinomycetes bacterium
CCAGGTCCGTGAGCTCCTCTACGATGAAGCTTCCCTGCAAAGGGTTCTCATTCCCGGCGAGACCCCACTCCCGGTTGATTATCAGTTGGATCGCAAGAGCCCGCCTGACGGACTCTGCGGTGGGAGTCGTAACCGCCTCGTCGTAGGCGTTGGTGTGCAAACTGTTAGCATTGTCGTATATAGCGCACAGCGCTTGGAGGGTGGTGCGTATGTCGTTGAAAGCCATCTCCTGAGCGTGCAGGGAGCGTCCTGAAGTCTGGATGTGGTACTTGAGCTTTTGTGAGCGCTCGGAGGCACCGTAGCGGTCTCGCATCGCGATCGCCCAGATCCGCCTGGCGACGCGGCCTATGACCGTGTACTCGGGGTCCATGCCGTTTGAGAAGAAAAAGGAGAAGTTGGGGGCGAACTCGTCGACGTTCATTCCCCGCGCTAGGTAGGCCTCCACGTAGGTGAACCCGTTCGCGAGGGTGAAGGCGAGCTGCGTGATCGGGTTGGCTCCCGCTTCGGCGATGTGGTACCCCGATATCGACACGGAGTAGAAGTTCTTTACAGAGTTCTTGATGAACCACTCTTGGATGTCGCCCATGACCCGCAGCGAGAACTCCGTCGAGAAGATGCACGTGTTTTGCCCTTGGTCCTCTTTGAGGATGTCAGCCTGCACGGTGCCCCTGATGCGCTGAAGGGTTTTGGAGCGGATCTCCTCGATCTCCTCTCCCGTTGGCGGCCTGGAGTTGGCAGAGCTGAAACGCTCGATCTGGTCGTCGATAGCAGCGTTGAAGAACATGGCCAGTATCGTCGGAGCGGGACCGTTTATTGTCATAGACACTGACGTGGCCGGGTCGCACAGGTCGAATCCCCGGTAGAGGTCCCTCATGTCGTCAAGGGTCGCTATGGAAACTCCCGAGTTTCCGACCTTTCCATATATGTCAGGCCGGACGTCAGGGTCGAAGCCGTAAAGTGTCACCGAGTCGAACGCCGTCGACAGGCGAGTGGCGGGCTGGCCGGCGGACAGCATATGAAAACGCGCGTTCGTACGGGCAGCGTCGCCCTCTCCGGCGAACATCCGTGCCGGATCCTCGCCTTGCCTTTTGAGAGGGAACACCCCAGCGGTGAACGGGAAAGACCCCGGCAGGTTCTCCGATCGCAACCATGCGAGCAGGTCCCCTTCGGATTCGAAGCGTGGCACGGCGACCCGCGGCACCGCGCTGCCGGAAAGCGACATCCGACTAAGCCCAGCTTCTTTCATCGCCGCGGCTCTCCCCGGCCATTCTTCGAGCATCCGCCTGGCGTCCTCGTCGAAGCTCTCCTCCGCTTGCGACCAGAGGCGCCCGACGTCTGAGCGCTCCAGCCCTTGCTCTTCGAGCATGCCGATAACATCGCGCAGGGCCTGGCGGCGACGCGCCAGCTCCACTAGCTGCCGGGTGCGGCGATGGTAGTTGCGGACCGCTTCGGATATCTCCGAGAGATATCTCGACCGGGCTGCCGGCACGATCGCGTCCACCCGCGTTGAGGTGCGACCCTCCTGGGGGGGTAGAACCCCCGTGGTCGCATGAAGGCCGAGCTCGCGCAGCTGGGCGAGGAGAAAATGGTATAGAGCGTTAACACCGTCGTCGGCAAAGCGGGAGGCGACGGTAGCGAACACCGGCAGTTCGTCGAGGGGAACGCCCTTGAACTCGCCGCTTCTCGCAAGATGGCGGCGTACGTCGCGCAGCGCGTCGGCACCGCCTGTTCGTTCGAACTTGTTGATCACGACCGCCCTGGCGAAGTCGAGCATGTCGATCTTCTCCAACTGCGAAGGCGAGCCGAACTCGGGTGTCATCACGTACACCGGCAGATCTACGTGCGAGATGACCTCTGCGTCACCCTGACCGATGCCGGGCGTTTCGACGATCACGAGATCGTAGCCCCCGGCCCGGCAGATCGAGATGGCGTCGTCCAGGCAGCCTGGCAGCTCAGAAGTTGATCCTCTCGTAGCCAGGGAGCGAAAGAAGACGGTGCCGTGACCGTGGTTGGACACGTCGATGGAGTTCATGCGGATGCGGTCACCGAGCAGCGCTCCACCCCCTTTGCGCCGGGTCGGGTCGACTGCAAGGACTGCTACGGCGAGCTTGTCTTGCTGGTCCAGGCGGAACCTTCCGACGAGCTCGTCGGTCAGGGAGGACTTCCCGGAGCCTCCCGTGCCGGTAAGACCCAACACTGGCGCCGGGTTGCTAGCGGCAGCGGCGGCTAGGCGCCTGCGGGCATCAGCCTCCAAGCCGCCGTTCTCGGCCAGCGAGATGAGCCTTGCCATAGCACGCTGGTCTCCCTCGGTTGCCGCTTGGACGTCGCCGGAGTCGGGCTTTCGCGGGGCTACGTCGCATTCTTGTATCAAGAGGTTGATCATGGCCTCAAGGCCGAGCGACTGGCCGTCTTGGGGAGAGAAGATGCGCGACACCCCGTAGGCGTGGAGCTCCTCGATCTCCGAGGCGACTATCGTCCCTCCCCCGCCTCCGTACACGCGTATGTCGGGGCGGCCCTCGGAGCGGAGCCTGTCGAGGAGGTAGCGGAAGTACTCGACGTGGCCGCCCTGGTAGGAGCTGATGGCGACGCCTTGGACGTCCTCTTGGATGGCGGCCGTGACGACTTCGTCAACGGAGCGGTTGTGGCCGAGGTGGATGACCTCGGCGCCTTGCGCGACGAGGAGCCGTCTCATGATGTTGATAGCCGCGTCATGACCGTCGAAAAGACTGGCAGCAGTGACGAAGCGCACCGGGTTGACCGGTCGGTGCATTGAGCTCACACACCCATTTTAGTTGGATGTCTTACTAATCTCTAGTTATGTTCGCGCTGGGTGTTCGGATCCGGCGGGACGGACTGGGCTGGACGTCTCAGAACTCCAAAAGCCGCTGGACGGCAGCCGCGACTGTGGACACCTGAGGCAGTATCGCAGCCTCCAGTCCCGGCTCGTAGGCTACGTGAGTGTCGGCAGCTCCGACCCGCATCACCGGGGCGTCCAGGTCGGCGAAGCAGTTCTCGCCTATCCACGCTGCGACCTCCG
>JAJZAM010000050.1 GCA_021799445.1 Actinomycetes bacterium
GCGAGCGGGATCATAACCAACCTCGACGTCCAAGCTGCCCTGGCCACTCCCGGTGTGGTCGCCGTGCTCAGCGGCGCGGACCTCAACAAGGCGGTCGTCGAAGCCTGGCTGGACTACGAAGGCCCGGCAGCCGCCGCGACCCCCAGGCCTTTCAGGGTGCTAGCCGAAGGCGACGTGCGCTTCGCCGGTGAAGCCATAGCCATGGTCGTCGCCGACTCCCGCTACGCGGCTGAGGACGGCGCCGAGGCGGTGGTCGTCGACATCGAGACCCGCCCCGCCGTGGTGAGCATCGCCGACGCGCTCGACCCGGGGTCGCCAGTGGTGCACCCCGACCGTGCCGACAACGTCGCCGGGCGGATCGACCCGCCCGAAGACCCCGCTCTCGACGCCATCTTCGCCGGCGCGGCGCACGTGATCACCGAGACGTTCGTCCAACACAGGTACGCCTGCGTGCCGATGGAGACCCGGGGGATCGTCGCAGCCTGGGACGCCTACCGCGGCCAGCTTTCGGTGCACGTGTCCACGCAGGGCCCTCACGGCGTGCGGACGCAGCTCGCGAGGATAATGGGCCTCGGGGACCATCAGGTCAGGGTCGTGATGCCCGACGTGGGCGGCGGTTTCGGTCAGAAGATGTTCCTCCTGCCCGAGGAGATAGCGGTACCTCTCGCTGCGAGGATCGTGGGACGGCCGGTCAAGTGGATCGAGGATCGCCGCGAGAACCTGATGGCAGGCCAGCACGCACGCGAGGACACCGTCACGGTCAGCTTCGCCGTCGACGCTGACGGTGTCATCCTGGGAGCCCGGGCGGATTTCTCCGAGAACGTAGGGTCGTTCCCTGCCGGGGGTTCCAGCTCGATACGCTTCTCGTCCCTAGTGTTCCCCGGCCCTTACCGGATCCCCCGCTACAGGGCTAGCGCTCGGGCCGTGTTCACCAACACGAACGGGCGCTGCTCGTATCGCGGGCCGTGGATGGTCGAAACCGTCGCCCGTGAGCAGATGATGGACCGGGTCGCGGCCGAGCTAGGCATCGACGCGCTGGAGTTCCGGCGCCGTAACGTGATCCGCGGGACGGACCTTCCCTACGCCACGGCGGCGGGACTCGTCTACGACCAGGTGACCGTGGACGCCACGTTGGACCAGGCGGCCGACATCGCCGGCTACGACGAGTTCAGGGCGTCCCAGGCTGCGAGGCGAGCCGAGGGCCGCCTCGTCGGTATCGGGGTCAGCTTGTTCACCGAGCCGTCCGGTATAGCCCAAGGTACCCTGTCCACCGAAGCAGCGACCGTGCGCATCGGTTTCAACGGCCTGGTCGAGGTGGTCACCTCGTCGGCCAGTCACGGCCAGAGCCTCGAGACGACGATCGCCCAGGTCGTAGCCGACGAGCTGGGAGTCGACATCGCCGACATTTCCGTAACCCAGGGGGATACGGCTTCCACACCCTACGGGCCCGGCACCGGCGGCAGCCGCAGTGCGGTCCTGTCGAGCGGGGCGGCGCGCGAAGCAGCCCGGTCTATGCGCGCGAAGCTGGTGCGCATAGCAGCCCACCGCCTCGAAGCCGCCGAGGAGGACCTCGAAGTGCTCGACGGCCGGGTGTCGGTAGCGGGAACGCCGAGCGCAGGTATCGGTTTCGCCGAGCTGGCACGCCTCGCCTACACCGCCCCTGACGCCCTGCCCGCCGGGGAGGAGCCGGGCCTGCAAACGCACGCCCGTTACAGGCCTTCGTCGCCTTTTACCTGGTCGAACGCCTGTCACGTCTGCACCTGCGAGGTAGACCCGGTGACAGGGAAGGTCACCTTGGACCGCTACGTGGTGAGCGAGGACTGCGGGGTGATGATCAACCCGAACGTGGTGGAAGGCCAGATCGCCGGCGGGGTCGTCCAGGGCATAGGAGGAGTCCTCTACGAGCACATGGCCTACGACGGTGACGGCAACCCTCTAGCAACGACGTTCGTGGACTACCTTCTGCCGACCACTACGGAGGTACCGACGATCGAGTACGGTCACGTCGAGACGCCAGCCCCCACAAACGAAGGGGGCCACAAAGGTCTCGGGGAGGGCGGGGCGATAGGTTCACCGCCTGCGGTGATCAACGCCGTCAACGACGCCCTCTCAGTTTTGGGAGTCCGCATCACCGCCCAACCTCTCACCCCCGAAGCCGTAGCCGACGCGATCGCAGCTGCGACCGGCTCCGACCAATCCAAAGCACAGCAATCCGGCGAGGAGGATTGACCGTGAGTGAATGCCCCGTGGAGCGAGTGGACCTGTCCAACCTCGCCGGCCCGCCCGGCACGGTCTTCGAGACCCTCGACGACCTGCGCGCCCGGCACAGGTGGTTCCGTAACGACATCGCCCAGGGATACTGGGTTCTGACACGCTTCGACGACATTCGCGAGGCGTTCCAAACCCCTGAGGTGTTCTCCAACCGGTCGATCGTGCCCGTGGATCCCAACCCCGAGTACCGGTTCATGCCGTCGCTCACCGACCCGCCGATGCACATGAAATACAGGGCGCCGCTGGCGCGGTGGTTCTCGCCGCACTCGATAGCCAAGTACACCCAGGCCATGACCGACTCGTGCAACGAGATCATCGACGGGTTCGTCGACGACGGAGGAGTCGAGTTCTGCTCAGGGTTCGCGGATTGGCTTCCCGCCCTGACGCTCACCCATATCTTGCACCTACCCCGCCAGGACGCCCCGTTCTTCATCTCGTGCGCCAACCGCATCCGCGGCCACGTTAACGCCGACGACGCGGTCGTAGCGATGCGCGACATCAAGGCCTACTTCGTGGACGTCCTCGCCGGCCGGCGCCGGGCGGGGATGGACCCCGACGTAGACTTCCTCACCTACATGCTCGAAGCCGAAGTGGACGGCAGGCCCTTCGACGACGAAGAACTGCTCGACACGCTGATGACCTTGGCGTTCGGTTCGCTCGACACGACCAAGACGGCGATGACCTGGTCGACCTGGCACCTGGCCACCAACCCGGCCGACAGGGAGTGGGTGGTGGCGGACCCTTCGATAATCCCGAGCGCCATAGAGGAGTTCCTGCGCGCCTACCCGGTGGTGAGCATGGCCCGGAAAGTCAACCACGACGTCGACTTCCACGGCTGCCCGATGAAAAAGGACGACATGGTCCTGCTCACGATCCAAGCGGCCACCAGGGACCCCGAGGTGTTCGACGAGCCCGCAAAGGTGCGCCTCGACCGGAGCCCGAACCGCCACATCGCTTTCGGCGCCAGCGAGCACCGCTGCCTCGGATCTCACCTGGCGCGGGCGGAGCTGAAGATAGCGATGGAAAAGTGGCACGAGCGCATACCCGTCTACAGGGTCGCGGACGGGGCGGAGATCACCGCCAGGGGGAGCCACATCGACGCGTTGCCGCTCACCTGGGCGCGAAGTTGAACCAGCCGAAACGAGATTTGGGAGACGCGATGACAGAAAACCTCAACCGTTCTTTAGTGCTCGTGAGCCGTCCCGAGGGCCTTGTAGGAGACGACAACTTCGAGTTGCGATCCGGCCCGGTGCCCACCCCCGGGGACGGCGAGGTGCTGATCCGGGTGACGTGGCTGTCATTCGACCCTACCCAGCGGGGATGGCTGCTCCCGGGCGGCACGTACAAGGCGCCGCTGGAGTTAGGGGAGGTCATGCAGGCCTACGCTGTAGGCCAGGTGGTCGAGTCCAACAACTCCAAGTTCAAACCGGGCGTGCACGTGCAGGGAATGCTCAGCTGGCAGGACTGGCATGTAAGCGACGGAACTGACCTGATGATCGTGCCAGAAGGTGTCGAGCCCAAGGCGATGCTCGGCGTGTACGGCACTACCGGCCTCACCGCGTACTTCGGCCTCACCGACGTCGGACAGCCCGTCGCCGGGGAGACGGTGGTCGTCTCAGGCGCTGCGGGGGCGACAGGATCGGTGGTCGGCCAGATAGCCAAGATCCTCGGATGCCGGGTGATAGGTGTCGCCGGGGGTTCCGAGAAATGCTCGTGGCTGGTCGAGCGGGCCGGTTTCGACGCTGCTATCGACTACAAGTCGCAGCGCGTCGGTGCCCGCCTCGACGAGCTGGCTCCGGACGGCGTGGACGTCTTCTTCGACAACGTCGGTGGGGAGACCCTCAACTCGGTGCTCAAACGGATACGCCGTCATGCCAGGATCGTGCTTTGCGGCAGCATCTCCACCGGTTACGTGCCGGGCCACCTCCCGCCCGGACCGTCCAACTACTTCAACTTGTGCTTGAGGAGCTCTCGTATGCAGGGCTTCCTGCTGGGCGACTACCGGGAGCGCTTCGAGGAGGGACGCCGGACCATGCGAGACTGGGTCGAAGCCGGCAGGATCGTCTACGAAGAGGACATCCAAGAGGGCTTGGAGAACGCCCCGAAGACGCTGCGCAGGCTCTTCGAAGGGGCGAACCTCGGCAAGCAGCTGCTCAAGGTCGCCGACCCGCCCCTGGCCGGATAGGGAGACTCCCCGGGAGAGCTCAGGTTCGCGGCGGAGGCTCGGCCAATCCGACTGCGAAGGCGTATCGTACGGCTTGGGCTCGGTCGCGTACCCCGGTCTTGGCGAAGATCCGGTTCACGTGGGTTTTGACGGTAGCCCGGCCTAGATACAGCCGGGCGCCGATCTCGTGGTTGGAGAGGCCGGCGGCGATAAGGGCCAGAACCTCGGCCTCCCGGGCTGTGAGCCCGTCGGGCCAAACCCGCCCGGAGCCTGACCCGGAGCCGGGTCCAGGGCCAGCGGCGGGGCCTGCCGCTAGCGGCTCTGCCCCGGATTGATTCGCCGGCGGCTGCGATACCACGCCGTCGAACGCGTCCTTCGGATTGGCCACGGCCGCGATCAGCCGCTCTTGAACCTTCGGGTCCAGCGAAGTCCTGCCCTGATGCACCGCCCGGATGGCCGCTTCAATCTCCTCGGCGCTTGCGTCTTTGGTGAGGTAACCCCTGGCGCCGGCGGTCAGCGCAGGAAGCAATGAGCCCTCGTCGCTGTAGGTGGTGAGGATCAGGACCGGCGGGCCTCCTGCGGCCCGGATGGCTGTAGTGGCTGCCACCCCATCCGTGCCTGGCATGCGAAGGTCCATGAGGACCACGTCCGGGCGAAGCTCGGCTGTGAGCTTGACGGCTTCAGCCCCGTCGGCAGCCGATCCGACCACCTCGATGCCATCCGCAAGCCCGACGAGCATCGCCAGCCCCTCTCGTACCACCCGCTGGTCGTCGCAAACCAGCACTCGGATCGGTGGCGGGCTCATGCCGGTACCGTCACGCGCACTTCCCATCCGTTGGCAGTGGGACCGGCGCTGTAGCGGCCGCCGACGAGAGCGACCCGCTCTGCCAGCCCGGACAGCCCCCAACCGTGTCCCGGAGGCGCCAGCGGCGCCGAGCCGTCAGCTCGGTCGTTGGCCACCGTCAGGACGACTTCGTCGGGTTCCCACGCCAAGCTCACCGATGCCGTAGCGCCTGGAGCGTGGCGGACCACGTTGGCGAGGCCTTCACCGGTAGCCCGGAAAAGTACCACGCTGACGTCGGCGGCCAGTGGTCGGGTGGTGCCGCTCACGGTCAGGCTCACCGGCAGCCCGAAGTCGTCACGGTAGTGAGCCACCAGCTCGTCGATGTGCTCGATCGACGCCATCTCACCTCCGCGGAGCGCGTCGACAGCTCGGCGGGCATCGGAAAGGCCGGATCTGGCCAAGGTCGCAGCGCGGTCGACCAGCTCCTGCAGCTCCGGGCTGGATTCGACGCGTCGGGATAGTTTCCTCGCCCCTTCCAGCTGAATGGCTAGGCCGGAAAGAGAGTGGGCCAGCACGTCGTGCAGCTCCCGGGCTATCCGTGCCCGTTCGGCGATTGTCGCCGCTTCGGCCTGGGCGTCGCGTGCGTCCTCCAGCTGCGCCACCAGCACGTCCGTGCGTTCCTGGTCGACCCGGGATTGCTTTAGCAGCCCACCGACCAGGCCGAGAACGGTGCACAGCAACACCGACGCCAACGCGTTCTCGGTTCCGACGCTGCGCTTGAGCGAGAACAACAACGCCAGCGATACGGTGCTGGCACCGCCCACCGCTAATGCCCACTGTCGCGGCAGGCGCAAGGTCGCCAAGAACACGGCGGCGGCGACCGCGATAGACGAGCTGGTGAAATAGCCCAGCAGCCCGAGACCAACCCCGGCCGCTCCCATCGCGCCAAGCGAACCCGCTTCGACTGTTACGAACGAGCGTGGGCTTGGGGCTAGCAGCACGAGGGTGTAAACAGCGAGGCATCCTGTTAGCTCCAGGACGCCTGCCCCTGGGCGGGCCCACGGCCGTGAGGTCAACACCGGTATCACCACGGCGATCTCAAGTCCCCAGCCGACCACCCTAAGGTGCCGCCGTTGCTGCTCCACGCGTTCGGCTGCCCGACGCCGGGCGGTGTCGACGCGGGCGCTGGGAGCGGCTTCCATCAAGGCCATTATGGCGCCGGCGCGGCTACCGCCATGCTTGAAACGCCGGCAGACCGTGCGAGGCTGCCTTTTATTCGCAGCACACCAAGGCGAAAGAGCACTTCGGCTAGGGCCATGAGCAATACGGCGGTCACCCACGCTTGAGTGCTGGTGATGTTATGTTGGAGACTGAAGCGTGCGATGGCGGGCGCGCCTCCGTGGGTTGCGTACTCCTCGTATGCGAAGCGGGAGCCGACGCCGAGCACCCATAGGATTGCCGCTGTCACTCCGGCTTTGGAGTGGGCGTATCCGTCAGCGGCGCGCCACACCCGTGTGGTCAGCGCCGTTGCTACGCCCAGGACCGCTCCAGCCCCGCCGAGCGCTAGATCAAGAAGGAGGTCATTGCCCGCTGTTGGCAGTGCCTTGAGGTAGAGGGCGCAAGCCGCCGCGACGAGGACTGCAGGGAGCAGCAGGCTGCGCAAGTCCATGCGCATGTCGCGCACCTGGCGGATCACCAGCGCGATCAGGGCGATGTCGATTACGTAGTCGGTGAGTGTCATAGGACAATCATCTGCTTTTGGGCCGACGGCGTCGCCAGCCCCAGGGTTGGTTGTTGGGGGGAGACGCCAGGCTGGGCCTCAACCCTCAGGTTGAGAACCCCCGCGTCGACATCCCGCCAACTGGTTAGGTAACTGGTTACATCGTGCAACGGTGGCCGGCTGGCCCGCCTGGGCCTGTTAGCTTCCCGAAGTTCTCGGTCCAGGCGTCGTCGAGCTCGAAGGGGCCAACCTCGGCAAGCAGCTGCTCAAGGTCGCCGACCCGCCCCTGGCCGGATAGGGCTGCGTCTAGCGGTATCAAAAGCGTACGTCGTGGCGGCCTGGGCCGACTTCGGCAGGGTCGCACATTCCTCGAAGGGCGAGCTCGACGCCATCTGGCACCTCGACGTGCCCGCCGGTCGTGTCGAGCTCGACTCGAACAGGCCCGTGCGGGGTGGGAACCTCTCCCGCGAGGTGTTCGAGGCTTCCCAGGTGGGGATCAAGCACCGCTGTGCTGTACCCCGGAGACGTCGGGCGCAGCCCTAGGACGTGGGTGGTCAGATCGTAGGTTGGAGTCGCCGACCACGCGTGAGCCCGACTGCCGTGGCCGCGAGGGGCGCCCCAGAACTCGTCGAGAGTGCCGTTTCCGCTCGCCAGCATGGGACCCCAACGCCGGCAGCTGGACAGTAGCTTGTCACGTTCGCCGGCCAAGGCGAGGGCTTGGTGCACGAAGTGGCCGAAGAACGGCTCGACGGGCAGTACCTCGGTTCCGTCGACGAGCTCGGGTCGGTCGAGGTGCAACTCGTCTTGGGGTCGGACCTTATAGCGGGACGGGTCGAGGGTGTATGCGAGGGCCCTGGAAGCTTCGCTGGCTGTAATGGTGCCGCACAGCACGCCGAGAGCGTTCATATGCTGGCTGACCGCCTTGCACGTAGGGGTCTCTTGCAGGATCCCCCGGTCCGGGTCCCAGAGACGGCGCAGCGCCAGGCGCGTTTGGGCGGCCAGGTTCCGTTCCCACGCCACGCGCTCGGGGTCCACGCCGCGGGTTTCTAACAGGTTGGCGTGATCGGTCAGCGCGAGACAGTACAAGGCGTCGAGCGGGTGTGCGACCCACGGGTCCCGGCGGATCCATGCCCAGTCGATGAGGGTGTAACCGGGAACCGCCGCCAGGAATCCGTCCCTGCCCCGGTAACGCTCGAACGCGTTCAGGATCCGGCGTGCAACCCAGTCCTGGTCGGCCACGAAGTCCAAGTCCGCCGTGTACTCGGCGTAGCGGGCGAGGGACCGCACCCAGTGAAGGGAGTAGTCCGGGATCGTCTGAGCCCACAGCTCGACGTCGCCAGCTGCGGCTTGGGATAGCAGGTCGTCGCCTCGGAGGCTCTCTGCGCACACTTCTATGGTCCGTCGGATCAAAGAGTGGTCCTCGTTGACAACGAAGCTCACCAAGTTCTCGACGTAGGCGTCACCGACCCAGGTCCGCTGCTCCCTTCCCGGGCAGTCGACCAGCGTGTCCAAGCTGCACACGTCGAGGGTTCGCGCGCCTGCCTCCCAGAGCTTCACGAGGTCTGCGTCGTCGCATTCGAAGCGGGCGTGTCCGCTGCGCGGGTGGCGGCGTTCGACAGCCCCGACCTCCAAGATCTCCGCCTCACCTCGAACTATCGCGCCGACGAAGCGGCAGCCGACCCGCTCGAAAGACTCGAAGCGTTCGATGCCGTCTCCTGCGAGACGGTAGCGGGCGGCGAAACGACGGGGTCGCAGCTCCGCCGTGCCGTCCGGTCGAAGCTCCTCGGCTCCGAGGAGGTCTACTAACGCACCTCGTACCCCTTTGACTCGGACCCAGGGTGTTCCCACGGTGATCCCGCCCGCGTCGAACATTTTCAGGGTGACCCCGTCGGGTCCCGGCTCGGGCCTAGGCGAGTCGTCGGTTTCCGGGCCGAAGCCGATGGCGTAAATCGCGGCTTCGACGGGGTCTGTGGCGTCCGATGGGGCTATCGGAATGTCGCCTATCGGTTGCAGGCTCACTGGGATGGTCGTTGGAGTAGGGAGGTTGTCCGGGGAGATCCACGGGGTGGTGACGGTGATCGCCCCATGTCCTTGCTCTGGCAGCCAGTCACCTCCGGCGAGCTCCACCGCCCGCCCCCAAGCAGAATCGTCGAAGTCCACCTCGGCCCAGCCGGCTGGGATCCGGGTTGCGTCGCGAACCTCGGCGACCGGTGCGTCGGGTGATCCGTCGTAGGTGTCGGGCTCGCCGAACTCCGGCAGGGTTCGCCAGTCGCCGTTGGAAACCACTTCGATGGCGGGGGCCTCGAACAGGAATCCACCGTAGCCGACCTCCTGGCTCGCTCGTCGTGGCAGCCACCAGGGCGTCGGGTGGCCGTAGAAGCGGACCATTACCGATATAACGTTGAACCCGACTCGTAGTCCTTTCGAAAGGTCCCTCTCGGCGTAGGTCAGTCGTGGGGGGGCGGAGCGAGCCGGACCGCGGGCTATCTCCTCGCCGTTGAGGTAGGCCACGTAGCGGGAGTCGCCCGTCATCCTCGCCGGAACGTGGGTAGGTACTGCGTCCAAGCGAAAACTCCGGCGTAGAACGCACCACCTGTTCCAGGTTTCGCGGCTGGGTATCTGTGGCTCAAGGAAGCCCAAGGCTGGGCGTTTAGGGGGAGGCGACGCCCATATCCACCGGGCGCCGTTCCAAAGCGAGTCCCAACCGGCTGTCGACGCCATATCCTCTCCTCGCCGTCGATGTTCGGCTACATCAGCTCCCAGATACTATTGGCCGGGTCACGGCACTCGCTTGGAAGGCTAGTTTGCCGAGTCGCTCGAGCCGACCACAGGCTGAAGTATCAAAGGTTGACTCGGCTCAAGAAGCTTTTGAGGCGGGTGCTGGTGGGTGACGTCAAGACTTGCTGGGGTGGTCCTTGTTCGACGATCTGACCGCCGTCGAGGAACACGACGTTGTCAGCCACGCGTTGGGCAAAGCGCATCTCGTGAGTTGCGACGATGAGGGTGATCTCCTCGCGGCTGAGGTCTTCCATGACCTCAAGCACTTCGTGGACCAGTTCAGGGTCAAGGGCAGAAGTGGGCTCGTCGAAGAGCAGGGCGCGTGGTTTCATCGCAAGCGCGCGGGCTATGGCCACCCGCTGCTGCTGGCCACCGGAGAGCTGGAGAGGGCGGGAAGCAGCGAACTGGCCGAGTCCGACCCGTTCGAGTTGTCTAAGGGCCTCTTCGGTAGCCTCAGACTGTGGCAATTTGCGGACCACGCGCGGCCCGAGGGAAACGTTGTCAGCGGCGCTCAGGTGGGGGAAAAGGTTGAAGTTCTGAAAGACGATCCCTATCTCCGAGCGTACCTGCGACAGAGGAATGTGCGGGTCGGTCACCTCGATCGCACCCACGAAGATCCGTCCGCTGTCGGGGGTTTCAAGACGGTTTACGCAGCGCAGTAGTGTCGTCTTGCCGGATCCGGACGGACCGATCAGACACGTTGTGGTCCCAGCCGGGAGTAGCAGGTTGATGTCATCGAGGATCCTGCGACGTCCGAAGCTCTTCGAGACGTGCTCGAAGCGGATATCCGACGTCAGCGACGTCTCGCCGGCTTCTTGTATCATCCCGCACCTCCAGTGGACATGGATGTGTGCTCGAGCGGCTCCGTTGGGAAGTCGGGCGCCATGAAATCACGGTTCTTCGATACTCCACGAACGCGCCCACCTCCTCTTCCCATCCGACGGTCGAGGCGAGTGACGAAGTAGCTCAACGGTAGGGTGATCGCCAAGTACATGATGCCCGCCGCCACGAACGGTGTTAGCGAAGCGTTGTTAGACGAGCTGTCCTGGGCGATGGAGAACAGTTCACGCTGGTTGACTCCGAGGCCTAGCAGGAACACCAGAGCCGTGTTCTTGATGACCAGGTTCAGTTGTCCTGTGAGGGCAGGGAGGATGTTACGAGCGGCTTGCGGTAGGATCACGTGACGCATCACCTGGCTATGTGTCATTCCAACACCTTCGCCCGCTTCGAACTGGCCCTTGGCGATACCCCGTATTCCTGATCTTAGAATCTCGGATATGTACGAACCCTCGACGATGCCAATTGCAAGCATCGCGTAGAGGTAAGTGTTAGAACCGAAAATCGAGATCCCAGCAAGGGGCAGGCCCTCACCGATAATGTAGATACTCACGATGTGAGGAATGCCCCTGAAGATATTGACGTAGGTTCGTCCTATCGCTCTGACCCATGGCCGTTTGGAGAGCAGGACCAATGCGAAGATGAGACCTGCCACTAGCCCGACGGCCATAGCCCCGACTGAGAGGATCAGCGTATTGGGAAGGCCGGTCTCGATGAGCTGGGGGAAGACCCTCTGAAGTATTCGCAGATCGAAGAACGTGTCTGCTATTCGCGTGACGCCGATACTCATTGGAAGACCGGTCTCCTCGAATCAGGTTTGAGGCATGCCGGGGTAGAGCTTCAGCAGCTGCGTCGGTATCTTCTGCCCGGGTTCGGCTTCCTTGAAGAGGCGTGTAAAGGTGCCGTTCTCCATAACCGTCGCCAATGCTTTGTTCAAAGCGTCGCCGAACACGGTGTCACCTTTCCTGTAGGGGAGGGCGGTGTAGCCGATCGGGATAACCTGAGTGGCGGTGAAATCGCTGTGCTCCGAAAGCAGCTGCTTGGTTGTCAACGGTCCTGTGAACAATCCTTGCACTTGGCCTGTTTCCAAGGCCACGGCGCTTGCTGCGATGCTCGGGAACTCTTTTATCGTCACGGTCGGTACTTTGCTTTGCAGGAGCGGTATCAGAGCACTTCCAGCGGTTATCGCCACCGAGTGGCCGGCGGCGTCGTTGACAGTCGCAAGCGGGTCGGATTTCCGGCTGATCAGCTGGGCGAAGACGTAATCGGTCGGGGTGGTAAAGCCCACCACCTTGGCCCTCGCTGGTGTGTCGAGAGCGCCGATAGTCGTGTCGTAACGTCCGTCTTGGACTCCGGGAACTTGGCTGTCGAACGCGACGGTTATGAATTTCGGCGTCAGGTGCATGAGAGCCGCCATGGCTCGAAGCTGGTCTATCTGATAACCGGCGGCGTGACCATTGGACACGTAGGATGCAGGCTTGTCGCCGGATCGTATCGCTACGATCATTTCGCCTGGTTTGATCGTGCCCAGGTTCGGGCTGGAGCTTTTGGTGCTAGCCTGCGTCGAGGAGGAGCAGGCTGCAAGTAGTCCACCCCCGATCACCAGGGCAGCGACTGACCGGGCGATAAAACTGGGACTTCTGGTCTGGTTGCGTGTTGTGCTCATTATTTGTCCTTTCGTCATTGGGATGTCGTAGAAGCATGGGGACCGTTTCAGACGGTCAGCGCCGAGAGCTAAGAGGTGGTGCCGGCTCGAGTGCTGATAGAAGCAGCTGGTGGAGCTGGTTCGGAGCTTGCGAATTCGACGAGGAACGGGACGAGCCTGTCGGCAGCTGTCTCGATCAGCAGCTTGCCGAGCTCGGCGTTAGCCGATCGCGCGTCACCCAGCGCCCCGGTAGGGGTGACACGGTCGTACGGCAGTGGATAATGAATGGCCCGCCGTGACCTTGAGAGCGCCGCTTGGGATGTGAGCTGGGAGCGCTCAGACGTCCCCGCTTGTAGCCGGTCGGATCGAACGATCTCCGGCGCCAAGTACATCGCCTGGGACGTCTCCAGCTCGCAGGAGTGGCCGCGCAAAACGCTGGTGCTGTGATCGGCGGACACGTCTGTGACGAGCGGACTTATCCCTGACCATGCGAAGCATATGTCAGGCAATTCCCGCATTATCCTCGTCGACAGGACGCCGAGGGCGGCGTCGTTGCCGCCGTGGCCGTTGAGGACGAACATGCGACGCCACCCGTGCCGGGCTAGGCTTTCGACGATCTCGAACACGAACTGCACGAACGTAACTGGATTCACGGTGAGTGTTCCGGGAAAGCCCATGTGGTGCTCGGACACGCCGACCGGAACTGTGGGAGCGACGAGCGCCAACGGTTCGATCCGTTCCGCGAGCAACTCGGCGAAGGCTCTAGCCCGTTCGGTGTCAGTGCAAAGCGCAAGAGCGGGGCCGTGCTGTTCGCAAGAGCCGACCGGGATGATCACAAGGGGTGACATCTCCCGGCGTTGGTCGATGTCATTCCAAGTTAGATGGTCAAGTCTGTTAGTCACGTGGTCTCCTAGTGTCAAAGACGTAATCGCTGTTTGTCGCCGGGAATGCCCCAATCGGCCGGCCATTCCCGGGCCGGTTATTGTCGGGCCGGCTATTCCCGGCTCGCCATCACGCCCGCTGGATGGTCCTTCGCTGATAACGCACCCTCCGCAACGGTGAGAATGTCGGCGAGGTGCTCTTCTGTTAAACTGAAAGACAGGTCAGGGTCGCCGTCACGGACCGCCTCGTAGATTGCTGAGTGCTGTTCGAAGTCCTTCTTGCGGTCTGAGTAGACGACCCTGATCGTGTGCTGCTCGACACGGTGCACGGTCAGCAGAGAATCGATGATCTCAGCTAAAATCTGATTTCCCGAAGCGCGAGCCAAGACGCGATGGAAGTTCGGCTTGGACGACTTATGCGGAACCGGATCCGGAGGTGTGCTCGCAACGCTGAGAGCCTCTCGTAACAGGCGTACGTCTTGGTCGCTTCGATGTACCGCAGCCAAAGCAGCAATGCGCGGCTCTATCGCCAGACGAGCTCGTATCAAAACGACCGCCGTCTCAAGGCTGACAGTCACACTCGTAGGGTTAGCCATAACCAACCTGTCCAGATTCGGCCCTACGTATACTCCCGAACCGTGACGCAGAGACAATCCTCCGGTAGCTTCGAGCTGGCGCAGCGCCTCGCGCAGAGTACCGGTGTTCACCCCGAAAAGGCGCGCTAGCTCCCGTGTCGGGGGAAGGGAGTCGCCTTCGGACAGCCCGGACCGGCGAATGAACTCGACGACCTGGTCCGCCACCTGCTGTGACAAGGATTCGCGGTGCAATCCTTCAGGTGAGAAAGCCACCTTTCCCCTCCATATAATCGGGTCTACGGATCATCCAGTGATCCGATCACTTTTAGAATAGCGTTGGTGTCAGGCCCTGTCAAGGACTTTAAACACGAGTCGAGTAAAGCCCTTGCCCCACTCGTGGCGTTTCGAAGCGCCCGGCCCCTCGCTGCTGGCGCCTGGTGTTTGGAGCCTGGTGTTTAAAGGATCCCGACGGCCGTGCGATCAGCGCCCCGTCTGGGACCCTGCGTGAGGGAAGGGCCACCAGGTCGGACAACGGATGCGTCTAGGCTAGGAAGCACTCCGCTGCGCTGGCGACACCAGAAGTGTGAAAATCCATAGGCGCAACTCAACTTCGGTAACAGTCGCCGCAGCATAGTGCTTGTGACTCGACGTCATCCGTCGGTCACCAGACAGCAAGGTCCAACCAGGTAGAAACATAACCGAACTGTCCACGATGCCACGGGAAGCTCCCGGTCAGGAGTGAAGCCGTTCCGACGGCTTGGGTGCCGACGAGGCCGACGTACGACTCATCAGCGGTGCTGACTGATGCCACGAGAAGGCGCTACATTTTGCAAACAAACGAGACAATGGCCAAAGTGAAGAGTGTCGGCGTCCGTGAGTTCCGCAACAACGCCAGCACGTACCTCTCCGGCTCGGAAGCGATCGCTGTCAACCGACACGGCAAGGTGATCGGGTTCTACAT
>JAJZAM010000292.1 GCA_021799445.1 Actinomycetes bacterium
GCGCTGCGATCCAACAAGGCGGTCGCCAGCTTCGCCATGTCCTCGATCGTGGCGATGACGCCTCCAGCGGGGGCGTAGCCTCCGAGGACCCACGCCTGGCGCGGCAGGCCCGTAGCCGACCAACCGTGGGAGGCCTTGTCGTGCGGAGTCGCCACCGCGGCAAAAGACATGGCGAGGGGCGAAAGGACCCGTTCGCCAAGAAGCGAAGCGAAGTCACGACCCGCACGCTCTGCGATGAGCTGGCCGAGCAGCGCAGCACCGAGGTTGGAGTAGACGAAACTTCCTCGCCGGCGAAGGTGCTGCCTGGCGGCGACGGCGACGACACGACCCGGGCTGGTTCCCCGGTAGGGGTCGAGCCCGAGTATTGCAAACAGCACGGCACGGGTCACCATACCCACATCCATAGGCAACTTCGGCAGCCCCGAGGTGTGCGTGCAGAGCTCCCGGACGCTCACCGTGGAGATCTCCGAGCCCGCAACGGCGGCAAGACCTCGCCCACCGTCGTGTCCATCGACAGCTCGCGCCGGTCGATAGCGTCGGCGAGAAGCATCCCGGTGAGCGCCTTGGTGACCGATCCGACCTCGAAGCGGGTGCGGACGTCTGCGCGGATGAACGCCGAGCGAACCGAAGCGACGGCATCGAGGTCCACAACCGCGACGGCCAGACGCCGGGTGCGCCGACCAGCGAGGCCATCGAGCTCCATGGCCACCTCCGGGTCGCCTGTTGCAGCGGGCACCGAGTGCAGGACAGCTGCCACCCAACAGCCCGCGACCGCCGCCACTACTGCCACTACTGCCACGACGGCACCGCCCCACAGCGCACCGATCACGTTCACCTGCTCATTTCAGCAAATCAGCGACAGGGTTGCGGCACTTCCCCAGGTTAACGAGCTTCTCGGATACGCCGAATGTTGATCCTTGGCTGTGACGAGCTGCAGTGCCAGCCCGCAGGAGAGCCCGGCGCGAAGCGATCCGGTTCTGCCGACAAGCAGACGGCGGGCAGGCTTGACGACGCAGCAGAGTTCTAGTGCAAGTAGAACTGTGCTGATACGAGGAGACACCCAGAGCGGCTTCGCGTTGTTCGAACAGATCGCGGTCGGTCTTCGACGGGCGATAGCCGACGGATCCGTTCGTCCCGGTGACCGCCCCCGCCCCGGGAGCTCCCAGCTCGGCTGGGAGCGAACATGCACACAGTGCTCCGGGCCTACCAGAGCTTTCGCGCAGAGGGCCTGGTGAGCATGCACCGCAGTCGGGGCGGCGGTGGTAGTGGCGAACCGATCACGAGCTAGCGCTGCCCTGGCCGAACTGGTGGAGGAGCTGGCCGACCGGGTGCGGGCTTCGGCCTCAAGCCCGACGAAGCCGCCGAGCTGTTGAGGGAGGCGATGGCGTGACCGCCCGGCGCTGGATCACTTGGGGGATGTTCGCCGTCCTCGGCGCGCCCGACGGGTTGTACCTGGTGGCCGGGGTCGCGTGTGCCAGGGTGCACATCGACCAGCGGGGTGTGAAGGTGACGGCGTGGTCGCTCGGCCGTCCCAAGCTCGCGAAGTCGCCTCCTTGGCCTCGGCGCCAGGACGTGTAAGGCCGAATTTTTTCCGTACCGTAGGCTTCGGACACGGCTTTCAGGTTTCCCGGCCGCCGACGTGTAACCCGTTGACGGCACGGCTAAGATCATCGGATGATGTTGATTTTCGTGCCTGGGAGGTGGCCATGAGGACTACCATTGCTCTTGATGACGACCTTCTCGCCGAGGCTCAGCGTCTTACCGGGACCTCCGAGAAGAGCGCCTTGGTGCGCGAAGCGCTGAGGGCGTTGATCGAAAGGGAAAGCGCTCGGCGCCTAGCCCGGCTAGGTGGCAGTGAGCGTGAAGCGACGGTGCCGCCTCGCCGTCGCCCTGAGCCTCGGTGATCCTGGTCGACACCTCCGTGTGGGTGGACCATCTCCGGGTTGGCGAGCCGGCCTTGGCCCACCTACTCGACCACGGCTTGGTGCTCGCCCACCCGTGGGTGACAAGCGAACTGGCCCTCGGCCACCTGTCCCAGCGGCATGAGATCCTGGGTCTGCTGACCGGTTTACCGTCGGCCGAGATCGCCACCGACGCCGAGGTGCTCGGCTTGATCGAGGCCGAGCAGCTCTACGGGCTGGGTGTTGGCTACGTCGACGTCCAGCTTCTCGCCGCAACGCGACTCACTGCGGACGCTCGGCTGTGGACGGCGGACAAACGGCTCGCCGTGGTCGCCCGCCGTCTCGGTCTGCTCGCTGATGTTGAGGCTTAGCCATAGCAGACGGCTAAGGGCCAGCCGGGGTCAGTGCTGGCGCCTAACGCCGGCAACCACTGAGGATGCCGACTACCGGATCCGCGTTGGCAGCGGATGTCCACCTGTGCAGACACTTGGGAGCCGATTCACCTTGCGGTAAACACCTATGCGCAATCACTATCACTCGTGGGCGCGTGTAATGTCGGCCGGGTCGTAGTAATGGCGGAACCGGGCTATCCGCCCGTCGGTGATGGTGAAGACCATCACCCATTGGTGCTCGTAGGAGCGCCCCGTTGAGCGCGCCTCGTTGCGGTTGCGGCCCTCAACCACCACGCCGTGATCGGCTGCCGTGAAAATTGCATCCTCCATCGGGTGCCATCGGGAGGTGGCTGCAAACCCGCGGAAGTACTCGGCCACCTGCTCACGGCCTCGGCGCCGCCCGCCCCACGCCAGGCACCCAGCGTGCTCGCTCACGGGCCCCTGCCAGTCGAAATCATCTGTCAGAGCGGCCAGGATGCTCTCGACGTCGCCGCGGCTGAACACCCCGAACAGCTTCGTGATCATCCTCACGTCGCCCTCGGCCGACACTCGCTTTCCTTGCTCGTAGTTGGCACTTATGAGCTAGGGCAGGCCGGGGTTTTGGTGTAGGCGGAACGCGTGGTAGGGGTCAGGCAGATTGAAATTCCCCTGGAAGTGTGGAGGCATGCACTATAAGGAGTGATCATGTCTGAGGTTCGTCGGAAATACGATAAGGAGTTCCGGGAGGGGGCGGTTCG
>JAJZAM010000293.1 GCA_021799445.1 Actinomycetes bacterium
TGGCTTGGTTCCGGGATCCGGCGGCGACAGGCGACATGGACCTGTCCACCGGCGGCCCGATCCTGCTTCCCGACGGCGACGTGTTCGCAGTCGGCAAGACCGACATCGGGTATCTCCTGCGCCAAGCAAACCTGTCACAGGTTGCGCCGATCGCGGGTCGGGTCTGCTCCAGCGACCCTGACGGGGGCGGGGCATGGGATCCGGCGACAGACAGCGTGTACGTACCATGCCGCGCGGGAGGGATCCAGCAGGTGGACCTGTCGGCTATGCGGACTGGTTGGCACGCCGGCTCTTCCAATTCGACGGTAGTGCTCGCCGGGGCCGGGCTTTGGTCGCTGCGCTACCCGACCGGGACTCTAGAGGAGCTCGACCCTTCCAACGGTGCCGTGCTCTACAAGCTCGACGTCGGCCGGCGGGTACCTAACTTCGCCTCACCCGCCGTGCTCGACGGCCTCGTCGTCGTACCCACCGACTCCGGGGTGGCCGCTTTCGCCGAGGCCGGAGCCGGCACTCCCGCAAAGAGTTAGCACGCACCGGCACTAGCATCGAGTTGGAGGTCACCGCCGGGATCCTCGGCAAGATCAGGGAGGGACGACATGGCAGGGTTGTCATACGCTCACGGAACTTCTACGGTGCCGCTTCTGGGAGAGACGATAGGAGCGAACCTTGCGGCGACGGCACGGCGGGTCGGGAACGCCCCGGCCCTTGTCGAGTGCGCTACGGGGCGCCGCTGGGACTACCCGGGGCTCCTAGAATGGACCCGCAAAGTAGCCCGAGCCCTTCTCGGCGCTGGCGTTGAGAAAGGGGACAGGGTTGCCCTTTGGTCCCCCAACTGCGCCGAGTGGGTGGCCTTGCAGTACGCGACTGCCATGGTGGGAGCTGTCCTGGTCAATGTCAACCCGGCTTATCGAACATCGGAGTTGGAGTTCGTACTGCGCCAGTCAGGCGCCAGACTGCTCTTTTCTGCCACCTCTTACCGTCACAGCGACTACCGTGCGATGGCCGAGCAGGTCCGCCCGGCGCTGGACGGCCTCGAGGACGTCGTTTTCATAGGCGACGGCAGCTGGGACCGCTTCGAGTCCGCGTCGGAGTCGGTGAGCGCCGAAGCTCTCGACGCCGTCGGCGCGGGCCTCTCTTTCGACGACCCGATCAACATCCAGTACACCTCCGGCACCACCGGCTTCCCCAAGGGCGCTACGCTCACACACCACAACATCTTGAACAACGGGTTCTTCGTGGCAGAGCTTCTCGGCTACACCGTCGAGGATCGGGTGTGCCTGCCGGTCCCGTTCTACCACTGCTTTGGGATGGTTATGGGCAACCTTGGGGCGACATCTCACGGCTCGGCGATCGTGATCCCCGCTCCACTGTTCGACCCCGAGGCGACTCTCAAAGCCGTTCAGGCCGAAAGGGCGACGTCCCTCTACGGCGTTCCGACGATGTTCATCGCCGAGCTCGGAGTCGACAACTTCGCCTCATTCGACCTTTCGTCGCTTCGCACCGGCCTGATGGCAGGCTCGCCCTGCCCGGTCGAGGTTATGAAACGCGTCCAGTCCGAGATGCACATGAGCGAAGTCGGCATAGCTTACGGCATGACCGAGACCTCTCCTGTGTCCACCCAAACCCGCCGCGACGACGACCTGGAGCGACGCACGGAGACGGTAGGGCGGGTCATGCCGCACATCGAGATAAAGATCGTCGACCCCGCTAGCGGCCTCACAGTCGCCCGGGGCGCCACGGGCGAGCTGTGCACACGCGGCTACTCGGTTATGTCCGGGTACTGGGACGAGCCGGACAAGACCGCCGAGGTGATAGACGCCGCCGGGTGGATGCACACCGGGGACCTGGCCGTGATGCGCGACGACGGGTACGTGAACATCGTCGGGCGGATCAAAGACATGGTCATACGAGGCGGGGAGAACATCTACCCCCGGGAGATCGAAGAGTTCCTCTACACTCACCCCGCTATTGCCGACGTAGCCGTCGTAGGCGTACCCGACCCCACCTACGGGGAGGAGCTCGTCGCTTGGATACAGCTACGCCCGGGCGCGCAACCGCTCGACTCTGCCGGCCTGGCAGAGTTCTGCAGCGGGAAGATCGCTCACCACAAGATCCCTCGCTACGTGCGCATATGCGACTCTTTCCCCATGACGGTGACCGGCAAGATCCGCAAAGTGGAGATGCGCCAGGTGAGCACCGTCGAGCTCGGACTGTCAAGCGCCGCGTCGACTCGCACCGCGTGAGTGACCGAATCTCCCTGAGGGGAATTTCGAGCGCCTGACCCGACTCGGCGGCGGGCAGGCACTACCGTTGGCGGGTGCCCGAAACTCCGGGGATAATCTCCGCTTCGACCGTTCCCGACACATCCTCGGAAATCCAGATTTACAGCCCACGGGGACGGCTGCCAGGTTGGCTCAGCGACGACAAAATAGTCGTAGCGGGGTTGACGATCCTGGCTTTCATCTTGCGGGTTCCGAACCTCGGTCGGGCCTACTGGATCGACGAGACGATCAGCGTCGGCATAGCCTCCCACCGGCTGGGTCAGATCCCCGGGCTCTTACGCCACGACGGATCCCCGCCCCTTTGGTACTTCATGCTCCACTTCTGGCTTGAAGTCTTCGGCAACTCGCCGGACGCCACTCACACGCTGTCGCTGTTAATTTCTCTCGCGACGGTTCCGGCCGGCTACTGGGCGGCCAGGACGCTCTTCGACAGGCGGGCTGGGGTTGCGGCGGCGGCTTTGATGGCGACGAACCCGTACCTGAACTGGTATTCGACGGAGACACGGATGTACACGCTTGTCATCGTCATCTCGATCTTCGCATGCGCTTTTGCGTGGAGGGCGGCCCGTGATCGCCGTCTTCTCGACGCGTTCGGCGCAACGGTCGCGTTCGCAGCTTTGATCTACACCCACTACTGGGGGCTCTACCTCGCCGCAGCCACCGCGGGGGTCCTGCTCGTCTTGGCGTGGCGGCGGGCTGACGGCCAGCTGGCGAGATGGACCTTTGGTTGCGGCGTCGCTG
>JAJZAM010000294.1 GCA_021799445.1 Actinomycetes bacterium
TCCCTGAGGGCTACATCGCTCTCGGCAAGCTCGCGCAGGCGTTGATCCACGGAGCACGGGTCCTGCAGATCAGAGCCAACTTCGACGTAGCGTTGGACATTGTCCGGACTTTAGGCGAAGAAGCGCCTGTAACTGTCGTCAACTCGATCAACCCTTACCGCATCGAGGGTCAGAAGACTGCCGCCTTCGAGATAGTTGACGTGCTAGGCGAGGCCCCCGACTACCACTTCATCCCGGTCGGCAACGCCGGAAACATAACCGCCTACTGGAAGGGCTACAGGGAGTATCAGGATGCTGGGATGCTGTCAAGGTTGCCCAGAATGATGGGTTTCCAGGCGGCTGGGGCTGCTCCTTTGGTGCTGGGACGACCCGTGGAGAACCCCGAGACCGTCGCCACGGCGATAAGGATCGGTAAGCCGGCTTCGTGGTATGGGGCGACATCCGCCGCTAGCGAGTCCGGCGGGGCCATTGGGTCAGTCACCGACGACGAGATCCTCGATGCATACCGCTACCTTGCCCAGGAGGAGTCCGTGTTCTGCGAGCCGGCATCGGCTGCGTCGGTGGCTGGGCTGGTAAAGGTCGGGGTCGAACCTGGCTCGACGGTCGTGTGCGTACTGACCGGCCACGGCCTCAAGGACCCTGACGTGGCGATCGGCCAGATCGCCGTTCCCACGGCAGTTGAGGCTGAGATCGACGCTGTGAGAGCCGAGCTCGACTTGTGAACAGCCGGACGTAAAGCCGGCATCTAACCGGTTCCACGGCCGCGAGCAGGGGTGGGCGCCGCCGCTGACTTGAGCGCTCCCGCTTCCTGCTACCATGAGGCGGTCGTCGTTGGCCCCCCATCGACGGTGCGCCGCCGAGGTTCGTTGATCGGGTTCCCGATGCAGCGACGGAACCTGGTTCCAGGCGGCTTTATGCACCTGCCTGCTTCTGCCCGTTCGAAAGAACGTAGGAAGCTGAGCCTGACCGTCCCCACTTTTTTCCTCCACTTTTTCGAGGTCAGCACCCGCGAGGTTGTCCATGAGCGAACCGCAGCTCGAACGCTCGGTACTGCAAGCCAAAGACCGTGACGAGCTAGTCGCCATCGCCGGAGCGCTCGGCGTGTCGCCGACGAGCCGGGCTAAGAAGGCCGACATCATCAGCCAAATTCTGGTTGCGACCGGGATCGAAGTCGATTCGTCCGCTGCAGAGCCGAGGCCCTCCTCGTCGGCCGTGTCGGCCACGGCCTCTGCAAACGGGGATGCCCCGGCGGGCGCGCCAAGGCGGAGGCCCCGTTCCCGCCAGCCACAGTCGCAGCCCGTTGAAGACCTGGCAGAGGAGGTTCGCGAAGAGCCGGAACGTCCCCTGCAGGCTCCTTTACAGCTGGGGCTGGAGCCCCGCGGCCTTCAAACCGAGTCGCCGTCTTCGCCTGCGTCGAGCACTGATGGCGAGGCGGCCGCGGAGGCTGCTCCCACCGGGCGCGCCGGGCGGGCAACACCCCCAAGATCGGTCGCTAGCGCACCGACTGACTCTGCAATCCCCCAGCGGGAGTTTCAGGGCAGGCCGGCGGCACCTTCACAGGCTTTGGCTTCCTCTTCGACTTCCCAGGCGGAGCGGGTCGCCGCCCCTTTTAGGCCGTCCACGTCTTTGCCGGCTGCTGATTCGCGCGGGCCCGCTCACAGTCGTCCCGCTGGACCGGGGGCGCAGTTCAACCCCACTCCGGCCGCTGGGCTAACAGGCTCAGAAGTACGCCACGCCCCTGCTACGGGTGGCGTTGTGAGCGGGGACAGGACTTTGTCCAATCCAGTCGGCCGGCCTGACGCCGCAAGGCAGGTGGCGAGGAATGGGTCCGGTGAGCGTGAGGAGGCGTTCGGCGACGACGCCCAAGGAGGCGAAGGAGACCAAGGTAACCGCCGGGGTCGTCGCCGCCGCGGCCGTGACCGCTTCGACCGCTCCGAGAGGGACCTGCCCGGCCAGAGCGCAGACGTTCCTTTCAACGGCGATCCGATCGCTGTTTCCGGCTACCTGGACCTGCGAGACGAGGGGTACGGTTTCCTTCGCACACGCGGGTTCCTTTCCGGACCAGGTGACATCTACGTATCCATCAGCCAGGTGCGTCGCTTCTCGTTGAGGCGGGGCGACCACATCGAAGGTGCTGCCAGGCCGGCCGGTGGCAACGAAAAGTTCCCGGCGCTTCTGCGCATTGACACCATTTCAGGCCTGAGCCCTGACGACGCCCGCAACAGGCCTCGCTTCGAAGCTCTCACCCCTCTATTTCCGGACACCCGCCTCAAGTTGGAGTTGCCAACCCATCCCGATAACGACACGGCCCGGATCATCGACCTGATCTCTCCTATAGGCAAGGGTCAGCGGGGGATGATTGTCTCTCCTCCCAAGGCGGGCAAGACCACCATCCTCAAGCAGATAGCCCACTGCATCGAGGTCAACAATCCAGAAGTCCATCTGATGGTGCTCCTCGTCGACGAGCGTCCCGAAGAGGTCACGGACATGATCCGCTCCGTGAAAGGCGAGGTCATATCATCCACGTTCGACCGTCCCGTCGAGGAGCACATAGCAGTAGCCGAGTTGGCTCTGGAGCGTGCGAAGCGGATGGTCGAGATGGGCAAGGATGTGGTGATAATCCTCGACGGCATCACCAGGCTGGCCCGTGCTTACAACCTCGGTGCGCCCCCGTCGGGCCGTATCATGTCGGGTGGCATCGACACCGCCGCTCTTTATCCTCCCAAAAAGTTCTTCGGGGCGGCACGGAATATCGAGGAGGGAGGATCGTTGACCATCCTTGCGACCGCCCTCGTAGAGACCGGCAGCAGGATGGATGAAGTGATATTCGAAGAGTTTAAAGGTACTGGAAACATGGAGCTTCGCCTGGATCGGCGGCTGGCTGAGCGCAGAATCTACCCTGCTATCGACGTCAACGCTTCGTCCACTCGCCACGAGGAGCTCCTCTTCGAGCGGGGACAGCTTCAGCAGGTGTGGAAGCTGCGCCGTGTCCTAAACGCTCTGGCAGCTGAGGGTAACC